>JBCCET010000178.1:0-1538 GCA_039030095.1 Pseudomonadota bacterium | reverse complement strand
CTCTGCAATCGCAGCGGCCAACCGCCCGATGGTGGCTTTCACATCGTCGTAGTACGCGTCCTGGCGATCATCGTAGATGTAGATGTCTTTCCAAGAGGGCCATGCCATCCACGTTCGGGCGTGAGGATTTTCTTCTGCCGGAGCAACGTAGCGGGTCATGGAGCAATACCTTAAAGTCGTATTACCTCACCATGCTGCGTATAACTCGTAATTGCGAGTCTTCTGGTGCGGCGTCCTTGCGCGCTTCAGACACCGTCGCCCACAAAAGCCTTTTCCACCACAAATTCTGCAGGTTCGGAGTTCGCGCCTTCGCGCAGACCGGCGGCTTCCATCAGGGCTTTGACATCCAGGTTGAACGCCAGTGACCCGCAAATCATCGCCCTGTCATGGGCCGGGTCAAACGGCGGCAGGCCCAGGTCTGTGAACATCTCGCCTGAAGTTATTAGGTCGGTAATACGACCCATTTTTGGGCTCTGTTCCCGCGTGGTGGTCGGGTAATATTTCAGCCGTGCAAGATTATCGGCGCCCAGCAGTTCTTGCATGGTTGCATCCGTGCGCATCGCTTTGATTAAAGTGCGCCCGTAGGTCAGTTCTTCCACGCCTCGGCAGGTATGGGTGACAATAACCTCTTCATAGTCTTCAAAGGTTTGCGGTTCCCGCAGGAGGGACGCAAACGGCGCAAATCCCGTGCCCGTTGCGAAAAGATAAAGTCGTTTACCCGGCAGCAACGCATCATGGACCAGAGTTCCAACCGGTTTTGGGCGCAAGGTTAGCTCATCGCCAACCTGAATGTTCTGCAGCTTCGATGTAAGCGGGCCGTCAGGCACCTTGATCGAATAGAATTCCAGCTCCTCATCCCAAGCGGGCGAGGCGATGGAATAGGCGCGCAGCAGTGGTTTTTGTTTGCCGGTCTTGGGGTCCGGATCCCCCATCAGCCCAATCATCACAAATTCACCGGACCGAAAGCGCAGGGACGCCGGGCGCGTCGTGCGAAACGAAAAGAGCCGGTCGGTATAATGGGTCACTGATGTGACGGTTTGTGCGTCGGGCAGGACGGGCACGGGCTCACCTCTTGAAACCGGGTTGGTATGCGCCGGTGTACCGCTTCGCCACCGCGTGTCAACGGCGGCTTACACTGTCTACGCCTTAGGCGAAATCCTCAGTCAGCTGTGTCAGTGCATCTGCCGCAGCACGTGGTGCCAGACCCAACAGCATGATTGCCGGGCCTTCCAGCCCGTCGGTCACGTCTGGCAGGCCAATCAATGTTGTAGGCAGGATCCGCTGATTGGGTTGGGAGGCATTTTCAACGACGGTTACAGGTGTTTGCCGATCAGCGCCAAACATCAGCATACGGCCTTGTAAAAACCGCGCGGCTTTCTTGCCCATATAGATCGCCGCCACAGCCCCGGGCGCGGTCAATCCGCGCCAATCTGCTTCGGCATATCCTTTCATGTCATGGGCGGTCAGCAGCCGGACGGCACTGTTTTGGCCCCGGCGGGTCAGGGGTTGGCCGATGGACGCCGCCGCAGCACTGGCCG
>JBCCET010000177.1:0-1584 GCA_039030095.1 Pseudomonadota bacterium | reverse complement strand
CCTCAGACATGGCAGAGCCTTCCGGCACCTCTTCTGCGCCTTCGCCATCGGCTTTGCCGCCGTCTCCACGCAGCTTTGCGCGCAGGTCCAGGATTTCGTCCACAACTGTCTTCTCGGCGGTCCACTTCGCCGTCAGTTCTTCCAACCGGGTGTTTTCTTCGCCTAGCTTTTCTTCCGCTTCAGTCCGCCGGCTACCGACCTCATATCCTGCACTCTCTTCGCGCCCGATGATGTCGAGCTCTGTTTTCAACGCCGATATGCGTTTCTGGCAGTCTTCAACTTCAGGCGGTGTAGCATGCTGGGAAATACCCACTCGTGCGCAGGCGGTATCGATCAGGCTGACGGACTTGTCAGGTAGTTGCCTTGCGGGAATATACCGTGCTGACAGTTTCACCGCTGCTTCAATACCCTCATCAAGCACCTGAACTTTATGGTGTTTTTCCAACATTCCGACGATGCCGCGCATCATCAAAATGGCTTTGTCCACGTCAGGTTCATCAACCTTGACCACCTGGAAACGGCGGGTCAGTGCCGGGTCCTTTTCAATGTGCTTTTTGTATTCTGCCCAGGTCGTTGCACCTATCGTACGCAATTCGCCGCGGGCCAGTGCGGGTTTTAACAGGTTCGCTGCATCACCCGTACCAGCCGCACCACCTGCGCCCACCAGCGTGTGGGTTTCATCAATGAACATGATGATCGGCGTGGTGGAGGATTGCACCTCTTCAATCACCTGCTTCAGGCGGTTTTCAAACTCGCCTTTCATGGATGCGCCAGCCTGCAAGGCCGCCACGTCTAATTCCAAAAGCCGCGCGCCACGGATCTGTGGGGGTACATCACCGCGGGAAAGCCGCAGAGCAAAACCCTCGACCACGGCGGTTTTACCAACGCCCGCTTCACCAGTCAGGATCGGGTTGTTCTGGCGGCGGCGCATAAGGATATCGACAAGCTGCCGGATTTCTTCGTCGCGGCCAACGATTTCATCCATCTCGCCGCTGTCAGCTTGTGCCGTCAGATCCTTGCAGAATTGGTCGAGTGCTTCTTCCTTGCCCATGGCAGCAGGCGACATCGCACCTGATGCTTCGCCCGGTACAGCGCCCGCACCGGCACCAATTGCAGAGCCATCGCTTGGCCCCATACCATCTTCAGGTGAGCCACCGCAGATATCGTCAAAATCGTCAAGCAATTCGTCCGCTTTCACCTTGGCGAACTCAGCACTCATTCCGGTCAGCACGTTCTTCAACCCGCCGGTTTTTGTCATGCCGAGGACAAGATGCCCGGTGCGCACCGCTGGCGATCCAAGAGCCAACGAGGCGTACACCCAGGCCCGTTCCACTGTGTTTTCCAAGTGCTCCGACAGGTCAGAGATGGACGACGCCCCGCGAGGCAGCGCATCCAGTGCGGCGGTCATGTCTTTGGCAACCGCTGATGGGTCCATGTCGAAATGCGCCACGATCTTGTGCAGATCGCTGTCCTGGTTTTGCAGGATTTGGTGGAACCAATGGATCACTTCCACATACGGGTTGCCCCGCATTTTGCAGAACACGGTGGCCCCTTCGATCCCTTGATACCCCAGCTTGTTGAGCT
>JBCCET010000176.1:0-1585 GCA_039030095.1 Pseudomonadota bacterium | reverse complement strand
TCGCGTCACCAATATTCATGATCTAGAGTTCGACCCGGACTACGGCTTTGGCGGCTACAAAAACCAAAAACCGCTTGAGCCGGAACTGGACGAGGTCATGAAAAATTTCGAATGGAGCGAACATGTGGTGCTGTCCACACCGATGTGGTGGGGGGGATTGCCTGCGAAATTAAAGGGGCTGTTTGACCGGGCGTTTTTGCCGGGGCGCGCATTTGATACCCGCGTCAAGCCGGGCAAGATGCCAAAGCCGATGCTACAGGGGCGCACAGCGCGGGTAATCATGACATCCGACACGCCTGGTTGGGTTTTTTGGCTGATCTATCGCAACGCGCTTCTGTTTCAGGTGCGGCGCCAGATCCTTGGGTTTGTCGGCATAAAGCCGTCAAAAGTCACTTACTTCTCCGGCGCAAGTCACCCGTCAGACGGGCGCGTGGTGCAATGGCTCTCAGACATTCGACGGCTAGGTGCACAGGGTGCATAAACGCCGCTGCGTTATCGCTTGACGCCCACGTCCGGGCGAGGAACCCTCTGACCCAGCAAACAAGAGGACCTCGCCCATGCACGTTGACCCGACGACTGAGCAATTTGCCGCCTTCAAATCCATGGACCGGCAACAGCCCGTCAATATGCTCAATCTCGTGCAACTAAAGCCGCAAGCCAGCTACGAAGATGGAAGGGTAGCAACCGGGGCGGAGGCGTATGAAACCTACGGTGCCGAAAGCAGCCCCATTTTCCAGAGAGTTGGGGGAGAGATCATCTGGCGGGGCGTTCCAAAAGCGGCGCTCATCGGACCGGTGGAAGAGATATGGCACATCGCCTTTATCGCACGTTATCCGACGTTGGGCGCATTTTTAGAGATGGTTACCGACCCGCAATACCAGGCCATCGTGTTCCATCGGCAAGCCGCCGTCGCCGACAGCCGTCTGATCCCGATCCATGATGCCCCTGGCGGCACAAGCTTTGGCTAGGTTGCACGGGCGCCCCGGTTCTAATACCCCTTAGCTATGACCAAAGACATTCAAACGGTATCCGTGATCGGCGCAGGTCAAATGGGCAGCGGTATAGCCCATGTGTTCGCGCTCGCTGATTTTGACGTGCGGCTCTTTGACATCGACGTTGATGCGCTAAGCAAAGCCGTTGGAACAATTGAGATCAACCTTGGCCGCGCGGTCGCACGCGGCAAAATCACTGAAAGTGATCAGGCCCGCGCGTTAAAGAACATTATGCCTGTCAACAGCTTGGCTGACAGCGGCGCGGTTGATCTGGTGATTGAAGCCGCGACGGAAAAAGAGCGGATAAAGCAGGCGATCTTTGAAGATATCCTGCCGCATGTGAACGACGACACAATCCTAACGTCCAACACCTCGTCCATCTCTATCACGCGATTGGCCAGCCGCACGGATCGCCCGGAACGTTTTATGGGCCTGCACTTCATGAACCCCGTGCCCATCATGCAGTTGGTGGAACTGATCCGCGGCATCGCGACCGACGAAGAAACCTTTAGGTCAGTTGCGCGTGTGGTGGACCGAATTGGCAAGACATCTTCGACCGCAGAAGACTTCCCGGCCTTTATCGTGAACCGTAT
>JBCCET010000175.1:0-1615 GCA_039030095.1 Pseudomonadota bacterium | reverse complement strand
CGCTTGATGTCTTTGACGATCTTCTCGCCTGGGCTCTTTGTTGTCTTTCTCATCGTCCACTCCTCGGTGGCTACGATGAGCAACAAACTCTCCCTTAGCAAATGACCCTAATTGGTCCCATAAGCGCTGACATCAGACACTGGTCAGCTACCCGGTGGCGCCTGATAAAACCCGTGAAGAATTGCATGTCTTCCTGATCGGGGATGCTGCAATGTCAGACGACTTCAAAGAGGCACGCGAGGCGACGTTGAAAATGTGGGACGATCTGAACCGCGAGGACCTAGGCGTGCTGGAGTTGTTGCAACAAGGTCGCTTGTCCCCCGCTTATGACGGTGGCCGCTTAAGCCCACATTGGGAAGGTCCCACTCATGATTTCGGGCGCCGCGTGGTCGAACGCATTTTATCTTGACTGAAATCTTTGGGTATTCAATTGGGCAATTTTTGGCAAGTTGGGACGTCATGCGATCCACAACTAGATTTATATAGCAGACATTTGTGAAAACTAAACGAACGGTAGTTTTGTCCGCAAAGCTGCCTTTCATTGCATCTAATCAACCTGGGTTAGTTCACTCGACGGACACGCCGAAGAGGTTAAAGGTTGATTTGTCAGGCGAAACAGTTTGCTTTGGCCGCACAGGCAACGAGCTTGGAGCCACTTTTGTTGCATCCAATTTAAAGCCGTCGGCGCAATCTCACCGGGTAATCCCTTCCTGCTTGCCCCCTTGCGGGCTTGCACGCTAGAAGCGTCGTTAGGCCATTAGGGGGCCCATAGGGGGGCAATGCATGCAGCGTTATGAGTACAAGGTCGTTCCAGCGCCCAACCGCACCAAACGGGTGCGCGGGGTAAAGACGCCCGCCGGGCGCTTTGCGGTTGTGATGACCGAATTGATTAACGAAGAAGCGGCGCAGGGGTGGGAATACCTTCGGACCGACAGCATGCCGGTTGAGGAAAAGCCGGGTTTTCTAAAACGCCGGGTTGAAAACTATTACTCCGTTTTGGTGTTTCGCAGGGCAATGGATCAAGGCGCGGCAGAGGATTTTGTGGCCCATGCCCCGGAAGTGGCAGCGGTGCCAGCGGCCCCGGTTGTGGCTGCCCCGCTTGTGGCCGCAGCAGCGGCGCCTGATTACCCGCAGGATCCGGTGCTTGCGCCGCCAGTGGACCCCGCAGCGGATGCCTATCCGGCAGAGCCGCCGATGCAGGCTGGCGTCCCGGCGGAACCTGAATATGCGCCAGAACCGGAACCTGTCTATCCTGCCGAAACACCTGCGGAGCCCTATCATGAGCCGGAACCGGTCCACGAAGACGCAGTCCAGCACCCGGAAGAAAGCTATTACCCGGAACCGGCCGCGCAGGAAGACCGGGTAGGCGACAGCCCGTTTTCCCAGCCCACCGAGGACAGCCCCTTTGCGGAACCGTCGGACCAGGAAGACAATATTTTCCGCTAAAATGTCGGACAGGCTTTTCTGTTAGATCCCGATCCGTTAGAGCTACGCCAACGGGCAGGCGATGGCGTCGCCAATGCATCTGCATTTTCCCGTTTGAACCATCCTGAACGCCGGGACCTTTTCACGCCGCGCAAGCGGTTCGGACAGGGCTATCGGCACCCCGGACGCG
>JBCCET010000174.1:0-1728 GCA_039030095.1 Pseudomonadota bacterium | reverse complement strand
TAGGATATGGGTCATGTTTGCTGCCCATACAAGAGGGCGGGCTACCACTTTGCCCTTAAGTTTACGTTAAGGAAACATAAAGCCGCTGAAATCACGGGGTTTTGCGTTTCATGTCAGCGCCGTGATCAGATCTTGCATGTCTGCCGGGATCGGCGCTTCAAATCGCAGATTCTGGCCGGATACCGGGTGTTCGAAGCCCAGAACACTGGCATGCAGGGCCTGGCGCGGAAAGGCTGCGACAGCCTCTGCCCCAGCCGGAGAAAGCGCGTTTGCGGCCGGTTTTCGCCGCCCGCCATAAATCTGATCACCAACCAGCCCGTGCCCGGCATGGGCCATGTGGACGCGGATCTGATGAGTTCGACCGGTTTCAAGCCAGCAGTCAATCAGCGCAAGCACCGGCGGTGTCCCAAACCGGTTCGCAACCCGAACCCGGGTCACGGCGTGCTTGCCGCCCAGAAAAAGCACCGCCTGTTTTTGGCGATCGCTCTTGTGGCGCGCCAATTGCGTGGTCAACCGCAGGATGTTACCGCTTTCGAAGCTGACGCCCCGGACCCCGCGCAGGCGCGGATCGCTGGCATCGGGCACGCCGAAACAAAGTGCGCAATACTGCCGTTCCACGGTATGTGCCTGGAACTGGGCGGCCAACCCGTGATGGGCAGCATCGGTTTTGGCAACCACCAGCAGCCCGGTCGTGTCCTTGTCGATGCGGTGAACAATACCGGGACGTTTCACACCCCCAACTCCGGCCAGCGCATCACCGCAGTGATGCAGCAGAGCGTTGACCAAAGTACCTGACGGCGAACCGGGTGCGGGATGCACCACCATGCCGGCCGGTTTGTCGACAACGATCAGATCGTCATCTTCGTGCACGATGTTCAGCGGGATGTGTTCCGGACCGATATGGCTGTCTTCGACCGGGGCAATCATGACCGTGATCTCGGCCCCTTCAGCAACACGGGCCTTGGCATCGGTAACCACGATGCCGTCAACCCGAACGTCTCCGTCGCTGATCAGATGGACCAGCCGGGTGCGCGACAACTGCGCCTCGTCTGGTACATCCCGTGAAAGCGCCTTATCAAGACGGGGCGGCGGCGACGCTGCGATTTTGAAAGTGATCCGACGGGTGGCCATGAACGTCCCTTCTGAACCCGAAATTCCGCAGGAGACGCCGCAACTGAAACTGCTGCGCCGCATGGTCATGGTGTTGACCGCGGTGATGATTGGCGGCGTTTTATTGACTTTTGCGCTGCTTGTCATCCGCCTGACGGACCGCACGCCGACATTGCCTGACGAGGTCGAATTGCCGGACGGCGCCAGTGCACTGGCCGTGACCATCGGATCGAACTGGTACGCCGTGGTCACCGACGACTCGCGCATTTTGATCTTTGACAAAACAACCGGGAAACTGCGCCAGTCTGTGACGCTGGACTGACACCGAGGCCAGGCGTTGGGCCAATGAAAGATAGAGTGAAGTGGTACCGCCTCCCTGGCTTGAACAGGGGACCTCTGGATCCACAATCCAGCGCTCTAACCAACTGAGCTAAGGCGGCTCCGTGAAGGGCGATGTACCCAAGGGAAGAACCGATTGCAAGAGGTTCAGAGCGTAATTCTCCAGCTTTGCTCGACCAGATCCACGCCAAACGAGTGCACCGGTTTGCTGCCTGTCAGGGTCCAGCCCGTTGCACGATACAGCCCACAGGCAGCGCGGTGGCTTTCATGCGTCCACAG
>JBCCET010000173.1:0-1774 GCA_039030095.1 Pseudomonadota bacterium | reverse complement strand
CCGCCATCAGGCTTCAGTGTCAGCATCATCAACGGCGAGACTTGCCAGCCCTTTTGTAGCTTGAATTCAAGCCTTCGGGCCAGCACGGCGAGGGTGAGCACCGCCTCCATCATCGCGAAGCCTGCACCAATGCAGGCACGTGGGCCTGCGCCGAAAGGCAGATACCTAAATCTTGTCCGACGTGTGGTGCCGTCGAACCGGGCCGGATCGAACTGCATAGGCTCCGGCCATAGATCGGCGTTCCGGTGGAGCGCGTAGATCGGAGCGAGGATCATGTCGCCCCGGCGTACGGGGATGTTGCAGATCCAGTCATTCTCTGCTGCCTGCCGGAAGACAAGCGGGGCAGATGGGAAGAGCCTGAGAATCTCATCCAGATAGCGCCGGGTCCACGGCAGATGATCAGGCAACGCGGCGGCATCTACCGTTACCTCAAAGGCCGTGTCAGCCTCGTCCCGTAAACGCTCGGCCCAATGTGGCATCTGGGTCAGGCCATAGATTGCCCAAGTCAGCGTCAATGCAGTGGTGTCAGATCCTGCAACAATGAAGGTCATCAGATTGTCGCGTATTTCTTCATCGCTCATGGTGCGCCCGGTCTCCGGATCGCGCGCGGCCAACATCATGCTCAATAGGTCGTAGCCGCGGCCACCCATGTTGCGTCTGGCGGTAACCAGTCGCGCCAATAACTCGCGTGGCATTTCGGTCGGTGCCCGCCGCCACAGTCGGGATGGTCGCAGCCACTTTGGCAAATCCAGCAGATCCGCAAGTCCCGGGCGCCCGAAATCCTGCAGATATTTGTCGACGCCGTCCTGAATCGCAGTCCGGTACTCGTGTAGTCCGTCGACATCGGGCATCTGCGCGAATCCAAGACCCTTTGCGTCGCTGGCCAACGCATCCAACATCGTGTGGCGAACCATCTCCATCGCTGTGACGCGCATCTCGAAGGAGACTTGAACCGGATCGGCCGACGAAGCCTGCTGAGCAAGCCGTGCGGCGGTATCCATCGCTACGCGCAGCATTGCGGGCGCCATCCGCTTCAGCCCACCGCCTGCAAACGCCGGCGCCATGGCGCGGCGTTGCCAATGCCAGTCATCTTGTGCGGCCAGCAGGATGCCGCGCCCCAGATAGGGCGACAACAGGCGGTGCATGATTGGCGCCTTCGGATAATTCGCCAGCGAGTCACGAAATACGTGAGCATAGGCTTCGGGCCGGCCCAAAACATGCCAGCGAAGCGGTCCCAGCCGATCAGAAACAACCGCTTCATGATACGCTGCTTCCGGAATCATGCAGAGCATGTTCGTTCTGACCTGCCGCAACCAGGCCCTTAAAGGCGGGCGCATTTGCCAAGGGTCGATATGAGGGGCCAGAAAGGGCGGCGCTCCATCAAGCATGGGTACCCTGAGACATCTGTTTGAGCGGTTTTTTCAAAGTATTGTCCTTGCTTTGCCAATTGCAGGTTAACGAAGGGTTTTCGGCCAAGGCTCGACGGCGCGAAACTTGTGAATTGGCGGGAAATCCGCTTGACGGGGTATTGGGCGGCGACTAGAAGGCCACTCCACCGTTTCACACGGTATGCGCGGTTGTAGCTCAGTTGGTTAGAGTGCCGGCCTGTCACGCCGGAGGTCGCGGGTTCGAGCCCCGTCAACCGCGCCACTTGTTCCCCAAACTCAGACTGAATGCACTGACTGTTTTGCCACGGTTGCGATCGGCCGTGGAAACCGGCTGGATAGTGCTTTCACGAACCCGTTTGCGTGTGGTGCTACAGACCCCGGCGCAT
>JBCCET010000172.1:0-1795 GCA_039030095.1 Pseudomonadota bacterium | reverse complement strand
CAGCTTCGGCAAATCATCTGCTTGCGATAGTTGGTGGATTTCTTGCAAAGCCTGGTGCGTATTTAGATCGTCTGCCAGCGCATCAATTACTGGCTGGTAAGGTTTTTCGTTGTCTACAGCCTGTGCAGCTTGCCCATACCACCGCCGTAAGGTCGCCTCCGCCTCCCGCGCCTTCTTCTCTGTCCAGTCCATAGGTTTGCGGTAGTGGGTTCCGAGGAACACCATTCGGATCACTTCGCCCGGATACCCCTGGTCGATCAGCTCGCGTACCGAAAAGAAGTTGCCCAAAGATTTGGACATCTTTTTGCCTTCGACCTGCAACATTTCGTTGTGCATCCAGACCTTCGCAAAGCTGTCGGCCCCATTGCAGGCGCAACTTTGTGCAATTTCATTTTCATGATGCGGGAACATCAGGTCGTTACCGCCACCATGGATGTCGAATGTCTTACCGAACAGCTTTTCAGCCATGGCGGAACATTCGATATGCCAACCGGGTCGCCCGCGCCCCCATGGGCTTGGCCATCCGGGCAAATCATCGCTCGACGGTTTCCACAGGACGAAGTCCATCGGATTCTTTTTGTAAGGCGCTACCTCCACCCGGGCGCCTGCGATCATGTCGTCCACTGACCGACCCGAAAGCGCCCCGTAGCCGTCATAGCTTTCCACATCGAAAAGGACGTGGCCCTCTGCCGCGTACGCGTGCCCCTTTTCAATCAGCCCGCCAATCATTGTGACCATTTCCACGATGTATTCGGTCGCGCGTGGCGCGTGGTCCGGCACCAGATTGCCCAGCGCACCCATATCTTCGAGGTACCAGGCTATGGTTTCATCCGTCCGCTCACGGATCAGATCTTCCAGCGAGCCAGCCGCACCGGCTTCTTTCCGCGAAAGCGCGGTTGCGTTGATTTTGTCATCCACGTCCGTGAAATTTCGCGCGTAGGTCACGTGATCGGTGCCGTAGACGTGCCGCAGCAAGCGGTAAAGCACGTCAAACACGATCACCGGGCGCGCGTTGCCAATATGTGCCCTGTCATAAACCGTGGGACCGCAGACATACATGCGCACGTCTTTCGCGTCATAGGGCTCAAAAAGCTCTTTCTTGCGGGTCTTTGTGTTGGTCAGCTTGATTACGGTCATAAAACTCTCATGCGTACGCGGTGGCCCGAGGGCGGGGTGTCACGTCTTTTGAGAGAAAACAGGAACCAGCCGCCCGACAAATGTCAGCAGATAATGCAGCGGCAGGGTTGGCAGGTCTGGTTCATGGGCCATGCGATACCGGCAAAAGACGCGCAGCGCAAGGTTCCGGTTCAAAGACCGAGATCAACGATCAGGTTTTGGCAAAGACGTGACAGCGATCACGGCGCATGGTCAACCAGAACTGGCGGCCGACCTCTGGCAAAAAGACGCTGGGAACAACCACCTTCAAAACGTCGCCGGTGTCCATGCGCAACTCCACCAAACTCTGATGCCCCAGATAGCGGGCGCGTACCACCGACCCCATTGCAGGGACACCAGCATCACGGGTCACACGGGGCTGATTGCCACCTCGATCAAAATCGAGCCGCAGGTGTTGAGGTCTGATCACAATTTCAACCGTCGTGCCATTTTCAAACCCGGGTGCCAGGAACTGGCCAAACGGCGTATCGGTCAGCGCATTTTCAACCACCCCGGTTACCACATTGATATCACTGAAAAATGCGGCTGCATCGCGGTCCACGGGATTGTTATAAACATGATAGGGCGCACCCATCTGCACGATCCGGCCCGCCCGCATCAGCGCAATACGATCAGCCAT
>JBCCET010000171.1:0-1800 GCA_039030095.1 Pseudomonadota bacterium | reverse complement strand
GTTTTTGCATTATCGCCGTGCGATGCTTCGTCCATGCCCAGGATAGGCGCCAGAAAAGTCAGGATGACAAAACTGAGCAGCAGCGTGTCCAAAGTGCCGACAACGCGCCAAGAGATCGCCTTGGCCAATGAACGTTTCGGGCTGACGTCCGGGATGTCTTCCGGTTTGCGGACCTTTTCCGGCCCGAAATAGGGGTGGTCAGGGCTTTCGCGCACCGTGGAACCTTTCTGCGGCCTCTTTGAGTTAGTATGGTAGCCTCGCGTGCCGATTGCAAAGCGGGAATGTAGATCCGACCTGCACTATAGGTCAGCAATTGCGTCTCACACAGCCGTGATGCCGCGCCAGTTTTCTTTCGCGAATCCAACACCATATCTACCGCCGAGGGGATCGGAACGTGGAGTAGCGCAATGCTTGAAAACTTCGTCGATACCTTGCTTGGGCGCACCGATCACGACCGTCAGGTCGAAGAACTCGAGGCGCTGGATGATCATCAGCTTGCCGATATGGGGCTTAGCCGTGATCAGATAGCGGCCTATGTCCGCGGCGAGATGAACGGTGACCTGGAAGACGCCGCGTAGGCATCAATAGGA
The DNA here is from genome assembly GCA_039030095.1 of Pseudomonadota bacterium. GTDB lineage: Bacteria > Pseudomonadota > Alphaproteobacteria > Rhodobacterales > Rhodobacteraceae > Amylibacter. The sequence continues at coordinate 1,210 of JBCCET010000171.1, read as the reverse complement.
ATAACCCCACCCGATCCTGCCCCGGCCGTCGCCGGGGCTTTTTTCTTAGTACGGCGATCAAAGCCACCAGGCGTCGATGGCTGCAATGTCTTCGTCGCTGAACCCGTAGTGATGGGCAACCTCGTGCACCAGGACATGGGCGACCAGACGGTCGAGCGCTACGTCGCCGCGTTCGGCCCATTCATCGAGTATGGGGCGACGAAACAGCCACACCGCAGGCGGCAGACTTGGTGCATCCAATACCGACTGCTGGGTCAAGGCGACACCGTCATACAGGCCGGTCAATTGATACGGATCTTCGGCCCCCATTTCCGCCAGAACATCATCGGGCGGAAAGTCCGCCACCCTGATAACAAGGTTGCCCGCATGGGTTCTGAAGGTTGCGGGTAGCGCCGCGTATGCGGCAGCAGCCATTTCTTCAAAAACGGCCAGCCCTGGAGCCGTGATTTGCCAATTCGCCGTGCCGTTCATGTCTGGCAGGTAAGTTCAACGCCTGGCCCGGTTCAACCCTTTAGGATCAACCCCGCTGGCGGATACGAACAGGCAAACCGCCATCAGGTTTCAGTGTCAGCATCATCAACGGCGAGACGTGCCAGCCCTTTTGCAGTTTGAATTCAAGTCTTCGGGCCAGCACTGCGAGGGTAAGCACAGCCTCCATCATCGCGAAGCCCGCACCAATGCAGGCACGTGGACCTGCACCGAAAGGCAGATAGCTGAACCTTGTCCGACGTGTGGTGCCGTCAAAACGGGCCGGATCGAACTGCAAAGGCTCCGGCCATAGATCGGCGTTCCGGTGGAGCGCGTAGATTGGAGCGAGGATCATGTCGCCCCGACGGACGGGCATGTTGCAGATCCGGTCATCTTCTGCTGCCTGCCGGAAGACGAGCGGGGCAGAGGGGAAGAGCCTGAGGATCTCATCCAAATAGCGCCGGGTCCAAGGCAGATGATCAGGCAACGTGGCGGCGTTTGTCGTGGCCTCAAAGGCCTTGTCCGCTTCGTCCCGCAAGCGCTCGGCCCAATGTGGCATCTGGGTCAGGCCATAGATGGCCCAAGTCAGCGCCAACGCCGTGGTGTCAGATCCTGCGACGATGAATGTCATCAGATTGTCGCGTATTTCTTCATCGCTCATGGTGCGCCCGGTCTCTGGATCGCGCGCTGCCAACATCATGCCCAACAGATCGTTGCGGCGGCCATCCATGTTGCGTCTGGC
>JBCCET010000170.1:0-1819 GCA_039030095.1 Pseudomonadota bacterium | reverse complement strand
TTCATCTGAGAGGTTCAACCATGCTCAAGCTACTACGCCAACTTGCTGCAGCCACTGTACTGATCGCGGCAGCCTCCACGGCGTCCGCTGCTGCGCTTAAGCAGGACGAGATCTGGACTGACATGCATGGTCGGGCTTTGAAAGGCTATGACGCGGTCGCTTACCATCTGGAACGCAAGCCGGTACGGGGCGAAGAGGTTTACGAGCTCGAATGGAAGGGCGCAAAGTGGCTGTTTTCGACCGCCGAAAACATGGAGAAGTTTCGCGCCGACCCAGAGCGTTGGGCACCGCAATATGGTGGATATTGCGCCTGGGGTATCGCCAAAGACAGGGTCGTCGGCATCAACCCTACAATCTTCCGGATCTTTGACGACAAGCTCTACCTGAACCTGAACATGAAGGTTCACAAGGAATGGCTTGGCAGCCATCATGGCTTCAGGGCACGCGCCGACGACAAGTGGCCTGACATCCTCGTCTACGACTGATGCGCCTGGGCTGGTGTGGTATTGCAGCCCCGGTTTGAAACCGGGGCCGAAATCGGAACTTGCTTACTGAACGCGCGTCCAGTCCTGGCCGCGGCAGATAAGACCGCCCAGCACGCAGCCTGATACCGTCAGCACATCGCCGTTCAGCTCCATGGTCGAAGAGTAGGTTTCGTCGTCGTCCGGCGCCCAGATGGTGCCATCTTCCCAGGCACTTGAACCATCTGCAACCATGTCTTCGATGATGTTCTTGCCCAGCCACTCTGGCGGCGGTGCATCAGGGTTAGCGGAAAAGGCTTCCAGGATCTTGCCGCATACCTTGGCGGCGTCATCGGCGCAGGCGCCGATCTCTACGTGAATGTATCCGCCTTCGTCGTTCGGCTCGCTTTTCCAGACGCCGTAGACGTCGTTGGCGAAGGCCGAGTTTGCCATCAAGGCCAGTCCCGCTGCTAGTGCAACAATGCGCATGTCGTGAACTCCTGTCGGTTGCCGTACCGGGAAATTCTGGGGCGACCCCTTGGTAACGTCAACGGTCAGAGGCGAGAAAAATGAAAAAATTCATAAAAATTTACCCAACGTCAGCACCGCTGGGTAAATCAATTGGCCCATTTAGAGGCATCAGAGGTAGCTGCGCATGATTTCCGCCATCCGTTCCGGTCCGAGAATCGGAGGCATCAAGGTCAGAACCTTGCCATCTTCGCTGATCAGATAGACGAAGCTTCCATGGGCATAGATCGGATTGCCCTCGGGATCGTCGAAGACCTTTTCGCTTTTGACCTGAAACGCATCACGGGCGGCCGCCAGCGCTTCCTCTGAGCCGGTCAATCCACGCAGGCGCGGATGCCATTTGGCCAAAGCCGGGCCCATGTTCTCGGGCGTGTCACGCCCCGGATCCACGGTGATCAGCAGCGGTGCGATACGGTCTGCATCGTCGCCAAGCATATCGAGTGCCTGACCCAGACGCGGCAGTGCCACCGAACAGATCGCCTCGCAATTGGCATAGCCGAAGAAGATTGCCATCGGCTGTCCGGCGAAATCCGCCTGAGTGACCTCCTGACCGCTCTGGTCGATCAGCTCAAACTCTGCCCGAATATCCACCGGGAAGGGGATGTTCGGTGTCGGCGCGGTATCGCCGCTACTGGTTTCAGCGGCATGCGCAGCAGCTTCTTCAGGCGTTTTGTGGACCACGCCATCATGTGCCATCGACGCCGTGGTCGAAAGAAGCAGAGCAGCACATGCCAAGAATGCGCCGCGGACCCCCTCCCTCCGTCGGAGCGAGGGGATACGCCAGGAAAAACTTCCGGCTGATGCCATCAGTAGTTTTCCTCGATGAATTT
>JBCCET010000169.1:0-1824 GCA_039030095.1 Pseudomonadota bacterium | reverse complement strand
GGGGAAGAAACGGCACATCCTTGTCGACACGCAAGGCTTGCTGATACATGCACTCGTCCATGCCGCCGATATTCAGGATCGCGATGGTGGTGTGATGGTGATGGCAAGCCTGTTCAAGCTTTATCCGTTTGTGCTGAAGCTTTATGCCGATGGCGGCTATCAGGGACCAGCGTTTCAACAGGGGCTGAAGACGGTAATGGGTAGGTTCAAGATCAAGGTTCAACACCGCTATGGATAGTGTATCCGTTTGTCGTCAAACAAAAAACGGTGTTGCGATGTCAGAGGTGGCCCGAGAAATCTGAACAGGTTGGATAAGTGGATTTTCTGCTCGCAAGCGGCATGATGATGCCGGGAACGAGGAGCAGAGATGACGAGACGACCACGCCGGAACCACAGCCCGGCTTTCAAGGCGAAGGTGGCGCTTGCGGCCATCAAGGGTGAGAAGACGATGAGCGAACTGGCGCAGCAGTTCGACGTGCACCCCAATCAGATCAAGCAGTGGAAAGACCAGGCGCTGGAGCGGATGGCTGACGTCTTCGACGACGCAGTGAAGAAGGAAAAAGAACCCCAGATCGACGTCACAACCCTGCATGCCAAGATCGGCCAGTTGACGCTGGAGAATGATTTTTTGTCCGGTGCGCTCGGGAAGGCCGGTCTGTTGCCGGGCGCAAAGAAATGACAGATCGAGATCACAAGCTCAGCCTCACCCGCCAGGCGGCTTTGCTGGGGATCAGTCGGGGCAGCGTCTACTACACGCCGCGCCCGGTCAGCGAGGCCGACCTGAAGCTGATGCGCCGGATTGACGAATTGCACCTGGAGTTCCCGTTCGCGGGCAGCCGGATGCTGCGCGATCTATTGCGCCAGGAAGGCCAGCGTGTCGGTCGTCAGCATGTCGCCACATGCATGAAGAAGATGGGCATCGAGGCGCTCTACCGCCGCCCCAACACGTCGAAACCGGCACCCGGGCACAAGGTCTATCCGTACTTGTTGAGGAAGATGGAGATCACCAGGCCGAACCAAGTCTGGGCGATGGATATCACGTACATTCCCATGGCCCGCGGTTTTGTTTATCTGAACGCTGTGGTCGATTGGGCAACCCGAAAGGTGCTGGCCTGGCGGCTTTCGATCTCGCTGGAGACCGAGCAGTGCCTGGAAGCCCTGCGCGAGGCAATGGCGAAGCATGGCAAGCCAGAGATCATGAACACCGATCAAGGGTCGCAGTTCACATCCATCGACTTCATCAAGGCGCTGAACGACGCCGGGATCAAGATCAGCATGGACGGCAAAGGGGCCTGGCGGGACAATGTCTTCGTCGAGCGGCTCTGGCGGACGATCAAGTATGAGGAAGTCTACCTCAGGGCCTACGCCTCGGTCTCAGAGGCCCGTGCCGGGATCGGGCGCTACTTGGAATTCTACAATACCCGTAGACCCCATTCATCGCTTGGCGGGCGTACGCCCGATCAGGCATATTTCAACGAGCCAAAGCCAGTTCTGGTGGCGGCGTAAACTGAGCGGAGATCCACTTACGAAGCGGCAGATACCTGTTCAAACAACCCAGACCACCTCTTCTCAAAAATGAGGGCCATCACGTCAACCAGAAGCGTATCCGCCGTTTGATGCGGTTGATGGGTTTGATGCCGGTCTACCAGAAGCCGAACACGTCAAAAGCTGCCAGGGGTCATAAAGCCTACCCGTATCTGCTCAAGGGTTTAACGATCAACCGCCCCAATCAGGTCTGGGCTGCTGACATCACATATATTCCCATGCGGCGTGGCTTTCTTTATCTGGTTGCCATCATCGACTGGTTCACCCGCAAGGTCATGG
>JBCCET010000168.1:0-1827 GCA_039030095.1 Pseudomonadota bacterium | reverse complement strand
GTTGCGATGGGATGGAAAAACGCGCAGCCCAAAAGCAATCTGCAACAACTCATGGACCGGCAACGAAGCAAGGCATCAAAAGTAAAGACGCGCAAAGATCTAATGTCGAAGCGCTAGCTGTCGATCCCCGGCAAAACCGCCGTCACCTCAATCTCGATCCGATCCTCGGGCGTGATCAGATTGCATTCGATCACCGTGGCCGCCGGAGGGTTGGGACCAAAAGCCTCCCGCAACACGGGCCAGCAGAGTTCGAATTCGGACATATCCGGCAGGTAGTAATTCACCCGGACCACATCGGCGAATCCTGCCCCGGCCTCGCCCAGCGCCTTGCCGATGGCGTCCAGTGACGATATGCATTGTCCGACGATGTCCTTTGGCCGTTCATCTCCCTGAGCACAGGTTCCTGCCACAAACACAAACCCATTTGCCACTACCGCGCGGCAATAGCCCACTTTTTCTTCGTATTCCCCGCCCGAGTGAATTCTTCTTATTTTCATATTACTGCCTCACAGCTTCGTTGCAGCGTCAATCGCCCTGATAGATGTAATAAGCAATCCCAGCAGGTTTCGAATAGATCAAATATCTGTACCGCCCACCACCCAGCCACCACCCGCCGGGCTTTTCGATTGCATCTGAAATCTCATCGAACAAATCGTCCCCGAGCTGCATTTTGCAAAAAACGAGACCGGAATCGCCAGTAGCCCAGATCTCTGGCCCGGGAGTTGGCCTCCACGCACGCCAATCGAGATCGCCGCGATTCTTCAGATAACCCGGTGGTGGCCCGGGCGTCGCGTCAGCGTCAAGGCGGACAACCGCAAAGGCACAGCCCGGTGGACCACTTCCGCCAAACCCGTCATATAGCCGGGCGATTGGCGACTCGTATCCGAATGCCGGACGCCAGCGCTGAGACGCCAAAACCAAGTCATACGAAACGCGATCAGAGAAGTATGAATGGGCGAAACGCGCGTCTTCCCATGTCCTTTTGACAACGACAGTCGCCCAAATCAGCATTGGTACACTCAATGCGGCAAAAAACGACAACAACAGGGCACGTGCGAAAATTCTCATGTTTGAAAAAGGCGGGATAACTGCGTGACGTTGGACATGTTCGAGTCGATATCACTGCTGAGTGCAGTTTTTGCGCAGCTTTGGCGTAATTTCTCGGCACGATTGAACCGCGCTCGCGTTCCGCAGTAATCTGTGCGCAGGCAACGCTCAAGCGGAGGGTCTGAAACCAGCGAGGACCCTTGTGCCGTTGATCGGACAACCGTCAACTTGCGCCATGTTAGCGCATAATCGGTTGATGCAGGTAGTGAGCGGTCTGCCAAGAACAGCTGGTGCCAGTGCCAACAAAAACACCGAGGACAGGGTAAGCCCCTGCGGAATACAACGCCGCGCCACGCGCAAGAACTTGCACTTGCGCTGGTGAATCAGCGTGACCAGCAAATGACTGTTCGCGGTCACAAAGCTAGTAGATCAAATATTCTGATTTGCGCCTGCGGCCTAGCCCGCGCTGGCCGGTTCCTTATCCGCATCCGCGTGGATCATCAACGGCTGCGCATCGGAGGTCACCGCCTCGTCATTGACGACCACCTTGGTCACGCTGTCCATGCCCGGCAGGTCGAACATGGTATCAAGCAGGATATCCTCAAGGATCGAGCGCAGTCCGCGCGCGCCGGTTTTGCGTTCGATGGCGCGTTTGGCGATGGATTTCAGCGCATCATCGGTGAAATCCAGTTCGGTATCTTCCAGTTCGAACAGGCGCTGGTATTGCTTGACCAGAGCGTTTTTAGGCTGGGTCAGGATCGTGACCAGTGCGTCTTCGTC
>JBCCET010000167.1:0-1834 GCA_039030095.1 Pseudomonadota bacterium | reverse complement strand
TTCTACCATCACCTCGCCCGCCTTCGGGCCATCGAGGTTGACGTCCATAATTTCCAACGGTTTGCCGGCCTCCAGGGCCACAGCGGCGCGCGTTTTCATCAGCTACCTCCCAAATTGCTTTGCAAACTCTGCCGTGCTTGCGGGCCGTTTGGCAAGAGCGGGTTTCACCCTGAGCCTGCCTATTGGTTAAACTTTGTTAACCAAGTTCCGGCATTGGTTAACCATGTTTAAGGCTTTTCGCATCCTCGCGACCTTCGTGGTGGTGGCTACGATCGGCGGTTCCGCAGTCGCAGGGCCCAAGTTTAGTTGGTTCTTTTGGGGTGAAATCCGGTCGCCCGAGGATCTGTCGAAGCCGCGAAACGCTAAACTGGAGCTATATTTACGACCGGAGATTACCCTGCATCGTTGGGGTGACCGTGCTGATCTAGTGGCTTACGCGATAATCAGCGGGTTTCGCGATCAACGGCAGCTTTCCTACAACAATAAGACTCAGGTCTTTTTGGGTGTTGAAGGTCGCTATCAGATTTCAGACGCAGTGCGATTGAAATTTGGAGTGCGTTTTGGGCATGAAGATGAATTCAACACTGCTTTTTCCGCGAGTGCGGCTCAACTGACCTTTGATGCAGAGATCTGGCAGGTCTGGACGCCAAAGTTTCTTACCCGAAATTTCCCGCAGAACTCGCGGATAGTGATGTCTGGCTGGGCCGATTTTCGGTATCCGGCGTCTTTGCATCCATTTGACAAGAAAAACGGCCTCGGACAGGCGTCTGTAAAGCTTGCCCTCGACGTGCCCATTGCAAAATCGCGGGTTCGCGTGGCGCCGTTTGTGCAGATGAAAACCAAGATGGATCTGAAAAAACGGGTGGATCTGAACTATATTGCACCGGCGGTTGGGTTGGATTTCAAGTTTGGCTTGAAGCAAGGGGAAGTGTCGATTGGCGTAAAAGCCGTACGGCAAATCCGTTTGGGCACCCTGGAAGTGTTCGATGATCAGGTTGCTTACGTCAGCTGGTACAAGCGATTCTGACCCATATATCGTGGCCCTGCGTCCAGGCACACCCATTTGTAGGTGACACAGCAAATCACACACCTTAGGGTTAGCAAAAAATACGGGTGGTCGAGCAGTGGATACCTGGGATGTTCTGGTCATCGGCGGCGCTGCCGTCGGATGCGCCGTGGCGCGGGATGCGGCGGGCCGTGGCCTGCGCGTTTTACTAGCCGAAGCGCAAGATCTGGGTGGCGATTTCGCCGGGCAATTCGCGTTGTCCGGCATGCGCGGGCTGCGACCGATGGCCGGGCGAGAGGTGGACCGCCTGCATCGAAATTGCCCACATCTGACGACGCTGGCGGGCGCACCAAAGGCGCGATATCTGTTGAGGTATCTGCGTCGTAAACCGCGCCCGGTGCCGCCGATCAACCCGCTTCGCTTTGCTTTGCTTTGTGCGGTCGACGCAGCAGAGCGGGGGGCGACGATCCGCATGAATGCGCCTGTCACGGACATTTCGGAAGACGAGGGTTTCTGGCGTGCTGACGTGGGTGGCGACAGCGTTCGAGCAAGTTTGATCGTCGATACTTGCGGCGCTTTCGAGCGTGAAATGGGCACAGAGGTCGACCTTCACGTGGCGCTGGTATCCACTGGTAAGCGTCCGGAGGATTGCATCTTCTCGATGGCGTATAGCAAAGAATATGATGTTGTCGGCACCCGCGATGCGCCCGCCGAGGCCGCATATATCAGTGAAAAAATTAGCGTACCTGCTGACACCATGGCGGGATACACGCTCGACACATCAAAGGCGCCCTTGGTCAAAGTTGACCCCACATCAGCCGCCGATGC
>JBCCET010000166.1:0-1925 GCA_039030095.1 Pseudomonadota bacterium | reverse complement strand
GTCATGTGCATAAGGAAGATCGGGAAGTTCAAAAGCCATCTTGGCCCCCTGTTCGGAAATGAATGTTGCGGTTCTTGCTGTTACATGCGGCGGCTCCGCCCTTAGGTCAAGACCGGATGGCAAAAGATGGGCCGGAGGCAGGTGATGTTAACCCAGTTGCGGAAGATGATCTACCGGGCGCGCGGGTATTGCCGGGGGCAGTTGAACGGTGAATCCTTTCTTCTGGACCCATACCATTCCAAATTCTGGCACAAGGCGTCGTGCGGCGCGTGGGAACCAGAGACCTTTTCGGTGTTGGATGCGCACCTGTCAAATGACAAGGATTACGTTGATATCGGAGCCTGGATCGGCCCAACGGTGCTCTATGCCGCGCGCCGGGCGCGCCATGTCTGGTGCTTCGAGCCCGACCCGGTGGCCTACCGCCATCTGGTCTGGAATCTGGAGTTGAACAACATCGGCAACGTTACCGCCTTCAGCGTGGCCCTTGGCAGCGGGTTCGGGGTGGCCCGGATGGCCTCGGCGCGCGGCGAGCGCGGTGATTCAACAACGTCGCTGTTGCATGACGGCGCACATGGAACCGATGCGCTGACAATCGGCTGGGATCAATTTGCCGCCCATGTGGACCTGTCAAACGTGTCGATGGTGAAGATGGACACCGAAGGCGCCGAATTCTCGGTCATCCCGACCATGCTGGACTGGCTCAAAACGGTCCGGCCAGCACTGTTTCTGTCAACGCACACGCCGTATCTGCCCGCCGAGCAGCGCCGAGAATCCATGGCAGATCTTTTGAAAAGCCTTGAGTTCTACCGCCGGGTTCAGCACCCGGATGGACAACCAGTTTCCGCTGACAAATTGCTGTCACCTGCGGCGCTGGCCAAGTTTCATTCTCTCACACTGAGCCCTTGACTGACCACTGCCGCAGAGTCGTGGAACAACAGCGACCGGCAGCAGTGCGGGCTTTGGACGCTCTGCGCTTGCCTCATCACCGAAGGAGCCGTTCCCGGCACGCCAAAGCCGGGGAAGTTGGAGCCTTTGACCCGGTTGTTGCAGAAGTTCAACACCGTTTTTTTTTCGCTTTGATACCGGCCCGAATATTCAGTTCTTACAATCACAGGTATAACAGTGCCAAAACAAACCATAGACGCCAAGGCATCGGTTTCTCTATTGTCGAGGGGACGAAATGAAAATCAGAATGTTACTGGCCGCCCTGGCCACGGTAGCCGCACAATCTGCTCATGCAAATAACACAATCTATGATTGTCAAATGAACAGCCGGGAAAATCACGGTTGGATATCGCAGCGTTATGTTTTTGATATCGATGTGGCCGATATGACGGCCACGGTGGCCAGCGGACACTTTGAACCGATGGGTGCGAAAGTAAAACGCAACAATAGCGGTCAATACAAGCTGTCTTGGGGCGTTTCTCTGAAAACGTCGGCCGGCCACAAAATCCGGCTGCGTTACAATGCGAAAATCAATCCCGACACCAACGCCGTGGAAATTCGCGGGCGGATCGTGAATACAAACGCGGCCAACAAGCCGGTTGGTTTCGGATCCTGCAAAATCCATAAAGCCTGAGCGGCGGCAAGACGGGTCGAAAAAACCCCGCCAAGCCGGGGTTTCTTCGTTAAATACTGCCCTAATACACCGCGACTTCGCTGCCGGGCTGAGCGGCAACCTTGAGCAGGTTGAACACGTATTCTGCGACTGAACGGAAGCAGATGATGCGGAAGATGTCTTCGTCATCCGCCCATATCGCGGCCGGAACCTGCGCCAGGCGGCTGCGCCGGAACTGGCCCGGGCGAAACGCCTCGCGGGAAAAGTCCACCGGGGCCAGCTTGGCCAGCACCTCTCGGGCAATCGGCCCCGAAACCTGGAAGATGGCCCGGGCATCCGACACGTTCACGGCCAGCGCATGCTGTCC
>JBCCET010000165.1:0-2028 GCA_039030095.1 Pseudomonadota bacterium | reverse complement strand
TGCGGATCCCGCAAATAACCCACGTAAAAATTGGGCCCGTAATACGCGCGAAATCCCGCGGCACCTTCGTTGGATCCGCCAGCTGCAAGGGCTGCCGCATGAAGATCGCGAACCTGTTTCTGATCCCGCGCTTCAAAAGCCACCATTACCCCGTTTCCTGCAGTGGCGGGCTGGCCATTAAAGGGTGACTTCACGTAGAAATCCGGGTGCGTTGGTGCTTGGCCCGGTTGAACAGGAAGTGTGTAGCTAAGATCGCCTTGGTAATAATCTAGTTCGTAGCCAAGGGCTGGCAGAAATGCTGAATAAAACTGCTCAGCGCGCGCGATGTCATCGGCTCCGACGGAAATGTAGGCAATCATCCTTCGTACTTCCCTTGAGAGGCCAAGATCTTGGCATGTGTCTAGCAAACTTTCGGCGCATCGACATGGCCCTCAGTTTGATCAACCTGCAACGCCGATGTGGCTTACCCGAGCGCATAATTTACAAGCACTTGCACGGCAAAACACCATCGCCTAACGTGAAGGCCGCATCTGGGTTTGGGAGGGCGCAGGGTGCAACGCAAGGTTTTACTCATCGAAGACGAACCAAATATTGTCGAGGCGCTCAGCTTTTTGCTGACGCGTGAAGGACTTGATGTGCGGGCCCATTCCAACGGCGATGACGCGGCGCGTGTCGCGCAGGATACCGATCCCGATCTGGTAATCCTTGATGTGATGCTACCCAACAAAAGCGGTTTTGATATTCTGCGTGAGCTGCGCGCGGCCCCGCAAACTGCCGACTTGCCGGTTATGATGCTGACGGCCAAAGGCCAAAGCAAGGACCGGGCAGAGGCGGAGGAGGCGGGCGCCAACCTTTTTATGACCAAGCCCTTTTCAAATGCTGAAATTGTGGCCGGTGTTAAACGGCTGCTGGGATGACCCGACCGGAAAAAGACGTGGTGCGTCCAGGACAAAAAGCTCGTGATACGGCCGCGATCCTGCCAATTGCAGGCGTGCTGTTGTTGGTGTCGCCGCTGCTGGGTTTGTTTACCGGCGGCAGCGGCGCGTTTGGATTGCCTGCGCCGTTTCTTTACGTTTTTGGGGTCTGGGCTGGCTTGATCTTGCTTGGGGTTTGGCTTTCACGGCGCCTGGCTAGTTCGGACAACCCCTGATGCTGTCTTTCAACCTGCTGGTGGGCATTTGCCTGTCGTATGTCCTGCTGTTGTTTGGTGTGGCCTATTTTGCAGAGCGGGCAACTGCCCAGGGCAAAGGCGCGCTGCTGCGCTCACCGCTGGTCTATACGCTGTCCATTTCGGTCTATTGCACGGCGTGGACTTTTTATGGCGCAGTCGGATCTGCTGCCCGAAACGGACTGGAGTTCATTACAATCTATCTTGGCCCAACGCTGGTTTTCATCGGCTGGTGGTGGGTCCTGCGCAAGCTGGTTCGGATCGGGCGTACGTTTCGCATCACCTCAATTGCCGATTTGATTTCAAGCCGTTACGGACAATCCAACGTGCTGGCGGTGATGGTGACCGGACTCGCTGTGGTTGGCACCACGCCCTACATTGCGCTGCAATTGCAATCACTGACGCTTAGCTTCGACGCGTTTTCCGGCGCTGGCGCACGGGCTGATACCGCGCTTTGGGTTGCGGTTGGGCTGGCCACTTTCACGATCATCTTTGGCACCCGTACGCTGGATTCAAACGAACGGCACAGCGGGGTGGTCATGGCCATTGCGGTGGAGGCGGTGGTGAAATTACTGGCCTTGTTGGCCGTCGGCGTGTTTGTGGTTTGGGGCGTGTTCAAGGGCCCGGCTGATATCTTTGCCCAGGCGGACCCGTCATTGATTGCGGCCGCAGATGTGTTTGACAGCCGCTGGGTCACGCTGACGTTCCTGTCTGCCACGGCCATCATCTGCCTGCCCCGCATGTTCCATGTGATTGTGGTGGAAAACAGCGACGAACGGCATCTGGCCACCGCCAGTTGGGCCTTCCCGGCTCATCAGGAACAGATACGCCGGGAAGGCCCAACTGGCGGTGGCCAGATG
>JBCCET010000164.1:0-2102 GCA_039030095.1 Pseudomonadota bacterium | reverse complement strand
GTTGCCAAAGAAGCAGATGATCCGATTGCCACGGAATTTGGTGTAATCGCCGACGAGGCCGCTTATGGACGCGACGTTGGCGACGCGTTGAAGGAAATGGCCGAGCGGCTGGACATGCAGGATTTGCGCTTTTTGTCCGTTGCGGTGACCATCCAGCAGCAATCGGGCGGTAACCTGGCCGAAGTTCTGGCCGGTCTTGCCAAGGTGATCCGGGCGCGTTTTCGTCTGTTCCGGCGTGTCAAGGCAATCACCGCCGAGGCACAATGGTCCGGTAAATTCCTGTCCGCCTTCCCGCTGATCTGCCTGGTCATCACGCTGGTCAACGATCCGCAATACTATGATGGCGTCAAGGATCATCCGTGGTTCATTCCGGCCTGTTTTGTGGTTGGCACGCTGTTGACCGTGAACCTTTTCGTCATGCGCATGCTGACCAACATCAAGGTCTGATCGAGGGAAACTATGGAATTACTGACGAAAATCAACGACTTCCTGACGGCAGAGCTGGGCGAGTTTGGCCCCCTGATCGCGGTTGGCATCCTGGGTCTGTTCATGATCCTGCTGACCATTCCGATCATGCTCAACCAGCCTGAAGATCCGCTGAAAAAGCTCAAGCGCGATATCAACCCCAAGACGCAGGCCAAGCCAAAGAAAGAACAGCTGCGTCAGGGCGGGCGCAACGAACAGCTTGAGCGTTTTGCAAATTTTCTGGAACCGCAAAATGCGGATGATCTGTCTGCGGTACAGCTCAAGCTGCGTCAGGCCGGGTATCAATCCAAGGACGCCGTACGCGTTTTCCACTTTGCGCAATTTGCACTGGGCATTCTGGGACTTGTGCTGGGTGTCATCTATGTCACCGTCATCGCCGGGGATCAGGATTTTGACGCTCAGGCCCTTGGTATTCGCGTTTTGGGCCCGGGTCTGGTGGCGTATTTCCTGCCGAAATACTGGGTGACGCGCCGGGTTGAAGAGCGCAAAGAAGCAATTACCCGCGCCTTTCCTGACGCGCTCGACATGATGCTGGTCTGTGTCGAAGCCGGTCAGTCACTGGATCAGGCGATCGTGCGTGTGGCCCGAGAGTTGCGCGCGTCCTACAAGGACTTGGCTGACGAATTCGAGATTGTTGCCCATGAGATGAAAGCCGGTAAAGACAAGGACAAGGTGCTGCGCGATTTTGCGACCCGCTGTAACGTTCCTGACCTGTCTTCGTTCGTGACCGTTATGATCCAGTCCGCGGCTTTCGGGACGTCGATTGCCGAAGCATTGCGGGTTTATGCCGGCGAAATGCGCGATAAACGGGTCATGCGCGCCGAAGAGGCCGCAAACAAGTTGCCAACCAAAATGACCCTTGCCACTATGATGCTGACAGTTCCGCCCTTGCTGATCATTCTTGTCGGACCTTCGGCCAAAGGGATTCAGGATCTGGGCACAATGGCAAACTAACAACAAAGGCAAACCCGGGTGTGAGCAGACCCGAGACACTCAAAAATCTGATGATGGCCATCGTTGCGGTTGCAGCGGTGGCCTCATGCCAGCAGAACATAGGCAGATCCGCCGATGAAAGCCCCTTTGCCCCGGGCGTTGACCCCAAGGGCGAGGCGGTGGACGGGCTGGAAGTGGGCAAACGCCTGCTGGAGGCCGGAGAATACGAACTGGCGCTTGACGCCTACACGCGCGCCGCGCTGGACGATGGCATGACCCCGGATGTGATGACCGGCATCGCCATTTCAAACCTGGGTCTGGGACGTCTGGGTCAGGCCGAAGAGATGTTGCGCCAGGTCACCGTGGACGAGCCCCAATGGCCCGAAGCCTGGAACAATCTGGGCGTACTGCTGATGGAAAAGGGCGAGTATCCCGAGGCGACTTTGCTCTTTCGCAAAGCCTATGCGCTGGACAATGGCGAAAGTGACTCAATCCGCGATAATTTACGCTTAGCGCTCGCAAATTTCGAAAATCCTGCTATTAATGCTCCTCAACAAAAAGAAGAAGACTATAAATTGGTGCAACCGAGGTCGGGACAATACCTGATCCAGAAAACACCATAGTGAGGCAAGAGCAGTAAAGGACGCAAAAATGCGCCACCTTATCGTGATTCCGGCCGTTCT
>JBCCET010000163.1:0-2136 GCA_039030095.1 Pseudomonadota bacterium | reverse complement strand
TGGAAGCAGCGTACGATGATGCGCCCCGGCTCGGCAATTCTACACGGCCGCGCCAGGACAAGGTGCGCCTGCGTCAAAAAGTGGACATGGCCTTTGCTCCCTCCACAGTGGAAGACTTCAAGCCTAACGATGAAAAGGGCGGACCGGGGTATCTGTCGTCTTACCTGTTTGGCGTCTTCGGACCAAACGGGCCCCTGCCACTACACGTTACGGAATATGCCCGAGAGCGTGAATACAACGCCCGCGACCGCACTTTTGCGGCGTTTGCGGATATGTTCCATCACCGTCTGATTTCGCTGTTTTACCGTGCCTGGGTCAGCTCAGAGCCTGCTCCAAGTTTTGATCGCGCCGATGATGACCCGTTTGCGCGGTCCATTGCTGCCTTGTCCGGGATGTCAGGCCCGGCGATGAAAGATCGTGACGCAATGCCGGATTTGGCCAAACTGCGGTTTGCCGGGCGCCTAAGCCAAGGGGCCAAAAACGAAGAAGGCTTGCTGGCCATGATCAGCGCCTTTTTTCGGGTGCCGGTGAAAATTGAAAGCTTCGTGGGATCCTGGCTGGAACTGTCATCCGATGATCAATGGCAGTTGGGCAAGCCGGGCGTGGGGCTGGGGCAGGGCACCTCACTGGGGGCGCGGGTATGGTCCCGTCAATCAAAGTTCCGCATTTGCATCGGTCCGCTGCCGATGGAGGAGTACAAGCGTTTGCTGCCAGGTGGCGTCAGCCTGTATCGCTTGGCCGCGATTGTGCGCAACTACATAGGTGAGATGCTCGATTGGGACGTTAACCTGGTGCTTGCACCCGGCGAAGCGCCCAAGGCAGAGTTAGGGAAGACCTGCCAACTGGGGTGGACCACATGGATCGGAGATCCACCACAAGATGAACCATTGGATGATTTATACGTCAGTATTTCAAGGCGTTAGGATAAATACTTAAAACCCGTGCAAAGCGGGCAAGAAGGGAGAGAACCATGTCAGAGATTAGCCGCGTTGCACTTTTCGGCAAGCTCAACAAGCTGGGGTATCAAGGGATCGAAGGGGCCACCGTGTTCTGCAAAATGCGGGGCAACCCGTATGTGGAAGTGATCCATTGGTTCCATCAAATCCTGCAAAATCAGGACAGCGATCTGCATAAGATCGTGGCGCATTTCGACATGGACCCATCTGCGGTTGCCAAAGACATGACCGCTGCACTGGATGCGCTGCCGCGCGGTGCATCGTCCATTTCTGACCTGTCGGAGCATTTGGAAAACACGGTGGAACGGGCCTGGGTCTATGCTTCGCTGGCGCTTGGGTCGCCTGCTGTGCGCACCGGGCATCTGATCCTTGGCATGGCCAAGACCGGTGGCTTGAAAAACGTTCTGACGGGGATGAGTGCCGAGTTTGCCAAAGTGAAAGCGGACGAATTGCTCGACGATTTTGACGATATCTGCGGCGGCTCACCTGAAGATGGCATGGGGCCGAGCGATGGCTCTGCTATTGGTGCGGGTGCGGGCGCCGTACCGGGCGAGGCATCAGGTGCGATGTCACCTGCCGCCATGGGCAAGGAAGAAGCGCTCGACCAGTTCTGCAAGGACCTGACGGCACAGGCTGACAGTGGAGAAATGGATGAAATCGTTGGCCGCGACGAAGAAATTCGGCAACTTGTCGATATCCTTATGCGGCGCCGCCAGAACAACCCGATCCTGACTGGTGAAGCGGGTGTGGGTAAAACGGCAGTGGTCGAAGGCTTTGCCCTGCGTTTGTCGCGCGGTGATGTGCCCCCACAAATTCGCGGTGCGCGATTGCTGGAGCTGGACGTAGCGGCCTTGCAAGCGGGCGCGTCCATGAAAGGTGAGTTTGAAAACCGCCTGAAGCAAGTGATCGAAGAGGTCCAATCCTCCACCACACCGATCATCATGTTCATTGATGAAACCCACACGCTGGTGGGTGCGGGGGGTGCGGCCGGTACGGGTGATGCCGCAAACCTGCTCAAACCGGCCTTAGCGCGCGGCGAATTACGTACTATCGGTGCGACGACATGGGCGGAATACAAAAAGCACATTGAAAAGGACCCGGCACTGACCCGCCGTTTCCAGGTGGTCAAGGTTGATGAACCTGACGTGGACAAAGCCATTTTGATGATGCGCGGCATCGT
>JBCCET010000162.1:0-2207 GCA_039030095.1 Pseudomonadota bacterium | reverse complement strand
GTGAATTTCACCAATCTGGCCAATGCCAACTTCGTGGTCATGTTCCTGGACGCAGACGAATCCAAGACCGTCCCGTCCCAGGTTGCGCCGCTTGCCCCGTGGATGGGGCTGGAGGTGGTGAACGGGATTGAGAGCCTGCCTGACGAGATTTACTGCATCGCTTACGGCCGCACGTCGGATGCGCCGCCCTTTGGCTATATCGGATCGGTTGTGGTGGTGAAGGCGGAAAACCCGCCGCGGCTGCGCAAAAGCTGTATCCAGGAAGAGATGTCCCAGGCCCTTGGCCTTGCCAACGACGGAGCCAACATCCGGCCTTCGATCTTTAATGACGACGAAGAATTTGCCTACCTGACCGCTCACGACGAATTTTTGCTGAAAATGTTGTACGATCCACGTCTTGCAGACGGCATGACCCCGGCAACCCAGGCCCCGATCCTGCGCCAGGTTGCCCAGGATGCCATGAAGAAGAGTTTGATATTCTAGATCAATCGACACACAAACCTGCCAAAGACAACTGAGAGGACGCCAATGAAATCAGCCTTGATCACAGCAGCTGCTTTTACGGCCCTCGCCTATTCCTCAGCTGATGCAGAGATGAAGCTGGGGTTTAACTGGGGCAACATACCGCTTTGCACCACCGGCAACCCAAACCGCCTGGCCAACCCGGCATTTGTGCTGAAAGGTTTTCCGCAAGGGACAACCAAAGTTGTCTTCAAACTGACAGATCTGGACGTGCCGAACTATAAACACAGCGGCGGCACCGTGAAAATGAGCGCATCCGGCAAGGTGCCGCGCGGTGCGTTCAAGTATAAAAGCCCCTGCCCGCCCAGTGGCATGCACACATACGAATGGGCCGCCACCGGCATAAAGGGCAGCAAGACGCTGGCCGTGGCCAAGGCGCACCGCAATTACCCTTAATAAGGAGCAATAATAATGGGCATATTTGATTTTCTGACCGGCGAATTCATCGACGTCATTCATTGGACCGATGACACCCGCGATACGATGGTTTGGCGTTTTGAACGCGAAGGGCATGAAATCAAATACGGGGCCAAGTTGACCGTGCGCGAAAGCCAGACGGCCGTATTTGTGCACGAAGGTCAGTTGGCGGACGTGTTTACGCCGGGTCTCTACATGCTGGAGACGAACAACATGCCCATCATGACCACGTTGCAGCACTGGGACCACGGGTTCGAGTCGCCTTTCAAGTCAGAGATATACTTCGTCAACACACGTCGCTTCAGCGACCTGAAGTGGGGCACCAAGAACCCGATCATTTGCCGCGACCCGGAGTTCGGCCCGGTTCGCATCCGTGCCTACGGGACGTATGAGATCAAGGTGAAAGACGCGGCGCTCTTTCTGCGGGAGGTCGTGGGCACCGACGGCGAATTCACGATGGACGAGATCAGCTATCAGATCCGCAACATCATCACGACGCAGTTTTCAGCCGCGATTGCGCAATCGGGTATTCCGGTGCTGGATATGGCGGCAAACCTGCTGGATCTGGGCAAACTGCTGGCGCAGCGCATCGAACCTGCGTTGGCGGAATACGGGCTATCACTGCCAGCGTTTTACGTCGAAAATATCTCGCTGCCGGAAAAGGTCGAAGCTGCGCTGGATAAACGCACCTCGATCGGTCTTGCAGGTGATCTTGACCAGTTCATGAAATATTCCACAGCCGAAGCGATGAGTGCTGCCGCCAACAATCCCGGTGGCGGTGATATGGCTGCCGGGTTAGGCGCCGGGATGGGTATGGCCATGGCCAGCCAAATGGCCCCCTGGGGCCAGCGTGCTGCTGCGCCCACACCCCCGCCGCCGCCAGTAGAGCACGTTTGGCATATTGCTGAAAACGGTGCGACCAAAGGGCCGTTCTCCAAGGCGCGGCTCGGACGCATGGCGACCGATGGCGAATTGACGCGTGAGACATTGGTCTGGACCGCAGGGCAGGATGGGTGGTTGCCAGCCGGGCAAGTGATGGAACTGGCCCAGCTTTTCACTGTCATGCCACCGCCGCCACCACCGCCAGCCTGATGCGGCAGGCCGTCTTTCCCGAAGCGCTTCGCGAAGCGGTTGCTGCCACAGGATTTAGCCCTGCGGTGCGTGCCGGTGATTTCCTCTACCTGACCGGCGCCACAGGCGCCGGTGATGACGGGGTCATGCCGCCCACCGCAAAAGCGCAAACACAGAACGCAATTTCCAAGGCTCTG
>JBCCET010000161.1:0-2238 GCA_039030095.1 Pseudomonadota bacterium | reverse complement strand
TAATGG
Organism: Pseudomonadota bacterium; assembly: GCA_039030095.1. Taxonomy (GTDB): domain Bacteria; phylum Pseudomonadota; class Alphaproteobacteria; order Rhodobacterales; family Rhodobacteraceae; genus Amylibacter. The sequence continues at coordinate 2,232 of JBCCET010000161.1, read as the reverse complement.
CGCAGCGGTATGGGGGTGAGTTTTCGCCCCAAAACAGCGGGCAGCCTGCCCCGATTGAACCACAGAACCGGTTTCGCGGGCAAAAAGTGGCAAAATCCCGCTTTCGGTCGCGGCTGCTTTTCGTCGTTCCCCTGCCGCTTTTGCTGACAGGCATCGGTGAGCTGCGCGCTGGCGACAGCTTTGGCATGATCGCCGAATTCGGCGCCTTGATCCTGCTGTTGGCATCCGCCTGGCTGGTCACCGAAGGTTTGCAAGCCGAAGACGCCTACAACGCCCGCAACGTTGCCCGCCCACCCGCAATTCCGCGCAAGTCGTTTGCCGCCGTTATCGCAGGCTGCGGCATAGCTCTGGCCGCCTTTGGGGGTATGGGCCAAGACCTGATACCTTCCATCCTCACAGGCGTCATTGGCGCCGCTGCCCAGTTCTTTGCTTTCGGGCCAGACCCCATGCGCAAAAAGGGCATGGAGGGGATGAACGAGTTTGATACACAACGGGTCGCCAGCGCCGTCGACAAGGCAGAAGGGCTGTTGTCAGAAACGCTGCAGGCAGCGGGCCGCATCGGCGACCGCAAACTTGAGGGCCGGGTAGAACAGATGGCCGCCACAGCCCGCGAGATGTTTCGAGCCGTCGAAGACGACCCACGCGACCTGACCAGTGCGCGCAAATTCCTGGGCGTCTATTTAATGGGTGCTCGCGACGCGACAGTGAAATTTGCCGATCTTTACGCAAAAACCCGCGATGCGGCGGCGCGCAAAGACTACGAATCCTTGCTTGCAGACCTCGAAGCCAGCTTTAATACACAGCGGGCGGCAATGCTTGCGGACAACCGGTCCGATCTCGATGTGGAAATCGAGGTTTTGCGCGACCGCCTACACCAAGAGGGCCTGCGGGCCGAACGACAGGAGACGCTCTGACCCATGTCCACGAAAGAGGAAAAGGCAAAGGCCGCGACGAAGGAACTGGAAGAGCTTCAGGCGGTGGAACTGCCCGAGCCCAAGGGTGAATTGATCGTCGTGTCCCAGGTTACGCCTGACTTGAAGAAATCAATCGAAAGCCGAATGGCCGAAGTTGATATGGCCAACACGCAGACGATCATCGAGTTCGGATCGAAGGCCCAGGAAGAGCTGCAAACCATCAGCCAGGAAATGCTGTCTGGCGTGCGCAACAAGGACACCGGCCCGGCAGGCGACAGCCTGCGCCATATCGTGACGTCGATCCGTGGCTTCAACATTGATGAGTTGAACCCCAACCGGAAGCTTAGCTGGTGGGAACGCATCATCGGGCGCACAGCACCTGTGGCAAAGTTCATGGCGCGCTACGAAACCGTGCAGGAACAGATCGACCGCATCACCGACGAGTTGCTGGAGCATGAGCACATCCTGCTCAAAGACATCAAATCGCTCGACAAGCTCTACGGCAAAACACTCGCCTTCTACGATGAGCTTGCGCTTTATATCGCGGCGGGTGAGGAAAAGCTGAAAGAGCTGGACGACAAAACCATTCCTGCCAAGGAAAAAGAGGTCGAAAAAGCAGGCAAGGACAAAGGCGTGTTGAAAGCGCAGGAGCTGCGTGACTTGCGTGCGGCGCGCGACGATCTGGAACGCCGCGTTCACGACCTGAAACTGACGCGCCAGGTGACGATGCAATCCCTGCCGTCCATCCGGCTGGTTCAGGAAAACGACAAATCGCTGGTCACAAAGATCAACTCCACCCTGGTCAACACAGTTCCGCTTTGGGAAACCCAACTGGCGCAGGCCGTGACCATCCACCGGTCGCGCGAAGCAGCGGCAGTGGTGCGGCAGGCCAACGATCTGACCAATGAACTGCTCGAATCCAATGCTGCCAACCTGCAACAGGCCAACGCTGAGGTTCGCAAGCAGATGGAGCGCGGCGTGTTCGATATTGAATCGATCAAGAAGGCCAACCAGTATCTGATCGACACAATCCAAGAGAGCCTGCAGATCGCCGACGAAGGCAAAGCCAACCGTGCCAAGGCGGAAGAAGAGCTTCAGGCCATGGAAACCGAGCTGAAAAACACCCTGTCAGCCGCAAAAGCGCGTGGCGATGGTGTCGGCGACAACGTGGGGACATCCACGGGAAGCGAGGCCTGATCGGACATACGAGGGCTTGCGGTATGCTTATCAAGTTAGCGCGTCTGGCAGTGGCACTGCCAATCCTGGCGCTGGCCGCTTGCAATCTGCAGGCCCCCAATCCGTCTGACACACCGCGCCC
>JBCCET010000160.1:0-2244 GCA_039030095.1 Pseudomonadota bacterium | reverse complement strand
TTGCCTTCGTCGCCCCATTGTGCGCCGACCACCACTACGCCTGTCATGCCCGCCCATCCTTTGCCAAGCCAAACCCAGCACTCTATACCGGACGCCAAGCGGACGTTGAACATCAAAATGATCAAATCACATGACGGCTAACCCAGAATTTGAGGCAGATGTGCGCGCCAGTTTTGCCGCGCAGGGATTGATGGCCACGCTGAATGCACGTCTGGACCGTGTCGCCCCCGGTGGCGTGGCAATCAGCGCCCCAATCTCAGACGCGGTGGCACAACAGGATGGTTTCGCACACGCGGGGCTTCTGTGGTCGTTGGGGGACAGTGCAGCGGGGTATGCAGCACTATCGCTTATGGCGCCGGGGGAACGGGTGCTGACCATGGAAATGAAGATCAACCTCATGCGTCCCGCCGTGGGCGACAGGGTCTTGGCCGAGGGCCGCGTTATACGCGAAGGCCGCCAGGTCCTGACTACGGCCACAGAGGTCTACGCCCTAACCGGCGAAACCCGAAAACACGTCGCAACAATGCTTGGCACCATGATGCGAGTTAGACCGTGAACTGGCACATTCGAACAGAACGCACAGAAGATGTCGCGGCCATTCACAGCTTGACCCAACGCGCTTTTGAAGGGCTGTCCTACAGCGACGGGACCGAGCCACACATTATCAACAAACTGCGCGCGGACGGTGATCTATCGCTGTCTTTGGTGGCCGAAGATGAGAACATCATCGGGCACATCGCGTTTTCCCCGGTCACCATCGACGAAAAAGTCGGGTGGACTGGGCTTGGACCCATTTCAGTGGAACCTACATGCCAGGGCATCGGTGTCGGTGCTGCCCTGATGCATGCGGGACTTGCCCAAATGAAAGCGGCACGTGCCCTTGGATGCGTGTTGATAGGCGATCCGAGATATTATTCGCGTTTTGGTTTCAAAGCCGACGGCGCGATCCAATTCGGCGAGGTTGACGCGAAATTTGTGCAATGGTTGGCCTTCGGGACGGTTTCGCCCCAAGGTGCAGTAGCTTACTCACCGGCATTTGGGTGAGGCGGCGCAAACAGCACCGCCCCTGAAATCAAAGGCCTGTTAGAGGCCCTTCCAAAAAACAACTTTATCGTCGCCTTTGGACCAAAAGTCTCGGATGCGCGCCTCTTCGACATATCCAGCTGAGCGATAGAAGGCCCGCGTGGCCGCGAACTCTTCGGTGCCGGATGTGTCAGCGATCAGTACCCGCGCACCGTATTGGCGGAGGGCGTCTTCCAAGGCCGAAACCAAAGCCCGCCCTGCGCCGTTGTTTTGCGCGCTTGGCGCCACGGCGATGGCCAGCATATTCCATGTGCCGTCGGTCAAAGCCTCCGGCTCCGCATAACAAAAACCACTTACAGCGCCGTCTTCACACGTCAGCCATAAGGCCTCCCCTTGGGCGGCTAAGTGTGCCGCCAACATGTCAGGCAACATCTCTGGCGGGAAAAGTCCGGTATCCCGAAGGATAGTTTGTAACGCAGGGATATCAGTGCTGCTTGTAGGTCGTATTCTCATTGTTTTTGTCTTTCACGATTGTTTGGGTGCTGCTTTCATCAAGCCGCAAGAAAGTCTCGCCTGTGCCGGGCACAAACGTTTTTGATTTTCGTCAATCCAAAAGGATTGCGTTTAGCGGTTGCCCGCAATCGTGAACATAAAATCTCCGTTCCCCGACAACGCGCCGGGTGAGCCTTTTTAGCGTGGTCAGGCGAAAGAGCAAAGCCGTTGGGCCATTGACAGGCACGCCGGTCCGCGTCGAACTGTCCGCTGAAAGGATGCACGCATGAATTTCGCAACATTTGTGGCTGACTGCCGGTTCGAGGATTTGCCCGACGACTTGTTGGTCCTGCTGCGTCGCAGCTTTACCGACACGATGGGGGTTGCGGCAATTGGTTCAACCACCGAAATGTCGCAAATTGCGCGACGCGGGGCATTGGCCCTGTTTGGTGCGGGATCCGGCGGTACGTCGCGGATGCTGATGGACGGACAACCTGTAAGCCCCGCCGGGGCCGCCATGGCCGGCGCCTTTATGGTCGACAGCATTGACGCGCACGATGGCACAACGCCGAACAAAGGTCATGCGGGGTCGGCGGTGTTCCCTGCCCTGCTTGCCGTGGCCGACGCGCTGCGAGCGCAAGGTCGTCCCGTGACCGGGCAAGACTTCGCGCTCTGGCTGGCATTGGCGTATGAGGTCAGCTACCGCGCCGGGCAGGTGCAACATGCCAC
>JBCCET010000159.1:0-2315 GCA_039030095.1 Pseudomonadota bacterium | reverse complement strand
GCGCCAGCGGGTGTCCGACGGCGCCGGCGGGTTTGCTGAAACCTGGGCGCCCCTCGGGCAGTTATGGGCCGACATTAATACACGTGGTGCCAGTGACGGCCGCCTGGATGCGGGCCCGTCTACCAAGATGCGCCACCGCCTGGTGGTGCGCGGTGCGGACGAAACATCGCCCATGCGCCCCAAAATTGGGCAACGATTGCGCACCGGGAGCCGCGTTTTTGTAATCTACGGTGTGTCGGAGCGGGATGTGACGGGCCTCTATCTGGAAATTTGGGCCGAAGAAGAGGTTTTGGCATGACCTATGCAGTCTCTTTTGCCCTGCAGTCGGCGGTCTACGACAGGCTTGTGGGTGACGTGGCGTTGTCAGGTTTGGTTGGCGGTCACATCGTTGACGCCCCGCCCAGCGGGTCGCTGCCCGTCGCATATGTCCTAATCGGCGACGAAACTGTGCGCGATAACTCTTCAAAAACCCATGGCGCGGCGCGGCATGACTTTATGGTCAGTGTTGTGTCGGATGCGTCCGGTTTTTCGGCGGCCAAACAGATTGCCGCAGCCGTGTGTGACGCACTGATCGATGCGGACTTGCTGCTAACCCGGGGATCATTGACCGGGTTAGAATTTCGGTCTGCACAAGCCAAACGACAAGATAATCCAGGACAACGCCAAATTGACCTGCGGTTCCGGGCCCATGTGGCCGACACCTAACATTCTGACCTTCCTAAAAATTTTGGAGAACGCATATGTCAGCGCAAAGTGGCAAGGATCTGTTGATCAAGATCGACATGGATGATGCAGGCACGTTTGAGACCCTTGCGGGTCTGCGCGCAAGCCGTATTTCGCTTAACAACGAAACGATAGACACAACTAACCTGGCCAGTGCCGGGGGATGGCGAGAGTTGCTCAGCGGCGGGGGGGTAAAAAGCGCCTCTATTTCCGGTTCGGGCGTGTTTTGCGACGAGACCACGGACGCACGTGCGCGTCAGGTCTTTTTCGACGGCGCAGTACCGTTGTTCCAGGTCATTGTACCTGACTTTGGCATTATCGAAGGCCGGTTCCAGATCACGTCGTTAGAGTATTCCGGCGGATACAACGATGAGGCGGCGTATGAGCTGACCTTTGCCAGCGCTGGGCAACTCACCTTCACCACAATCTGATGGTGAACCGTTGGCGGGGGGAGGTTGGCCTGCAGGTCAATGGTGAAGGCTGCGTGATGCGGTTAAGCCTAGGCGCACTTGCAGAACTAGAAGAGCGGATTGGTGCCGCAGGTCTGTTGGAACTCGTGCAGCGTTTCGAAAGCAGCGCTTTCACTGCGCAGGATCTGAGTGATCTTTTGTTTGCAGGGCTTTCTTGTGGTGGATGGTCCGGCAGCCACGAGGATCTTAAGCGGGCGCACATCAGCGGCGGCGCGGAAGCCGCCGTTCGGGCGGCCGCGCAGCTGTTGAAGGTCACGTTTTCGGCTGAACCATGAGTGCGCCCGGATTTGATTGGCGTGCTTTGATGCAGGTTGGCATCGGACATCTGGGCATGTCCCCGGAGGTTTTCTGGAACTTAACCCCGGTTGAATTGCTGCTGGTTGCCGGCATTGCGCCGGGAAGTTCCTTGGCGATGACGCGCAAAGAGCTGGATGCGTTGCGCGAGAAGTTTCCTGATTTGGATCGAGGTGAGGAATGAGCACAGATATGGGTTCAAGCCTGGACGAGCTTGAAATTGAATTGGCTTCGCTGGAGCGTAACGTAAACGGCGCGGCACAAATGACGTCGGTATTTCAGCAGGAATTGGCTGGCATGCAACGCAGCATGTCACTTGCTGAACAGGAGGCACGGGGCTTTTCCAAGTCGCTGAGCCGCGGGCTTCGCGGTGCCATGGGTAATTTGATTTTTGAAGGCGCCAAACTGTCAGATGTCTTGGAAAGCGTGGCGCAACGGATGATCCGGACTTCGTTCAATCAAGCGATGAACCCGGTTACCGATGCGTTTTCCGGTTGGCTTACGGGTGGATTGACCAATGTGCTTGGCTCCATTTTCCCGAGCGCCAACGGCAATGCATTTGCGGGCGGTCGGGCAATGCCTTTCGCCCAAGGGGGTGTTGTTGGTGGTCCAACGGTCTTTCCCATGCGTGGTGGGCAAACCGGCCTGATGGGCGAAGCGGGGCCTGAGGCGATTATGCCTTTGCGGCGTGGCCCGGACGGGAAACTGGGTGTCGCTGCCCAAAACGGTGGCGGCGGTGTGCATGTGACCATGAACATTTCGACCCCCGATGCGGACAGCTTCCGCAGGAGCCAATCCCAGGTGGCTGCAGGGCTGAGCCGCGCGATC
>JBCCET010000158.1:0-2328 GCA_039030095.1 Pseudomonadota bacterium | reverse complement strand
TGAGCCACACCGATCCCGGTTCCTCATTCCAATGCTCGTTTGCGCCGCCTTTGTAGGCCACCTCATACGAGCATTGGAATGAGGAACCGGGATCGGTGTGGCTCACTCGAGCGATCGATCAATGGCCGGACAACATTTGGATCAACCCGGTGCAGGAGCGGTACTGGCAATACACGCAATCCACCCAGATGATCCGAGAGATTTTTGCCGACCGGATGTTCCCGATGACGCTTAAGGGCATCGAATCCGGTATGAAGACCTTGGGGCGCTAGGGGTGCGCGCCGCCTTTATCAGTTTGGCCGCTTGGGCTGTTTTGGCCACCAGTGGCGCTGCGCAGACTTGCGAACCTGAAGCGCGTGCGGAAGAACGCGCGATGCTGTTGGAGACGTTGAAAAACGCGACCAGCCAAAGCGCGGGACAAGCGGCGGGCGCCGCACTTTGGCAGTTCTGGAAAGTCGCCCCAGATGAGACCGCACAAGAGTTACTAGACGAAGGCGTAACCGCCATTCGCTACGCGGATTTTCTGCGGGCTGAGGAGGTTTTGGCGCGCTTAACTGTCTATTGCCCGGACTTTGCTGAGGGTTGGAACCAACTCGCCTTCGCGCTTTTCTTACAAGAGAAATACGACCCTTCCCGCGAGGCGTTGGAGAAAACTCTGAAGCTTGAGCCGGACCATTTCGGCGCATTGGCGGGTATCGGTCTGGTCCACCTGCGCCAGGGTGACAAACCCCTGGCGCTCATTTGGTTGCGCCGGGCGTTGGATGTGAACCCATGGCTGAAAGAACGGGGCCTGCTGCAAAGCCTGTCGAACGATGGGTCGGACCTTTAGGCAGTTTTGCCCATCGGTGCTGGCTCTACCTTTGGCAATCGGACGGACTTCGGCATGCCCTGCAAGGTCTTGCGCGCACTCAAATTGCGAAAGAACGCGTTTTGACTGTCCATTTTGACCGCCCGACGTTTGCGGGAAGCAACGATTGACAGCACGCGATCCGCTTGAAGTACATCCAGGTTGAAAAAATCCTGCACATGGGCTGCATTCGCAGCCCGTTTGTAGTCGGGATCATCCACGTTTGTTGCGCCAAAGGACCAGGTCTCAAATTCCCGTTTCTCACTGCGCATCACGGCGCGGATCTTCATGTCTTTGTGGGTTGTGCTGGCATTTATCCGCTGCAGTGCCGCCTGTACCTGTGCGTCTTCGCCTTCCAGAACCTGAAAAATCTGTTCGTGATCATGAAACAGAAAACTTGTCACACCCGCTTCGCGGTTCCGGCGCACACATTTCTTTTGCAGCGTCAAAAGTACCAGCGGCCCAAATTTGCCTTTGATCCGACTTTGGTAAAACGCGCGTGTCAGCATGAGGTCCGTCCGTGATCTGATTCTGGACAGACGCTACGGCCTAACCCGTTCAGAATCCGTAAACATCAGGGTTGCCAACGCGCCTCCAGCACATTCAGCGCTGCAATCCGTTCCTGCGTTTTCGGGTGACTGGCAAGCCAGGCCAACGGCTGGCCTCCGGCACCGGTCAACTTCTCTAGTTTCTGAAACAGACTAATCTGTGGGCCGGTCCCGATCCCGGCTTTGGTCAGCAAGGCCGCCGCATAGGCGTCAGCCTCATATTCATCCGCACGTGACAGCCGGGCGGAAACAAGGCGGGTCAAAAGCTCTGCAATGTACCAGCCCACAAAGGGGATAAACCGCCCCAGGATCATGCCCAGCGTCATCCGCAGCGCGTTTTGGCCGGAGAAATCCATCATCCGGCGTTTGGCATGGCCCAACGCCACATGACCCAGCTCATGGGCAAACACGCTTGCCATTTCTTCCGCTGTAACAAGGCCTTCGCGGTATTTTCGCAAAAAACCTCGGGTGATGAAAATGCGCCCGTCCGGGGCAGCCAGACCGTTCACCGGGTCAATTTCGTAGATAAATACGCGCACCCGGTCCACACCCAGCGCATGTGCCATCTGGTCCAGATGCACCCGCAGGATCGGGTCCGCCAGCTCAGATGATTTATCATCAAGCTCGCGCTTGGTACGCCAGACAGAGAGCCGGTAGGCCAAAAGGCCGTACCCAAGGGCAAGCAGGATCGGAGCGAGTTTCAACATACCTTAGATATGCAACACTTCGGCAGATTTCCAAGGCCTACCAAGGCACCACATCGCCGCGCCAGTCGAAAAAATTGCCGCTGTCTTCTGGCGTCAGCCCATCCATCACATTTAGCAGGTTTTGCGCACAGTCTTCAGCACTCACACTTGGATGCCGCGCCAAATACTTCTCGGTCATCTCCGTTCGAACAGTTCCGGGATGCAAGGCCACCACAATGGCCTTGGG
>JBCCET010000157.1:0-2397 GCA_039030095.1 Pseudomonadota bacterium | reverse complement strand
TATTGGGTGCGTACGTCCGCTACCTCGCCGTAAAAACTTTGCGCTTGTTTTTTTTGGGGGGGGGCGGCTCGCCCCCGCGGCCCCATCAACAGGCGCCCCAAACGATGTTTTCGATTGGCGCGAAGACCTGGTTGGAACCTGATGGAAGGATGGCTCGGCAGAGTTGTGTGTTGGATAGGTCCCAGAGGCTTTGCCGCACGATGAGAGGCAGGCAGGCCAACATGATCACAGCAAGTGAATGGATACATCACAGTTCTAAATTGGCCTTTCCAAACGGGAGGGGCGTTGATGTAGAGCGGCCGGCACGTCGCGGCGCCTATCAGGACGTCCGAAGACGATGACACAGCAAGCCTCTGAACCCATAGCAGAGCGGCCTCGACTGCTGGTGCCGTTTGCCTTCGGGCATTTTGCGAATGACCTGGCGCCTGTCGCAATGTTCCTGATCATCCCGGCTTTTGGGGTGGCGACGGGGCTGTCACCCGTCGAGATCGGCTTACTCTTCACGATCCACAGCCTTGGGGCTGCGCTCGCCTACCTGCCAGCCGGCGTGGTGACGGATCATGTCGCCAACCGCGGGATCCTTTTGCTTGCGACCTTCTTCTGGGTCGGTCTTGGGTACTTCGGAGCATCATTCGCGAGCGACTATTGGACGTTTGCCCTATTGATCACCATCGCAGGTGCAGGAGATGCTGCGTGGCACCCGATGGCAACCGGCGTTCTGGCCAGTGTCGAGAAAGACCGCCGCGCCTACGCCTTCGGCGTTCATGCAGTGGGCGGGCACCTCGCCGAGGTCATCGGCCTGGTGCTGACCGGTTATCTCCTCAGCGTGGGTGACTGGAGCTTTGCCCTTCAGATGGTCGCAGTGCCCGCCGTGCTGATGGGCGTGGCCTTCATCTTCGTGGCACCGAGGGTACCCTTGGCAAACGCGGCTCGCCCACGCAGGTCGGATTTCATCGACGTTTGGAATACATGGGCCACGCGTTCGGGCCTGGGGATCGTGTCGCTCTTCGCTTTTTACAACCTCGCACTCTTCGCCCTGATGACCATGACACCAGTATTCCTGAAGGGTGTTCATGACTTCGACTGGCAGGAAACATCGATCGCCTTAGCGCTGATGATGGTGTTGGGAGTGCTTGTCCAACCAATCATGGGCCGCGTCTCCGACAAGATCGGTCGGCGCCCGTTGTTGGTGCTCGGCAATGCAGTTGCCGCCGTCGCCGCGAGCGTCGCCTGGATAAGCCCATCGCTTACCGGAATCCTGATAGCACTGGCTGTCGCCATGACCGTATTGGTGGCGATCCGCGCGGTGATCTTGGCGGCCGCGGTTGACTATTCTGGCAACCGCGAGGGCGTGAGCCTGGGGATGGCCTTCGCGTTCATGGACGGGGTCGGGGCGCTGGGCGCGGTTCTGGCGGGCTATGTCGGGCAGAGCGATCTCAGTCTCGCCTTCCTGCTCGCAGGCGCATTCTCGGCCATCGCTGGCGGTCTCGCGATGCTGGCGCTTGCACCAGGTCACGCCATGCACCTACAAGAGATCTCTGATGGGTGATCTTGGCTCAGAGTCAAAGTTTGATGCGTCGCCGTTGCAGATGCGCGCCCAATATCGAGCACGGACTGTTGGTTTAACGCGACTGCATTTGGCCCCACTGCTGCCTCAGGAGCTGATGAAACCACGCCAAACGAAGTTCGGATTCCTTCTCCACACGCTCGCGCACATCCACATCGTTGATCAGCTCTTCAGGGGGCATCTGGAGGGTCGAATGCACGAGTACACGTCCCGGCATAGTAGACGGCCTATAATCCTCGATGAACTCCAAAGTGCAATGTTGCAGACCAGTAAATGAATGATCGACACGGCTGGAAAGTTGTCGCCATCAGATCTGTCTAGCAATATCAGATGCATGTCCGTCGGCAGGATCAGATGCATGTCCGTCGTCAGGTCTTTTGAGACAGATAGCGGGACGACGTAAGCCGGGTCTGGCTTATCTGGGTTTGAGTTATGCAGCGGATCTGGCGTGCCGCAAGCGGCGTTGTTGCATGGTCCTCCATTTTAATTTTCTCCCGCTCGATCAGGATGGCCCACCCAGGCGAAAGCCTCGCATGCCCATGCCGATGACCACCGACAGCCGCCATGGCTGTGGCATCGCGCCGAACCTGTTGGATCGCAATTTTGAGATCATGACGCCCGACAAGGTCTGGCTGACTGATATCTCGTATATTCCCACGGATGAGGGCTGGTTTTACCTGGCTGCCGTCAAAGACCTCGGGACCATGGAGATCGTCGGCTGGTCGATGTCAGAGCGCCTGAAAAGCACCCTCTGCGAAGATGCACTGAAGATGGCCATCCGCAACCGGCATCCGCCAAAGGGCCTCATTCACCACAGCGACAGAGGCGTT
>JBCCET010000156.1:0-2487 GCA_039030095.1 Pseudomonadota bacterium | reverse complement strand
CGTACTTTAGACAAGGCTTGGTCAGCCGCCGCCTGTGGATCCTGACGAAGAACATCATTTGTCCCCGTCGCGATTACCATTCGCCCGTCAGCACCTTGCCAAAAGTCCATGTCCGGGCTCGCCAAAACCGGCGTTGCCATGGGCGCCACCGGTTGGGTGCGCAAGAAAAGTCCCGGCGCTGATTTCAACGCGATGTGGGCCCCTAGTGGTGCCACGAGCCCAGGCGTTGCGCAGCCGGCGGCCACAATGATCTTGTCCGGATGAACCACGTCTCCGGTGTCGAGTGTAACACATCCGGGTTCCACACCCACCACATGCGCTTGGTTCCGTGGCACGTCCAACCTGGCCTCCGCCCAATTCAGCATGTCCGCGGGGTCACAGGCCCCTTCGCCGGGGCAGAAAATCGCCCCGTCAGGCGGCGCCGCAACACCCGGCGCCAGTTCCGAGAACCGCGTTTGGTCAACAGCTTCCCAGTCGCAATTCTGCGACGTAAGCAGGTCCGTTGCAGGCTCGTTTTCCGGCCACAAGAGCGCGCCCTGCCAGGGGACCGGCGCATCACTTTTATGCCAAAACCGCATGGAGGCCGCGCGCAACGCGGCATAAGTCGGGTCGTGGGTGCTGGACACATTCAGCCAGACAAGTGACCCGTCTGATGCGCGCGGGCCTGTCTGACTTGCAAAGACTTCCACATCCGCGCCGCCATCCTTCAACGCGGCCGCGGTCAACAGCCCGACAATTCCGCCGCCAATCACCAAAACCTTAGGCATCGCATCCCCCTTGAGGCCGCCAGCTAACTGCGCAACACTCCGCCAAGGGAGGGTCCAGCCATGAATGCCAACGCCGCCATATATTTCGTTGACCGCCACGTTGCCGACGGGCGCGGAGACAAGCAAGCCTTTCGCGAAGCGGCAGGCGCCAAACGCGGGCAAACCTATGCCGAGCTTTCCGACCAGAGCGCCCGTGTAGCTGATGCGTTTTTGCGCGCCGGTCTGCGGCGGGAAGACCGGGTGGCGATGCTGGTACTGGACCAGTTGGAATATCCTGCACTCTTTTGGGGCGGGCTAAAGGCAGGGGTTATTCCGGTCCTTTTGAACACGCTGCTGGCCACACCTGTTTATGAGGTAATCCTAGCGGACAGCCGGGCGCGCGGGCTTGTGGTCAGCGCAGAGCTTTTGCCAATGGTGGCACCCCTGTTGCCTGACCACCCGCACTTGGAAAACGTGATCGTCATTGGCGACGGTGCGCCGGAGGGTTCCATGACTTACGCTGATTTCATGGTTGATGCGCAACCTCGCGACCCGGTGGACGTGTCCGCGGATGAATGCGCGTTCTGGCTCTATTCTTCAGGGTCAACCGGCGCGCCCAAGGGCGTTCGCCATGTGCATTCCGCGCTGCAGGCAACGGCGGATACCTTTGGCACCCAAGTGCTGGGCATCCGCGAAGACGATGTGGTATTTTCAGCGGCAAAGATTTTTTTTGCCTACGGTCTGGGCAACGCGCTGACGTTTCCACAGTCGGTTGGGGCAACCACCATTTTGTTCAACGGGCGCCCGACACCCGACACCGTCACCGACATTTTGCGAGACGAACAACCCACGATATTTTGCGGCGTGCCCACGCTGTTTGCGGCCCTTGTCGCCTATGTGGGCGACGAATTGGACGGTCATGCGCTACGGCTTTGCACCTCCGCCGGGGAGGCGCTGCCAGCAGAAGTTGCCAATGTCTGGCAACGCGCGACGGGATGCGAAACCGTTGACGGTGTCGGGTCGACCGAGATGCTGCATATCTTTTTGTCCAACCGGCCAGGTGATGTGGTCTATGGCACTTCCGGGACGGCTGTACCTGGGTACGACCTGCGTTGCGTGGGCGAATGGGGTCGCGAAATCAAAGTAGGTGAGGTTGGGGAACTGCTGGTTCGCGGCGCCTCTGCCGCCGACGGTTACTGGAACCAGCGGGAAAAGTCGCGAACCACGTTTGAAGGGGAATGGATCCGCACCGGCGACAAGTACGAAGTCCGCGAAGATGGGCGATACGTCTACTGCGGGCGCACGGACGACATGTTCAAGGTCTCTGGCATCTGGGTCAGCCCGTTTGAAGTGGAACAAGCCGTCATTGAACATGATGCCGTTTTGGAGGCTGCCGTTGTGGCCCACCGCGATGGCGACGGTTTAGATAAACCCAAAGCGTTTGTGGTTCTAAAAGACCCGTCCCGCACCCAGGAGGTGCAAGACGGGATCGCGGAGTTTGTCAAAGACAAGATCGGCAAGTGGAAGTACCCGCGCTGGGTCGAAATCGTCGACGACCTGCCCAAGACGGCCACCGGCAAAATCCAACGCTTCAAACTGCGCCTGTGAGCGATACCTGAACTGCGACTCCTATTCCTTTCGAGGGTAGGGGGATCGGCCCACCTCTTCCATCATCTTTTCGCGGAAGACCTCGGCCGGTGTCTTCCATCCCAGGCATTTTCTGGGTGTCGCGTTGAGGCGG
>JBCCET010000155.1:0-2590 GCA_039030095.1 Pseudomonadota bacterium | reverse complement strand
GCGCGGTCCTTGGTTTCCGCCTTGTCATAACCAGAGAATCCAAGCCCGTATGAGACGTTTTCCGTGACCGTCATGTGAGGGAACAAGGCATAGGACTGAAACACCATCGACACGTCCCGGTCGGTCGCTGGCAGCAGGGTCACATCGCGATCACCGATGTGGATCGATCCGGAACTGGCCATTTCCAGCCCTGCAATCATCCGCAGGGTTGTTGTCTTTCCACAGCCGGACGGGCCCAACAGCGTCACCAGTTTTCCAGGTTCGACCTCCAGATTAATGCTGTCGACAGCCACCACATCGCGTCCATAGATCTTGGTGACATTGCGAAAGCTGACCGGAGCGGCTTTGGAGTTGATACTCATTTCCGGGCGTCCTCATACATTGGTGCGCGATTGGGTCATGCGGCGGCCAATCTCAGTTCGACCCACCAGGAACTGCATCAGGGCCACCGCGCTGAGCATGACAAAGATCAGGGTTGTGGAATACGCGATGGCCAGGCCGTAGTCGTTATTTTCCACGCGCCCGATAATGTAGCTGGTCGCCATGTCATATTCGGCGCTGACCAGAAAGATGACGGCCGAGATTGCGGTCATCGCCCGGACAAAGCTGTATACCAGCGCGGCCAGAATGGCCGGTCGCAACAGTGGCAGAATGATCCGCCGAAAGGTTTGCCAGGAATTGGCGCCCAAAGTCAGCGAGCTTTCGTCCAGTGACTTGTCAAGCTGCGACATCGACGCGATACCGGCACGCACTCCAACCGGCATGTTGCGGAAGATGAAACTGACGACAAGGATGATCCCGGTGCCGGTAATTTCGATGGGCGGAACATTAAAGGCCAGGATATAGCTGACCCCGATCACCGTGCCGGGGATGGCGAAACTCAGCATCGTGCCAAACTCGAACGCATTTTTGCCGGCAAAGGACTGACGGGTCAGCAGATAGGCGGTGATCAGACCCACGGCTGCGGTCAGGGGCGCTGCAATCGCGGCGATTTTCAGCGTCGTCCAGAAGCTGTCCCATGCTGCTCCGGACCAGCGAATGCCACCGTCCTCGAACCGGAACGAAAACGCCGTCACATAGTGTTTGAAGGTCAGTGAATTGTTCACGCCCCAAAGCTCGACCACAGAGCCATAAAAGATCATCAGGTAGACGACAGCCGTGAAACCGGCCCAAACCATGGCCAGTATCAACACCGGCAGCGACAAGGCACGAGGCATATGCGGATGAACACCGCTGTCGCCTTTGCCGGATACGGTTGTGTAGCTTTTCTTGCCCAGCCAGAACCGTTGTGCATAAAACGCCCCCAGCGTGAAGCACAGCAGAACCATTGCCAGCACCGCGGCCTTGCCCTGATCGTATTGCGCGCCGACAATGGCAAAAAAGATCTCGGTCGACAGCACATCAAAATTGCCGCCCAGAACCAGCGGGTTGCCAAAATCGGCCATGCTTTCAATGAACCCCAGCAAAAAGGCGTTGGCCAACCCGGGCCGCATCAGCGGCAAGGATACAGTCTTGAAGACCTGCCATTTGCTGGCCCGCAGGGTTTGCGCCGCCTCTTCCATCGAAGGCGAGACCCCCTCGACCACGCCGATGAGCACAAGGAAGGCAATCGGTGTAAAGGCCAGGGTTTGCGCGATCAGGACGCCCGGCAAACCATAAAGCCATCGTGTTGGCTGCACCCCAAAAACCTCGGCAAAAAACACCGTGACAGACCCGGACAGGCCAAACAGCAGGATCAGGGCCAGACCGATGACAAAGGGGGGTGTTATGATCGGCAACACGGTCAACGCGCGCAACGCCCGCTTGTAGCGAAACCCCGAACGGGTCACGACCAGCGCAAAGATCAACCCAAGCACGGTTGTGATGAAGCCCACAAGGATGGCCAAAAACAGGGAATTCAACGCCGCGCCGCATCGGCCGCCAGAAAAACATCCCAGCCCCCAAAGCCTGTCGTCAAAAAACTTGGAGAGAAACACGCCCACGGAATACCCGCCATCATCGGTGATGAAGGCCGCAGTCAGCATCTTGGCGATGGGAAAGAAAACAAAGGCACTGACAATGACGATGACACCGCCGATGGCGCTGACCACAAAGACGTCGCCATTGATCGCCCCGCGCGCTGCGAGTCCCTGCGTGAAGAGGAACAGAAAAGACGAGGCCGTGATCAACGCGCCATAGCCCATGCCGAACTGTCGATCTCCCAATTCGCCGAACAGCAATTTGGTCCATTCAAAGGTCCAGCCGCGGATGCCGATGGCAAATCCCTGCAAGATCAACCAGCCAAACCCGAACGCCCCGGCAATCAACAGGATCTTGGCATATGCCGGATCATTCTTGCGGCGTTTGAGAACAAGCAGCGGGGCAAGCAGCGCAAAAACCATTGGCCCAAGCCACAGCTTCTGGCCCTGAGCGATCAGAAAGGCCGCAGGCGCATAGTCGTCGTCAAACGGATAGCCGTCGACCAGCCATTCGAATGAAAAAAACTCCTCCACCCCGTACCAGGGGAGGAGGAAATACCCGACCCATCCTGCGATGATCCAAAAGATCAGGACCGGATGGGTCGTTTTTTCAGATGTCAGTTCGCGCATCT
>JBCCET010000154.1:0-2628 GCA_039030095.1 Pseudomonadota bacterium | reverse complement strand
GAAGTTGAGATTGAGCGCCGAGACGCCGGGATTATAGGCGGCATCGACCGGTTGTTCCGGGTCGATCGCATCGGTCCGCGTGATCGCCCCGGCGTCGACGAAGAACTGGCCCGCGAGCCGACTGAACCCGGCATCCTTGGCACGCAGGACCAGCGGAAGAAGGCTGTCGGTATCAAGCTCCGGGTCGCCGCCGCCCGACAGGATCAGATCGCCATCGAGAATGCCGTCCTGAACCGAACCGGTCGCGGCCAGGGTGGTCTCGAAGCGGTACTCGCCACCCAGACGGTCGAGCGCGAAGGCAGCCGTCGGCAGCTTGGCGACAGAGGCCGGGGCAAAGACCCGGTCTGCGCGATGGCTGGCGATCTCCTCTCCCGTGTCGAGATCGACCGCGAGCCAGCCAACCTGGCCCGAGACGCCCGCCTCTGACAGCAGCGAAAGATCGGGCGCCGGGCCGGGCAGGGGGCGCGGGACCGGGACCGGCACGAGCTGTGCCAGCCGGACACCGGGTGCCGCAGTCTCGGCCGATGCCGGCCCCGGCGGGGCGATCAGGCCCAGCGCCACGACAAGGGCTGCGGTGACGGCGCGTCGCATCATGGCCAGGTTCCCTCGGTCCGAAGTGCTGTTGAGGATTGTGCGGACATCGGACCTGTCAGCAACACCCATTGCGGAGCTATTCCGTGGCCGAGCTCGGCCGCGCGCGGCTCGGGCAGCCGGAAGCGGGCCCTTATCATGGGGCTGGTCCTGTTGCCGATCTACCCGGCCTCCCTGTCGCAGTCCGTGCTGATTGCAGCACTGGCGCTGGCGACCTATGGCACAATGCTGGGCACCCTTGCGCTGCGCCAGAACACCCTTGCGGTGGTCGGTCTGGCCGGGGTGCAATGGCTGGCGTTGGCGGGGCTGTTTGTGACGTCCTCCATCACCGGCAAAGCGTGGCTGCTGATGGGCGCTGTCATGGGGCTTTATGCGGTGATCTGCCTGCACCAGCTGCGCCCCGTTCTTCCGCAAGATCTGCTGCGCTTTCGCCTGTCGGTCTGGCACTGTGTTGCGGGGATCTGTGTCGCACTGGTCCTCGCCGTGGTCGATACCAGCCGGGACGACACCCGCCGCGCACTGTTCTTCCATGATCACCCGCTGGAGCAGGCGGGGCAATGGCTGCGCGCCAACACGGCCCCCAACACGATGGTGCTGCCCGTGGACGTAAACGTGCTGGCCGCCGTCTCCCGCCGCCCGGTCTGGGTGGACTGGAAGATCGGAGCCGTCGTGATGTGGGATCCCTCGATCTATTCCCTGTGGAAGGACCGCTATCTGGCGTGGAAGGCGATTTCTTCCCCCGAGGACGCTCTTGCCATCGCCCGCGCACATGGGATCGGCTTCATCCTGTTCCGCAAATCCCAATACCCCGCGCAGGACGCACCGGGACTGCAGATGCGCTACGAAGACAAGCGCTTCTGGATCGCCGAAGTCTCCTAGACCGCGTCCGTACGCGCGGCCCAAGTCATGACACGCCGCGGTGTGTGGAAAATGGCGGGTGTGAGCCCATTGAGTAACTCGGATGCGGTGCGGCGAACGACGGCTCCCGCTTTCCACTACATTGAGACACAACCTAAGTGCGCACCCGGAGAGCTTTACAAATATCGCGGGTGGTGTTCAGCGTAAATGCAAGCATCATGACCTAAGTCACTCATCTTGGGGTGCTATGTGCTTATGGGTTTGTGATCAATGAGGGGAAAAGTTTGGCTAGAGCACTCCGTCGATTTAGGTCGTCACTTAAAGCACTCGCCTCAGCGATGTTGATAGGTTTCGCAGCAGATGCATCCTCGCAAAACCTGACGGCTTCTGAAGTTGCCGCTCTTTCAGAGCGCGGCCCCACGCTTGCCGAAAAAAACCGAAAGACGCAGGAGTGCCAAATCAAAACCGTCCCTGATCAGAAGCGTGGTCCGATTAGTATGGATGTGGGCTTTGAAGGCCGCGTTGTATATCTGCCCCCGATGCGCGGGCTGTTGATATCTTGGATTGCCTATGAGGGTCCCGAGAAAGGCACATTCGCACTCGTCCCTCCGGTCGAGCTTCCATTAGGCGGAATTGCTGGCTTCGACTTCTGCGGAGTCATGACACTGATTGAAACGCGTGCCGTTGAGAAGCGAGGGGACGCCTTAAGATACCAAACTCTTAGGTTGCGATCCGCCTTAGACCTAGAAGTCGATTACCCCACAGCCTATTCAGTTATTACGGAAAAACGCCTGCTTTTGACCTCCCCATCTTCTCGCTACGTGGAAGTTCTGACCGATGAGCCAGAGGATTTCACCGCATGGCTTGATGCAAACAAGCAGAAGACGCCTTGGCTTCTCGTACCTTACCCAATTATCGCATTCTCTGATCGGGTCTTTGTTCCAACGCGATAAATTCGACTAGGCTGCCACTCACAGCCAAGTTGCAAATCGTAAATTCTCAGAGAGAGTGCTGCGTCGTGCCATCTCAACAACCCTGTGTTGAACGCGGGCGCCAAAGCGGGCAAAGCGCAAATGTCCGCAAAGTCCGCGTAGCGGACCTTCACCATTGAAGCGGGCAGATTTTAGGTCAGTATTTATGACATATAACGCGGATTATGTGATGTTTGGGTGCATTTAG
>JBCCET010000153.1:0-2800 GCA_039030095.1 Pseudomonadota bacterium | reverse complement strand
CTGAAACACGCGCGTATGTGCCCAAGGTTGTTGCCGCATGGGGTGTAGCGAAGGCGCTTTGCATGTCTCCGCCAAAACACCCCACCGACGGGTGCGTATTTAAGAAGGGGCTAACAAAGTGAGCTCTCAACTGCCGCTTGTCGTTGATATCGACGGGACCTTTCTGAAAACTGATATGCTCTTTGAAGGTTTTTGGTTGGCCATGGGCAAAGCCCCGCAGGAGACAATCCGTATCGCATGGGAACATTTCGGCGACCGCGCCCGGTTAAAGCAGGAAATTGTGCGCCTTGCAGACATCCGTGTCGATCTACTGCCGGTGAACCCTGAAATTGAACTGATGGTTCGCCGCGCCCAGGATGAAGGGCGCGAGGTGATATTTGCCTCCGCCAGTGACATCGCATTGGTTCAGAAACTGGCGGATTATCACAACATAGACGGGCCGCATCTGGGATCTGACGGTTCAACCAATCTTAAAGGTGCCGCCAAAGCAGAGGCTTTGGAAGAACGTTATGGTCGGGGCGGGTTTGCCTACGCAGGGGACCATTCATCGGACTTGGATGTTTGGAAACGCGCAGGCGATGCCATTTTGGTGGGATATCATTCTGGTCCGGCACGTGCGCTTGACGCCGCAGGCATCAGTTTCACGCGCTTGCACAAAGGGTGGTCGAGAAGATCGCTGGCCAAAGGTCTGCGCCCGCACCAATGGGTCAAAAACGCGCTTTTGCTGTTGCCGCTTGTTGCGGCCCATTCCCTTGACCCGATGGCGGTATTCCGGGTGATGATTGCCATTGCCGCTTTTTCCGCTGCGGCATCTTCGATCTACGTGGTCAACGATCTGCTGGATTTGGAAGCTGACAGGCAGCATCCTAAAAAGCAGTTCCGTCCATTGGCCGCAGGTCAGGCACGTATCCCCGACGCAATGTTGATGAGTTTCGCGCTGGGCTTTTTTGCCATTGGCGCCGCGTTTTTGATCGGTTGGGCCCTGATGGGTGTGGTCATTCTCTATATGGTCCTGTCGCTTAGCTATTCCCTGACGCTAAAGCGGATGCGTTGGGTGGACATCGCAACCTTGGCGGGGCTGTACACTCTGCGGGTCATTGCCGGCGGGATCGCGGCACAAGTTGCTGCTTCAGGCTGGCTTATCGCGCTGATCTTTCCCACCTTTCTGGCGCTGGGCTGTGTCAAACGGCTTACCGAGCTGACGCTGGCAAAGTCAGATGGAAAGGTGCCCGGCCGTGGCTACACCCCGGCGGACCGGGGGGATTTGCTGAACGTGGCGGGTCTGGGGGTTTTCTTCAGCCTGCTGGTGTTCTTGCTGTACACTTTCAGTCCCACGGCTGCGGCCCTGTACCAAGACGTTTGGCTGTTGCGATTGGCGCTGATCCCGCTTGCATTCTGGCAAATCCGCATGGTGATCCTAGGATGGCAAGGCAAGCAGGACTATGACCCGATTGTTTTTGCAATGCGCGATGTGACCGGTTTGATTGTGATCGGCATAACCGTTCTTCTGCTGTTCTATGCAGCAGGGGAGTTTGGTTAGGCGTTGAAACCCGGCTCCGGTCGCGTCTACGCTCCATGAAAAATGGGAGCGATGGTATGAATTCGAACAAAATGCGGGGTTTGCGGCGGATACCTGTGGGTGGCAGCGGGCCAGAAGATGTTGTTTTCGAGCCATCGGGACACGTTCTGACCGGCCTGCGCGACGAAGGCCGTCTGGTACGTGTGGATCCCGCAAGCGGCGAAGTCAGTAAAGTGGCTGAGTTGGGTGGCATGCCACTTGGGCTTGAATGGATGCCGGATGGGCGACTGTTGGTGTGTAACGCTAAACTTGGCCCCCAGCTTGTTGATGTGACAAGCGGCGACGTGAAGCCTTTGCCAGTGAAAGGCATCCAGGTGCATCTGGCCAACAATGCCCACGCCCTGCCTGATGGCACCGTTTTTCTAAGCGACAGCTCGTCGGCTTATCCGTTGGAAGAATATCAAAAAGACATCGTTGAAGACACTGCATCCGGTCGATTGCTGCGGATAGACCCGGACGGGCAGGGGCATGTTTTGAAGGACGGTCTTAGCTTTGCAAATGGCGTTGTGGTCTTGGAAGATCAGGGCCTGGTGCTTGTGGCGGAGACAGCCAAATGCCGGATCCATGCTGTGCCGCTTGCAGGCGGTGCGGCAAGGGTTTGGGCGAAAACGCCCGGGCACCCCGATAACCTGGCGCTTGATGCAGACGGTCAGGTTTGGGCGGCGATGCCGAGCTTGGAAAGCGCCACATTGGCCAAATTGCACGCAAGCCCGCTTTTCCTGCGCAAGATCGCAATCCGGTTGCCTGAGGCACTGCAGCCGAAGCCTGAGCTTTGCTGCCGGATCACGCAATTTGGCCCCGACGGGACTCTGCGGAATATTTTTGACGGCGATACAGATGTCTACAGCTTTGCCACAAGCATGCGACGGGGTCCCGGGGTTATGGCAATGGGAAGCATCGAACACGATGCAATTGGTCTTTTTGAAGCGTGAACCGCTTTCTTTGAAAGAAAGCGTGCCGAAGTCTTTCAAAGACTTCGGATCAGACGCTCATTTTCTTGAACATCCGCTCCGGGATGCGGGTGATGATGCCCATGATGATCCGCCAGAACCACGGCGTGTAGATCACGTCTTTGCGCTTTTCATGCGCGCGCCACAGATCATCTGCCACCGCGTCCGGTGTGGCCACAAGAAACAGCCCTGGCAAACCCCAGGTCATGGCCGTGTCCACAAACCCCGGCTTTACCGTGACCACATGTCCACCTGATCGGGTCAGGCGATT
>JBCCET010000152.1:0-2808 GCA_039030095.1 Pseudomonadota bacterium | reverse complement strand
TTAGCAGAGACCGCTACCATTTGACTAATGCAATGAAGTGAGAAATTAATGCGCCATGCGTATCAAATTCGACTTGGAGGATCTCTATGCCTTTCTTGCGGTCATGGAGATCGGAACATTTCACGGGGCGGCGAAGCGGCTAAATCTGTCGCAACCGGCTGTGTCGCGGCGGATTCAAAAGCTGGAGCAAGCGCTGGCTTCCACCCTTTTTGAGCGAACGACCCGCAGCGTGATCCCAACGCTTGCGGCCAAGCGCCTTCAGGGCCGGGCCGAGGCGCTGATTGATAATGCGTCGGACATTGCCCTTGCCATGCGCGACGAAAGCATCGCACTTAAGTATCAGCGCCAAGCTATCGTGACGATCGCAACGGTGCCCACCGTGGTCTCACGCATTTTCCCACCAGTGCTGCAACAATTGGCCAAGCACGGAAACGTGCCCCGTATCCGCTTTCTCGACTTGTCTGCCAATGACACCTCGGTTGCGGTAGCGAACGGAGAAGCCGATTTCGGAGTGTGCACGCTGCCGCAACTGGAGCCGAACACCACTTTCCAACCGCTCTTCGAAGAGATGTTGGTTCTGGCGTTGCGTGCAGATCATCCGCTGGCGGAGAAGGCAGAAGTGCCACCAGCCCTGCTCGCGGATGAGCATCTGATCCTGCCAGCGCGGGGCACAGGCAACCGGCTGCTGATCGACGAAACGCTGGCACGCGTGGACCCGCCGCTGCGCTGGAGCTTCGAGGTTAATCGCACGGCCACAGCGTTGGAACTCGTCGCCGGAGGTGTCGGTGTCGCCTTTCTCCCAGCGTCATCGTTCGAGGGCGCTGCTATCCGACACGTCGTGTGGCGCCCAGTCTCCAACATGGTCATTTCGCGTCCTGTCGGCATCCTCACTCGTCGTGGCAAGGTCGAAAGCCGCAGCGCAGCCGCGCTCAGAAACTGCATCCTTAATGTGCATAAGTCCAGCGCGCTCTGAAGCGCCCGGATGAGTGCCAAAAAGACACTCAAGCCAAGCGCCATCGATCACAAATGGGATGTCAGGGCTGCATAAGCCAGCAGTTTAAGCTCTGCAATTTTCCGCAAACAGGAGAAGTAGTTAAGAAATCTAAGGCACCAGACCTTGAAGAACCGCATATTGCAGGAAAATGACGACCCGTCCAGTGATCTCGGGCAAGAGATAGATGCATTTGTCGATCACTGCAACCACTGGCGACAACACGAGAGCCCGCAAAACCTAATACCCGCCGATTTCTACTTCGGGCGCGGCCTGACCATTCTGAAACAAAGAAGGAAGATTAAACGGAAGACTATCGAAACCCGGTGCATGCTTTGGCGCAAATCCGGCGCGTAGTGACAAACCAAATGAGCCAGTCTCTCTCTTTAGTCAGGCAACCATCAGTCCCAAAACACCTGACGACCGCCACCGCTACAGTTTTGGGATATGAAGTGAAATGCTGGCGCCTTTCTTGGTCCGGTCGATGACCAGCGCCCCACCGTGCCGTTCAGCGACTGACATTGCTATCGCCAATCCGAGACCACTGCCATCTGATGGTTCCACTTGCGAGAAACGCCCGAACGCTGCTTCGCTTTGCTCAGGTTTAAGGCCTTTGCCATCGTCCTTGATCGTTACAATAGCTTCCCCGTTCGAGTGCGTGATCATTACGACAATCTGTGTCAGATCAGGACCACCATGCTTTAGGGCATTGTCGATCAGGTTTTTGATCGCCTCAGTTAGAAACAACCTGTCTCCCGATATCTTTGTTGGACCATCCAATGCGTTGAATTCGAACTCGAGCCCGCGCGAAAGAACAGTCGGGCCGAACTCTGCGCAGATGTCCTGAACAACCTCGCGCAGATCCACAGGCTTCAATTCTGGCGCCATTGCCGATTGCTGTAACCGGTCCAGGGACAAGAGCTGATCGGCGACGCGGGCCGAGCTTCGTGCGGCGTTCACAAGCTCGGAAATGCGTTTGTTCCTGTCCTCGGCGGTCGGTGCGTCGCGCACCGCTTCTGCCATGGATTGAACCGCCGCGGCTGGGTTGCGCAGCTGATGCGCGGCATCCGAGATAAAGACCTGATGCGCCACGATGCTGGACTCCACCTTGCCGAAGAGAAGGTTCAGAGTTTTCACAATTCCAATGGCTTCAACGGGAACAGGACGTTTGATCTGGCTGAGGTCGTTCGGCGAACGTGCGGCAATGGCATCTTGCAAATCGATCAAGGGTCGCAGGCCACGCGCCACACCGAACCAAACGACCAGTGCAAGCGTCGCAAGCAGCGTGCCGATCAGCGCGGCGGCGCGTACCGCCAATTGCCGGGCGAACGCTTGCCGGTCATCAAGTCGTTGCCAGACCTTGACCGAGGCATCGCCGGTCAGGTTCTCAATCGTCACCCGTTCTCTGACCCTGAGCACCCGCACCTCTTCGTCGCGATAGTTCGCCTCGAAGAAATGCGGCGCGTAGAAATCGGTCTCTTCTGCCCGGTCGGATTTTGGCGGGTAAGCATACCCGGTGATATAGATACCACCGGGACCCGTGGCGTGATAAAAAACTTCGCCTCCGGCTGCGTCCCGCACCAGATCGCGGGTCGATGGCGATAAGGCGTCGCCGCCGGACACCGCAACATCACGCGAAATTGCCAGTGCAGCGGCCAAAAGGCTACGGTCGAATAGGTCTTCGGCAGTGCGCTCGGCGACCGTGAAACGCCAATAACCCAGCAATATGGCCATCAAAACCAGTGGGCTGAGGATCAGGACAAAAAGACGAAGCCGCAGCGAGGCGCGGCGCATCAAACCACGACCTCAAGCATGTA
>JBCCET010000151.1:0-2907 GCA_039030095.1 Pseudomonadota bacterium | reverse complement strand
GACTTTGCGGACACATACACTCCGATCATGGCCGCAAAGTCTGTTCGGAAGGTGTCGCTGACTGGCTCAACTCGCGTAGGACAGCAGATGATCCGTGATGCCGCTGATACCGTCAAAAAGGTGTCCATGGAACTGGGTGGCAACGCCCCGATGATTGTCTTTGACGACGCCGACATAGACGCAACACTAGATCTGGCTGTGCCGACAAAGTTCGCCAATTGCGGGCAGGTCTGCGTGACTGCGGACCGGATCCTGGTCCACGAGAGCCTTCACGACCGCTTTGTCGATGGCTTTGTCGAAAGAACAAAGAGCATTGTTCTGGGGGATGGGCTGGACCCCAATGTGGGCATGGGTCCGTTGATCAATCAGCGCTCCCTTGAAAGCGCTCTTGCAAATATCGAAGCCGCTGTGACCGCAGGGGCAACGCTTGAACACGGCGGCAAACGCCCAACTCATCTAAACAGTGGACACTTCCTTGAACCCACTGTGTTGACCAACGTGCCAGAGGATGCGGCTGTCTTCGCGGAAGAAAACTTCGCGCCCATCGCCGCAATCTCGCACTTCGCAAGTGATGATGAGGCGATTGCCCGAGCGAATGCGTCTGACATGGGCCTCTCAGCCTATGCTTTTACTACCGATGCGAACAGGGCACGTCGAGCTGTCAAGGAGCTTCACGCGGGTATGGTCGGGATCAATTCCTTTGCCTTGGCTGCCTCAGAGGCCCCGTTCGGGGGCACCAACTTCTCCGGACTTGGTCGAGAAGGCGGGTCAGAAGGCATTGAGGATTACCTGGACACCAAGCTCGCACAGATCGTTTTTTGAGGGCCTTTAGATGATCCCCAACAGCATAAAGCAGCTTTGGTCCAATGACAGGCCTGCCTTGAACGGCTGGCTTTCGATTGGAAACCCATTCACCGCGGAAATCATGGCCTCTCAGGACTATGACTGCATCACGATCGACATCCAGCATGGGGCTTTGGACTACTATAGCGCGCTACCAATGCTGCAAGCCATGCGCGCAAGTGGCAAGACGCTGATGGCACGGGTTCCGTGGAATGATCCCGCGATCATTATGAAGACTTTGGACGCAGGCGCATACGGTATCATCTGCCCGATGATAAACTCGCGCTCTGAGGCCGAGGCTTTCGTATCATCGATGCGCTATCCGCCAAAAGGTAATCGGAGCTTCGGCCCAACGCGAGTAAATTTTGCTGCGGGGCCTGGCTATGCCGAGGAAGCCAACGATGAGTTACTCGCCATCGCGATGATCGAAACACGCGAAGCGATCGAGAACCTCGAAGAGATTGTCTCGACCCCGGGTCTCGATGCTATCTACATTGGTCCGGCGGATCTGACGTTGGGCGCAAAACAGGGCGAGCTTCCGCCCGGCTTCGACCGCGAAGAGCCGGAAATGGTCGGGCTCATCAAAAGAATCCTGACGGCGACAAAGAAGGGCGGCCTGAGAGCCGGCTTGCACTGCGGAACCCCGGAATACGCTGTGGGGGCAATCAAATGGGGCTTCGACCTTGTGACTATCTCTGGTGATAGCAGGCTGTTGGCCGCAGGTGCTGCCGCTTCTGTCGGGAAAGCTCGTTCTCTCCTGGGCGCCGCCAAAGAAATCACTGCGACGTCGGAGGGATATTGATGCCTCATGTACTCGTCGCTGGAAAGCTCCACCCAAGTGGGATTGCTCTCCTTGAGCAGACTGCAGATATCACTTTCGACTATATCGAAGAGATCAGCGAGCCCAGCTACGCTCCATTGATCGGTAAAGCTGACGGTCTTGTAATCAGGACACAGCCACTTACTGCACCCACAATTGCAGAGGCACCAAACCTATCCATCGTGTCAAGGCATGGAGTCGGTTACGACGCCGTTGATGTTTCGGCTTTGAATGAGCGCGGTATCAAACTGGCCGTGGTCGGCGATGTTAATTCTGGCGCGGTCGCTGAACATACGATGACGCTCTTGCTGGCAGCGTCTCGTCGACTGCTCCGGTACGACCAAGCCTGTCGCGGCAGTCGACCTTGGGGCTACCGAAACACACTTGAGGCTCAGGAGGTAGACGGGAAAAGGCTACTGATCGTGGGCTTTGGTCGCATCGGCCGCAAACTCGCTCAGATGGCTTTGGCGTTCGGCATCAAAGTGATGGTCTATGACCCATTCATTGCGCCTGACGCCTTGCCCAAGGGCTTCACCCACGAAAGCGATCTAAAGTCTGCCTTCACGCGCGCAGATTTCATTTCATTCCACATGCCACCGGGCGAAAAACCGCTGCTTGGGGCCGCAGAGATCAAAACGCTGAAATCCAATTGCGTCGTGCTCAACGCAGCGCGCGGCGGCATTGTCGATGATGTCGCCTTGGGTGAAGCCCTGCGAGAGGAAAAGATACTTGGCGCAGGTATTGATGTTTTTGCAGTCGAACCGCCGCCGCGGGAACATCCTTATGCGGATGTCGATACCGCAATTCTAACGCCCCATTCCGCCGGCATGTCCCTTGAATGCGCAGAGCGTATGGCGATCCGATCAGTTCAAAACGTCATCGATCACTTCAATGACTGTCTGTCCCCCGATCTCGTGGTGAACGCGTGAGGCGATCAAAAGACAGCACCGAGAGAGAGCCGATTCAATACGAAACTGCGGTGTAGTCGCTGCAAAGGGATCAAGCATCGCATCTAACGGCCGCCCAATCTGAACTGGCGGCATCAACTTGGAGGAAACCAAATGAAACTAAGATCTTATGTTACCGCCGCTGCTGTCGCGATGACAGCTACGCTAGGTGCGTCGGTTGCAAGCGCAGAGGGCGAGCGGTTCGTTTTCGTGAGTCACGCACCTGACAGCGACAGCTGGTGGAACACCATCAAGACGTCTCTTTCTGAAGCAGAGGCTCAGTTGGGTGTGACAGTC
>JBCCET010000150.1:0-3001 GCA_039030095.1 Pseudomonadota bacterium | reverse complement strand
TCATGAAAGAACTGATTTCGAGGGCGCTTTGATGCTGGCAACCGGTCAGACCCGTGGCACATGCCGGACGCTCCGCGGGGAGTATTTTCTGAAAGATGAAGCCGGGGCGTCCGCCTTGTACCCGGGTCGCGGGTGCAAGCCCTGCATGCAGGGACGAGGCTTCACCTTTCGCGGTCATCGGCTCTCTAGCCTGTACCGCACGGCCAGCCAAACAGCTTTTCGGTCAACTTCAGGTAAATCCGCCCGCGATTCATATTTCCTTAAATACTCACTTCCGCGATCTGCCGGGCGCGCGACTCAGGAGGCTCTGCCATGACGATCCAACTTTACTGCTTCGGAGAGAGTGGCAATGCCTACAAGGCCGCGCTTGCGCTGGAACTGTCGGGCCTCGACTGGGCGCCGGTCAAGGTCGATTTCTTTGGTGGCGAGACGCGCAGCGAAACATATCGCCGGACCATCAACGAGATGGGAGAGGTGCCGGTTCTGCTGGATGGCGACTTCAGAACCAGCCAGTCCGGCGCGATACAGGCCTATATCACTGAAAAATCAGGTAAGTTTGGCGGCAGGGATCATGCCGAAAACTACGAGATTTTCCGCTGGGTCCTGTGGGACAATCACAAGCTCAGCTCGCAGGCGGGCATGACCCGTTTTCTCATGAATTTCCTGCCGGAGGAGAAACGCCCGACAGAGGTCATCGCCTTCAGTCAGGGTCGCCTGAAAGCGGCCTACGAGGTGCTCAACGCACATCTCGCAGGGCGAGACTGGATCGTGGGCGACGGGCTGACCAATGCAGATCTCAGCTGCTGCGGCTATCTTTTCTATCCCGAGCCGTTCGGTTTTGCGCGCGCCGACTGGCCCCATATCGATCGCTGGCTGGCCAATTTGGAGGCCACGCCCAGCTGGAAACACCCCTATGACCTTATGCCCGGCAATCCCGGGGACCGCGCCTGACATGCAGCTGTCTCACTGGCCCATAACCCGAGAGGATACGGCGCGTTTCCAATATGACGGCGGCGCGCCGGATGATTTCCTGTGGCGGGTGCTGGACGATATCGGCGACTGCATCACACGTGGCACCGATGGCAGCAATTTGGCGCCGGAACTGCTTGATCCGTTTGTCTTTGCCCAATTCGTCACCGGATTGCAGGGCAAGTATACCGTCAACGGCACACCTTTTGCGAACAATTGGCGCTTTATGCCCTGCGCCACACGTATGGCAGAACGTCTGGGCGCGGATGAATTGACCGCCGCGCTGCGCGAGGGCGAAGCAGAAATGGCGACTTGGGATCAAAAAGATCTGGAGGCGCATGACCGCGGTATGTTGCGCTTCGACGATCCAATCGAGAACGCCAAATCAGAACAACTTTTTGCGCGTTTTGACACTCGCTTTGAACCTTTCGTGGGCGCGGGTGAATGCAGCTTTGGCACATCGCGCCTGAAGCATAAGGGCGGAGACAAGCTGCTGGCCGCCCTTGGAGACTGGGTCACTGAGGCAATGCCCCGCGAGGTCCTGCCTGATCAAGCCGCCGTCAAAAACCGGCTGCAGGCAAACCACGACTGGGCGTGCGATCATGTCGAGAACTACGAACACAACTACACCAAGTTTTATGTCGGAGAGCACGTCAGCCAAATGCTCAAATCCATGGGATTGCGGCTCGACAAAAAGTACGGCCGCAGTTTCTGGACACCGCACGAACTGCAGGTGATCCCATACGAAATCTTCACAACGAACGGTAGTGCGCTCATCCGTTTCGACTTCGGCGACGGAACTTTGCTTGCCGATCCCGACACGATGATCGAGCGCACCCGTATTATGTTCGACAAGCCACAGGAACGAGCAGAGGGTCTGGTTCCATACCTGATGCTGGCCGACGCGCCCTCTGTTGCTTTGGACATGAAAACCTTCAAGACCCACGCGCCATCGATGTTCAAGCCGAATTCGAAAACGCTGAAATACAAGCAATGAAAGGATACGTCGCATGACCGACGCCTATATCTACGACGCGGTTCGCACGCCGCGCGGCAAGGGCCGCAAGGATGGATCGCTGCACGAAGTGACCTCGGTGCGGCTGAGCACCCAGGTGTTGAACGCACTCAAGGATCGCAACGGGCTGGGCGGTCACGCGGTCGAGGATGTGATCTGGGGCAATGTCACGCAGGTCATGGAACAGGGCGGCTGTCTTGCACGGACAGCGGTGCTGGCCTCGGACCTGGACGAAAGCATCCCCGGTCTGGCCATCAACCGGTTTTGCGCCTCGGGAATGGAAGCGGTGAACCTGGCCGCAAACCAGGTCAGGGGCGGTGCGGGCGAGGCCTATATCGCGGGCGGCGTTGAGATGATGGGCCGGGTGGCCATGGGCAGTGACGGGGCCGCGATTGCCGTCGACCCGAGCGTCGCCATGGAGACCTATTTTGTACCGCAGGGCATCAGCGCCGACATCATTGCCACCGAATACGGCTTTACCCGCGACGACGCAGACGGGCTGGCCGTCGAAAGCCAGAAACGCGCGGCAAAAGCCTGGGATGACAACCGGTTTGAAAAATCGGTGATCGAGGTAAAGGATCAGAACGGGCTGACCATCCTGGCCCATGACGAATACATGCGCCCGGGCACCGACATGCAAAGTCTCGGTGCGCTCAACCCCAGCTTTCAGCAGATGGGCGAGGTGATGCCGGGCTTTGATGCGGTGGCCAAGCTGAAGTATCCGCATCTGGAGCGGATCAATCACATCCACCATGCGGGCAATTCGTCGGGCATCGTGGATGGCTCGGCCGGCGTGCTGATCGGCAACGAGGAATTTGGCAAAAAGTACGGGCTCAAGCCGCGCGCGCGGATCAAGGCCACCTGCAAGATCGGCACCGATCCGACGATCATGCTGACAGGTCCCGTGCCCGCCACGCAAAAGATCCTGGCCGACAGCGGCATGGAGATCGGCGATATCGATCTCTTCGAGGTCAACGAGGCCTTTGCCTCAGTGGTGTTGCGGTTTCAGCAGGCCTT
>JBCCET010000149.1:0-3077 GCA_039030095.1 Pseudomonadota bacterium | reverse complement strand
GGGCGGCTTGCACACTTTGGAAACCGCCTGTCCAGCTTGATGAAGCTCAACGCGGTGCCGGGTGCGCAAATCGCCGTCGTGAAAGCGAACCGTCTGGTGTATTCCTGCGCGCTGGGCGTTGCGAGCCTTGAAAGCGGAACACATGTCGAACCGGATCACCTGTTTCGTCGCGCGGGATCAAGGCGCTGATCAGTGCGGCCAAGTCCGCGCTGGATAATCCCGTGGTGCAAGACATCCGCAAAGAAATCAAAGCAGCGCTCGACGCCCTTGGCATCTTGGAAAAGACCACCGCAATCCTGCAAAAAGCCAAAGACGGTGCCGCCAAAGCTGTGGCCGTGGTTGATCCGGAAAAGATCGTCGGCAAAGTGGCGAAGTTTTCGCAGTCCACGCTTGATGCGGTCATCGATAACGCCAAATTCTTTGCCCAGGCCGCGCGGATTGGCCAGTCAATAGATGTGCTGCGCAAGACTTGCGAAAGCGTGCTACGTCTTTTGCGCAAGACCACAGAAAAAGCCCAACAAGTCGTTTTGAAAGGTCTATCAGTGACCTTTCAGCGGGTGTTGACGGAGCTCGAAGACCTTTATGCCCGCGTAATGGGCGCTGGGGCCGAAGCCATGAAACTGCGCGTCAAAGTGGCCACCGAGGCAAAAATGCTTGAAACCCGCATTGGCAAGGCGCGATCAGAGACAGACGTCTACGCGCGCACGCTCAAACGTCTGGTCTGGTAGCTTGCTCTCCCCCGCCGGGCGCCGTAGAAACCGCCCGACGCCACGAGGGAAAGCATCATGACCACCACACGCACCGAAACTGACAGCTTTGGCCCGTTGGAGGTTGATGCAACCCGGTACTGGGGCGCGCAAACCCAGCGTAGCCTCAAGAACTTCCCCATTGGGTGGGAAAAACAGCCGGTAGCGATTGTTCGTGCGCTAGGCGTGATCAAGCAGGCATGTGCACAAGCTAACCAGGAATTGGGCAAGCTGCCCGCAGATCTGGCAGACGCGATTATAGCTGCGGCCAATGAGGTTGTAACCGGTAAGCTAGACGACCACTTCCCCCTGGTGGTCTGGCAGACCGGATCTGGCACCCAGTCCAATATGAACGCGAACGAGGTTATCTCTAACCGCGCGATTGAGATGTTGGGTGGGGAAATGGGATCCAAATCCCCTGTCCACCCCAACGATCACTGCAATATGGGGCAAAGTTCCAACGACACGTTCCCGACGGCGATGCACATTGCCGTGGCAATGACCGCGCGCGATGTCACCTTGCCCGGCCTTAAAAAGCTTCATGCGTCCCTGGCGGCGAAAACAGCGGCGTTCGATGCAATCATCAAGATCGGGCGAACCCACACGATGGATGCCACGCCCCTGACCCTTGGGCAGGAGTTTTGCGGCTACGCCTATCAAGTGGAACAATCCATCAAACGGGTGACCCAAGCCCTTGATAACATTTATCCTTTGGCCCAAGGCGGCACGGCCGTGGGCACCGGGCTAAACTCTCCCAAAGGCTGGGGTGAAATGGTCGCAAAGAACATGGCCGACATAACCGGACTGCCTTTTGTCACCGCGCCAAACAAGTTTGAGGCCCTGGCGGCCCATGACGCGCTTGTGGAAATGTCCGGCGCGCTAAAGACCGTGGCGGCCAGCCTTTACAAGATTGCCAACGACATTCGACTGCTCGGCTCCGGTCCCCGCTGCGGGTTGGGGGAATTGATGTTGCCGGAAAATGAACCCGGCAGCTCCATCATGCCTGGCAAAGTGAATCCTACCCAATGTGAAGCCATGACCCAGGTCTGTGCCCATGTCATGGGCAACGACGCAGCCGTTGGTTTTGCAGGTAGCCAGGGCCATTTTGAACTCAACGTCTACAAACCAATGATGGCCTACAACGTGCTACAGTCCATGCAACTTTTAGGCGATGCCTCCGTCGCGTTCACCGACAATTGCGTGGATGGAATTGAGGCCGATGAAGGCCGGATCGACACGCTGATGCGCGAAAGCTTGATGCTTGTGACGGCGCTCGCGCCTGAGATCGGCTATGACAACGCAACCACGGTGGCCAAAACCGCCCATAAAAACCGCACGACACTCAAAGAAGAAGCTGTCAACTTGGGTTTTGTGACCGCCGAACGCTTTGATGAAGTTGTCAGGCCGGAACAAATGGTTGGCCCGAAATAGGGACAACCACCCCCGGTAGAGGCAATTCCATCACACTTACGCTTTAACCCGCAAAATCTTGGGGTGCACACAGCCTGTATTTGCTTGTTTCATAGGCAACCCCACCATATAGTGTCCGGATAAGCCGAATACCCCCGTCAAAAGAGGGGTCAAACGGCACATTGAGGCGGGCAGACTGAAATCCATCCAAAGACGATGGCCGTTCTGTCCGTGTGAGCGGGCGGGTAAATGGCAGAGTTTACCTTTTTTGAGATCAATCGTGATCCGTTGGGCGCGAATTGGATTCGGATTGGTGTCCAGGGAACCGGGGTCATTGAGGATGACCTCGGTGCTGATAATTTTTTGCAACCCTCGACCGAAGACAGCGGCCCGCAATTTTCCATCGACGGCGTAGATTTCACGTCCTCCGCCTATCCAAACTACGGACAAACCGGCAGCAACGTCGAAGTCTACACCGCCAACATCTACGGCGGCGGAACAGTCACATTTGCCTATCTGACGGCGGCCAATGACGGCGTTGATGATGCCGTAAACCGCATCGTGGTGCTGGACGGCGGTCCGTTGACGCCGAACATGTGGCTCAACAATATTAGCCTGGACGACGGCGACAGCAACGTCGAATGGCAAACGATACCAAGCTTCATTTGCTTCACACCGGGCGCTTTGATCACCACGCCACGCGGTCAAGTTCCCGTCGAAGATCTGAAAGTAGGCGATCTTGTCATAACGGCTGACAGCGGATTGCAAGCCATCCGCTGGGTCGGATCAAAGCGCATGACCGGCGGATGGCTTGCAATCCGCTGTCAGCCGTTATGACAAGATCGCCAACTTTCAGATCTTCGACGGGAACTTGCCCGCGTGGCGTGGTGATCAAGGCGCCCGGCGTGAAACAAATAAAGC
>JBCCET010000148.1:0-3080 GCA_039030095.1 Pseudomonadota bacterium | reverse complement strand
TGCGGGACAAAATAGGCATCTCAGCGGAGGCGATCTTTGTGGCCTCTGGCGACACATTCCAGATTTGGGAGCCATCGGCCTCCACCGATAATTCCACCGAGCTGGAATACTGGATCGACAGCGATGACGATGACTTTGACCCGCTTATGCTTCTTGATAGCGAGGTATCGGAGTAGGTCGCAATGGCACGGGGCAGCCAAAGCAAGCACATACCAGTTCTGATCGATCCCATTCTGGCGGCGATTGCGCCCGTTTCGGGAACTTGGGTCGATGGCACCTTTGGCGCAGGCGGATACACCCGCGCGATTCTTGATGCCGGGGCCGACCGGGTTATTGCCATTGATCGCGACCCCGACGTGTTCGACGTGGACTGGGCCGGTCAATACAACAGCAAACTACAGCTTACCGAAGGCACGTTTGCCGATATGGCAGACCTTGTTGATGGAACGGTCGACGGTGTCGTACTCGACATCGGGGTGTCCTCGATGCAGATCGACCAGCCGGACCGGGGTTTTTCGTTTCAATCAGACGGCCCGCTCGACATGCGTATGGCGCAAGCAGGGCAAAGCGCAGCTGACATCGTGAACACCGCGTCAGAGGCGGAAATCGCAGATATCCTTTTCCAGTATGGCGAAGAAAAAGCCTCCCGCAGAATTGCACAAGCCATCGTTTCAGCCCGCGCCAAAGGCCCGCTGCACAGCACATTGCAACTGACCGAAGTTATTGAAAGTGTTATGAAATCACGGGCGGGGCAGGCGCACCCGGCGACCCGCAGCTTTCAGGCCCTGCGCATTGCGGTGAATGATGAGCTTGGCCAATTGGCGCGCGGGCTCTTTGCAGCGGAAGAGGTTCTGCGCCCGGGCGGCGTTCTTGCAGTGGTCACGTTTCACAGCCTGGAAGATCGTATCGTGAAACGGTTTTTTGCAGCCCGCGGTGGCAAGCGTCCGTCCGCAAACCGTTGGGCGCCGGAGGCCGCAAAACCGGACGCGCAGTTCGACAATATCAGCCGCGCCATCGCGCCCAGCAAAACGGAGGTGGCCGAAAACCCCCGCGCGAGGTCAGCGAAACTACGATTGGCGCAGCGCACGAACACCCCGCAGGGGGTGCGGAATTATGCAGGTTTGGGCCTGCCAAAACTAACTGTTGAGGGATTAGGGGCATGAAGACACTTTTCTACGCCATGTGCGCCGCGCTTGTGGTCGGCGTGGCCTATTGGGCTTACAAAGAAAACTACCGGACCCAGGCCAGCCTGCGCCGCGTCGCCGACCTGCAATCTGCCATCGCAGCGGAGCGGGAGGCGATTTCGGTCCTGTCAGCCGAATGGGCCTATCTCAATCGCCCCAACCGCTTGCGCGAACTGGTGGATATGAACTTCGTCGATTTAGGTTTGTTGCCGCTCATGCCCCAGCATTTCGCGGATGTGGAACTGGTGGCCTATCCAAAGGTCACAATCGCGCCCGAAGATATCAAAAACCCGGTGTCGGTAATGAACGTGACCCGCCCGCTGCCCGGCCCGGATAAGGAATTCCCATAATGCGCACGCCTCTGCGCCCTCTTGCGACCGTTCTGGACGCCCGCGAAAAGGGCCAGAACCCGGACTATATTGAGGCGGAGCGCCGCGCCCTGCGCAATGCAGAGATGCAGATGAAAATGCGTCGCCGGGCAGAGACGCGTTTGCTGGTGCTGGGCATTTTCTTCTTTATCGCCTTTGCGACCGTCGGGTTTCGTATGGGCGGGCTTGCGGCCTCCACCCCGACGGAACCCAAAAGCGCAGCAAGCATCCCGCAAATCGCCAATGCCCGCGCCGATATCGTTGATCGTAATGGCGAGGTTTTGGCCACCAATCTGGCTACCACCGCGCTGTATGCTCAGCCGCCACTGATGGTGGACCCGGTTGCCGCCGCTAAAGGTCTGGCGGGTATTTTCCCCGATCTGGATGAAAAAGAACTTATCAAGGACTTCACCGGCACCCGAAAATTCCTGTGGATCAAAAAGAAAATAAGCCCGGAACAACAACAGCTTGTGCATGATCTGGGGGAGCCGGGGTTGCTCTTTGGTCCGCGGGAAATGCGGCTTTATCCAAATGGCAGTCTGGCCGCCCATATCCTAGGCGGCGCGTCCTTCGGCAAAGAGGGTGTGAACGCGGCAGAGGTGATCGGCGTCGCAGGCGTAGAACGTTTCTTTGACGAAACCCTGCGCGATCCCGCACGCGAAGGGAAACCTTTGCGGCTGTCGATCGACCTGACAGCCCAGGCCGCAATGCGCGAGGTTCTGGCCGGCGGCATGGGTGTAATGAACGCCAAAGGGGCCGCAGCGGTTTTGATGAACGCGCAAACCGGCGAAATTCTGGCCATGGAAAGCCTGCCAGATTTCGATCCCAATGACCGCCCCCGCGTGCTGCCGGGCACCAAACAGGCCGACAGCCCGCTGTTTAACCGCGCAAGCCAGGGCGTTTATGAGCTTGGGTCCACGTTCAAAATCTTTGCCGCAGCGATCAGCCTGGAACAGGGCCTCGCGAACCCCAGCACGATGATCGATATCCGCGGGCCGCTGAAATGGGGTAAGTTCAAAATCCGCGATTTCCACGACTACGGCAAAAGCCTCAGCGTGACAGACGTAATCGTGAAATCGTCAAACATCGGCACGGCCCGCATGGCCCTGGCCGCTGGCGCACCGGCGCAACAGAAGTTTTTGGAAGAACTGGGCTTTTTCGACGCCGTCCCGGTCGAATTGACCGAAGCCCGCACCACCAAACCGCTTTTGCCCAAGCGGTGGTCAGAAATCTCCACAATGACCATCAGCTACGGCCACGGTATCGCCGCAACGCCGCTGCATCTGGCCACAGCCTATGCCAGCGTTCTGAATGGCGGCTACCGGGTTGCGCCTACGGTTATTGCCCAGGACGGTCTGAAAGATGACCGCGCGCGGGTTGTCAGCGCTGCCACCAGTGCGGAGCTGCGCAAGATGTTGCGCGCCGTTGTCACGCGCGGCACGGCAAGCTTTGGCGAAGTCAAAGGCTACAAGGTAGGCGGCAAGACCGGCTCGGCAGACAAGCCAAAGCCCGGCGGCGGCTACCACGA
>JBCCET010000147.1:0-3172 GCA_039030095.1 Pseudomonadota bacterium | reverse complement strand
GCGATATCCCCGCAATCCATCAGGTCGGTGACAAATCAGCAGAAGAGCGGGCGGATTTCGTCGCGCTGTTGGGCGATTTGGACGCCGCAGGCGACCTGCTTTCGCTCTGGGATGAATATGAAGCAGGCGAAACGCTGGAGGCTCGGATCGTCAAAGGTCTCGACAAGCTGGAGACGATCCTGCAGCACAGCCAAGGGGACAACCCGCTTGATTTTGATTACGCCTTCAATCTGGATTACGGGGTTGAGCGCACGGACAAACATGCGCTGCTTCGCCAACTGCGCCAAATCGTCGATGCAAAGACCCGCGCGCGAATGAAGTGACCCAATCTACAGCGAAGCGCCCTTGCGAATTGGCTCTGACTTGGCCTACGGTCTCTCTTTGACCTGGACGCCCGACGCCTATGATCCTCAACTTCGGCTCTATCAATCTGGACCTCGTTTACCGTGTTGCGCACCTGCCCACGGCTGGTGAGACGTTGCATAGTTCCAGTTTCGAACGTTTTTTGGGCGGCAAAGGTATCAACCAGTCCATCGCCGTTGCGCAAAGCGGCGCGCAGGTGCGCCACATCGGCTGCGTTGGCGCGGATGGCGGCTGGGTATGCGACGAGATCGAAAACTTCGGCGTTCGGCTTGATGATATCGCAACGGTGGATTTGCCAACCGGGCACGCGATCATCTGCGTCGACGACGCGGGGGAAAACCAGATTGTGCTGGCAAGCGGTGCAAACCAGGGTTTTTCGCACACCCAGATAGAAGCCGCCCTTGGTTCCGCTGATCCCGGCGATTGGGTTATCTTGCAAAACGAAACCAATCTGGTTGCGGACATTGCAAAAGCGGCGAAGGCCAGGGGCCTTATGGTCTGCTATTCTGCCGCCCCTTTTGATGCAATGGCGGTCGCAGATTTACTGCCATATCTGGATTTGCTTGCCGTGAACGAAGGCGAAGCTGCAGCGCTGGAGGCAGCACAGGGCAAACCCGCAACCAAACTCGGCGTGCCCCATGTCCTGATCACACGGGGCAGCGACGGGGCCGTATTCCATTCTGACGGAACCGTTTATGAACAAAACAGCTTCCCGGTGACCCCAGTTGATACAACCGGTGCGGGAGACACGTTTTTGGGTGCCTTCATGGCGCGTTTCATCGAAACCGATCCGGCAACCGCCCTTCGTTTCGCCGCCGCTTGCGCTGCGATGCAAGTAACGGGTGCAGGCGCAGCCGGGGCCATTCCAGCCAAGGCAGACGTAGAGGCCTTCCTTAAAGATGCATAAGATCCTGATCGACACTGACCCCGGCATAGATGATGCCATGGCGATTTTTTACGCCGGGCTGCATCCCAATGTTGAGATCGTCGGGATGAGCGCGGTTTTCGGCAACATTGACGTGGACATCGCCACGCGCAACGCACTGGTTTTGGGCGACATGCTGGGCCAGCCGATCCCGGTTGCACGTGGCGCAGCGACACCGCTGGTTCAGGACCCAAACCCGGTATCAGATTACGTTCACGGCAAAGAGGGCTTCGGCGACCTACCGGCGCAAACCACTTCGCGGAGGCCAACCAAGGAAACCGCCGCTGAGTTTATCTGCCGAACGGTGCAGGAAAATCCGGGTGAGATCATTCTGGCCCCGGTCGGCCCGCTGACAAACATTGCCGCAGCACTTTACCATGACCCTTCTATCGCCGCGAAAGTCAAAGGCGTTGTCCTGATGGGCGGCGGGCTTTCAGGCGGCAATGTCACCGACTGGGCGGAGGCCAATATCTGGAACGATCCTGAGGCTGCCAACGTCGTTTTTGCCGCCGATTGGCCGATCACCATGGTCGGGCTCGACGTGACAACACAGGTGTTGTGTTATCCCGATGACTTTGATCCGCTTGCGGACCAAGCCCCCAAGCTAGGCGGCTTTTTGCGTGACATCACGCGGTTCTATATGCGGTTTTATGAATCCCACTATGGGTTTCTGGGCGCTCAGATGCATGACCCTACGGCGATCATCGCCATCACGGACCCAGATCTTTTTACCGTTGAAACCGTCGCGCTGGAGGTTATCGTAAGCGGTGAGCGTGCGGGGCAAACGGTCCGCGCTTCCGGGACCAGCCGACGGCCCGTAGGCGTGCTAACCGGCGTTAACGCGACGGCGGTGAAGGAACGTTTCTTTTCCACCATTGCTTCCGGCCACTAAGGAGGAGACCCATGTCAGAATTTGAAGTGCTCGCGGTAAGCCCAAAAGACCCCGACGCAGCGGAACGTTTCGCCAAATCCCTGCGCGAAACAGGTTTTGCGGTGATTAAAGACCACGACATTGATATGTCGGAAATCCAGGCAATGTACGACCACTGGTCGGTTTATTTCCAGGGCGATGGCAAACACGATGATGCCACCGAACAGGGTGATCCGGCGGGCTACTTCGGTTACAAATCCGAAAATGCAAAAGGCCGTGCGCAGAAGGACTTGAAAGAGTTCTACCACGTCTATCAATCGCGCCACGTACCGGCGGAGGTTGAAGAAGTTACGCGCACATTCCATTCCAGCCTGATCAATCTGGGCGAAACCCTGCTGGGTTGGCTTGATGACGTGACGCCCGATGAGGTGACATCAAAGCTGTCCATGCCGTTCAAGAATATGGTGGATGGCTCAAAC
Organism: Pseudomonadota bacterium; assembly: GCA_039030095.1. GTDB lineage: Bacteria > Pseudomonadota > Alphaproteobacteria > Rhodobacterales > Rhodobacteraceae > Amylibacter. The sequence continues at coordinate 534 of JBCCET010000147.1, read as the reverse complement.
CAGCACCTGTTGCGCGTCTTGCACTACCCGCCTTTACCTGAAGACGTGGAACAGGGTGAGGTCCGCGCCGCAGCACACGGTGATATTAACCTGATCACCCTGCTTGTCACCGGATCGGAACCCGGCCTGCAAGCCCAGGATGTAAACGGCGACTGGCACGACATCCCTTGCGGCACGGGCTACATCAACGTTAATGCAGGCGACATGCTGGAACAGGCCAGCCGCGACTACTATCCATCCACGATCCACCGCGTGGTGAACCCCGACAAACAGGAAAACCGGTCACGCTATTCGCTGCCGCTGTTCATGCACCCAAACCCAGACGTTCAACTAGCGCACCAAACCGCCGGTGAATTTCTGGAAGAACGTCTTCGCGAAATCGGACAGCGCGGGTAACGCGTGCGTCTGTAATAAACCTCGGGGTCTGCTCCCCGGTTCAACAAGGAGAAAATCCACATGAAAAAAATGCTCACAACGCTGCTGGCTGGTGCCTTCACCGCCGTAGCCTCTTTTGCGGTGGCTGACGGCCACGGC
>JBCCET010000146.1:0-3174 GCA_039030095.1 Pseudomonadota bacterium | reverse complement strand
GGTAGTGCATCAGTTTGAATTTTCGGCATCGCGCTTTTTGTAGGGGCCACGCTTTCCGGGTTTCGGCGCGCGTTCCTCCATGATAGCTACCAGATCGTCCATGTCCCAGACTGTTTCGCTCAATCCAGCTTCCATTGCAGGCGTAACCCGCAGCGTCTTGTGGATGCGAATGAAGTTGTACCAAACGGTATAGAGCGCGACCATGTGCATGTGGTTCTCGAACTTCTTGGAGAACGCATTGGTGAGCCGCGTGAACCTTCTCATGTGCATCCTCATCGTCAAATTCTGCCGCTCGACATGCGAGGTCGAAACGAACTTCGGATCGGGCGAGCCTTCCACACGCTGCTTCTTGGTGCCAGTGCATTCCGAGGGGCTGTACTTCCGCTCATGGCCCTTCTGGCCTGTAGGCTCGCCGTACAGCTTGATAAGCTGCGCATAGTCCACGTCGCCACCGAACGCACCCTCCACGGCTTCCAGATAAGCCTTGTGGCCGTCCGTGGTCAGTTGCACCCGGTTTGCCAGACGCGACCGCAAATCATCCATGAAGGCAATCGCGTAATCGCCGTCACGGCCACCAACCAGCCACGACACGATCAGCTTGGTGTCGCTGTCCAGAGCGGTCCAGGTCCAAGTGTCACCGGCTTCCTGCGGCGCGCTCTTGGCCTTCGCCACGTTCTTCTGCTTCGCGTAGGTGAAGCTCCAGATTTCGTCGCACTGGATACGGCTTGCCGTGACGCCCTGCACCAATTCGTCGTGCAGATCGGCGCAGACTTTGCCCGCATCGATCAACAGTTTTGCGACCGTGTTGAAGCTCACATCAGCAAGCCGTGCAGTGGCCCGCATGGACTGCCCTTCACAGAGCATTTTCAGGATCAACGAACGGGTTTTCAGGGGCAACTGTCTCATGCCCCTTATATGTGAACTCATGTGCTAATCGTCAAGCATATTAGTTCATTTTAATGTTGGTCGAAATGCTTCGACCTCATCTGACCCGGTGAGGGCCGCCTCATCTACGCTCAACATTTGGCTCAACACCTTTGTCGAGAGTCCCAGCTTACTGGCTATGTCTGCGCCAGAGAGTTTTCCCGACTCCAAGAGGAGCGAGGTGATCTGAGCCAGGACAACCGGCGCCTCTATTTCAATCTTAGAAGGACCATCATCCAGCGGCTCTGTCTTTCGCCATTTTTTGTAGGAAATCTGCTTGTACAGGTTTGTCGCTTGCCTGTCGTCAAACAGGCCAAGATCCTTGCACCTATAAACCATTGCTTGAATCGCTGCCTTCCAGCGAGCCTTCAGATCAATAAAAGATTCTGCACGAGACGAGTAAACCTCGTTCGGGAAAGAGCGCCTTGGCAGCAAGAATGCGCCAGCAAATCTGTTGGCTTCGCGCTCAATTTCCTTCAATCGTGATTTGTCTTCTATTTCCTCTTCCCCAATCCAACGGTGAAGACACAGATGCCCCATCTCGTGAGCTGCATCGTAACGCGCCCTGGCTCCACTACTTTTGTCGGATGAAAGGAATACGAACGGGCGATCCCCAGACCAGAATGAGAACGCCTCAACATTCTCGCCCTCCATCTCGACCCGACAAACAACTATGCCTTTGGCTTCCAGCAATCGGACAACGTTCGAGATAGGCCCCCAACCCAGCCCAAAATGCTGCCGGACTTTCTCCGCACAATCTTCAATTTCGTCTTCGGAGTAGCTGTCAAATTTGCCGCTGGGTTCAAAGCTCGGCAAATCCACCGCTGGATAGTTCGCGTATTCTGAGAGAGTAGCGGCAGTGCTCACCAGCCAATCAGCGTAAACCGAACAGGCTTGATTTCGCCTCTTGGTGTCTGTGCCCACCTTTCGGAAAAACAAAGTGCTCCTACGACCAAAAGAGGCCATCTCGGGCCGTGTGAAGTAGCCAATGGGCTGCTTCAGGTGCCTCGCGATGTTTGCCATAGTCTCAGGCTCTGGCTGCTTGTCTCCCATCTCATATGACGAGACAGCCTGCCGACTAACGCCAACCAAGTTCGCCAACTCGGTTTGTGTCTTTCGCTCCGCAAGGCGGGCTTCAACAAGGCGATCTGGAATCAAAAGCCGCCCAGGGCGGAAGCCATGAGCGGCGCTTGAAAATCGAATTACATTGTCATTCGTCGTCATGATCCCTCCGCCATTTTTCGATCTCGTCCTTTAGGGTCGCCAGCCCCTCGGCGTCAAAGTCTGTGTTTTCTGTCGGTGCCGCGCTCGAATCCGGCTCAATCGCGTGCGGAAGCCGCAACAGATTAGGACTGCGGTACTCATAGTCGACCTTAGAGTCCGCAGATGGCATTGCGATATGTGCAAAGGTTAAATCCTGATGCCCATGAATAATCAGGAAATGCGGAAGCCCGTCAATTTCAGCACCATCATCAAACCCTTCGAAAACGGGCTGGGTGCGGAGACGGGCATTCTCTCGGAAAACAACGCTTCTCGGCTGCCTAAAGGCACATTGGACCTGGCTAATCGATGCAGTTGAATGAGAGAATTGCAACTGCAAGTAACGCCCTGTAGGTTTCGCGTAGTAGGACCACGCATAATCGCAAGAGAGAGAACCGTTCTGAATTGCGCGCTCAATGGCTAGATCAACAGACCATTGTACCAGGCGTCCTCTGTTGTCTTTAGCGCTTGTAACTTGAAGGATAGGATTATCGCGGATGGTCTCGTCGGCGGCGCGATATGCCGTCTTTAGAAGCGTGGGGATTAGTGGCCATTCCTTTGGATCAAACTGATCCCGAATTAGAGCTTCGGCTGTGCGCACGTTAGTCTCCAAACTGGTTGCTTGACCTCTTCCGCAACCAAATACGATTTTATATCGTTTTTGTCAACCGTTGCTTTCCCACCGCTTAGCTGCGGCCTTCTTGGCAATCTCCGACCGCTGTTCCGGCGTGAGTTTTTTGGCTCGCGCCGCACCGCCCTTCTTGCCCATAGACACCGCCGCCGGGTCTTTCCCATCGTCGGTGTCGTACTCTTCCTCTTCCTCGCCAGTGGCGATGCGCATTACCTTCACAGCGTTGCCGATCACATCGGCGGGACGCTTCTGGCCTTTGGGTCCTTTGGGCATGAAACCTCCTATGCTTCACGCTAAGCATATAGGCAATGGGCGCGGAGTGCGATAGGCGACGCTAGATTTCAAAGTGATGCACTACC
>JBCCET010000145.1:0-3234 GCA_039030095.1 Pseudomonadota bacterium | reverse complement strand
GTTCCAACTCCGCAAACGCGGAGTTGAAAGCAAGATCATCCTGGCTGGCGAAACTAATCCGAGAGATGAAGTTCTCTGGTCGAACATCACCCGCGCAAATCGCTACTTCGAAAGGATCCGTTCCGGTATGACCTATTCAGAGATCGCGCAGGCAGAAGGAACTTCGAAGGACCGCGTCCAAAAGCTCACAGATCTGGCGCTGTTGGCGCCTGACATCATTCGCGATGTCTTGCAGGGAACTCAGCCAATAGGCCTGACAACCGAATGGCTGATCCGCCATTCCATTCCGGTCAACTGGCAAGAGCAGCGTGACCTGATCAGCACGCTCTAGCTTCAACGCCGCTCAAAACCATCCAAACACGGCAAACGCCGACCGTCGAAATGGCGAAGAGAGACGCACAGCGGAAAATGCGCTGGGGTGCAGACTCCGAAGCGTCTCCGCAAACGCGCCTGTCTGCAAAGCCCCGGAAATACCGGAGGAAATCGGGGTTTTGCGGGCGGAGCAAATCAAAAGGGAGTGTCTGGCGATCCCGGGAGGACTCGAACCCCCAACCCCCTGATTAGAAGTCAGGTGCTCTATCCAGTTGAGCTACGGGACCGCTCTTGCTTGCGATAGCCTATTCTCGGCGTATGGGAAAGTGGTCTGGGCGGGGGGCTGTGCTAGTATGTCAGTCATGGCGCGCGACGTTCTCAAATTTACCGATGACGGGATCTATTGCCCCGCAGGGGATTTCTACATCGACCCTTGGCGGCCCGTGGATCGCGCGTTGATCACGCATGGCCATTCGGACCACGCCCGATGGGGGATGAGGCGTTATTTGGCGACAGAAGCAGCAGCCCCGGTGATCCGCCATCGTCTGGGCGACATCGTTTTGGAAACTGTTCGCTATGGCGAAGCACGGCAGATTGGCGATGCGAGGGTCAGCTTTCATCCGGCCGGTCACGTACCGGGATCCGCGCAGATCCGGGTGGAGGTTGCGGGTCAGGTCTGGGTGGCCTCAGGCGATTACAAGATCGTCGATGACGGCATGAGTGAGCCGTTTGAACCGGTGGCCTGCCATGCCTTTATCTCTGAATGCACCTTTGGTTTGCCGGTCTTTACCTGGACGCCGCAGACCGAGCTGATCCGGCAAATGAACGAATGGTGGGCAGCCAATCGTTCGGATGGGAAGGTTTCTATCCTCGGCGCCTATTCGCTCGGCAAAGCGCAACGGTTGTTGAGTTATCTGGATGCTTCAACCGGGCCAATCCTGACCCACGGAGCGATTGAGAATACCAATGCCGTGCTGCGCGGTCAGGGAATTGCGCTGCCAGATACGGTGCATGTGACAGCAGATGTGAACGTAAAAGACTCTCCCGGCGCCATGGTTCTGGCGCCGCCGTCGGCGCTGGGGTCCACCTGGGCGCGGAAATTCGGGCCCACCTCCACCGCTTTTGCGTCGGGCTGGATGGCGTTGCGCGGGGTTCGGCGGCGGCGGGCGGCGGACCGGGGTTTTGTGGTGTCGGATCATGCCGACTGGCAGGGATTGAACACCGCGATCAAAGAAACCAGAGCGGAGCGAATTTTTGTGACCCACGGCTACACCGGGCCATTTCGGAAATGGCTCGAAGAGCAGGGGTATGATGCGCATGTCGTCTCGACAGAGTACGATGGCGAGACATTGGACGCAGCAGAGGATGCGGCCTGATGTTTGGGGTGGAGCGTCCGTGTTTGCTGTCCAACAACGGGCGGTGGCCAGGCATAACTTGTGACCACCGGTGTTTACGGCAGACGTGCCGACTGGAACTTCGCGCGCAACGCCAATGAAAGACTTCGCCACCCTTTTCACCCGTGTGGACCAGACCACCAAAACCACCGCGAAAGTGTCTGCCATGGCAGACTATTTCCGCACTGCGTCCGACGCGGACAAGCTGTGGACTATCGCGCTTTTCTCTGGCCGCAGGCCTCGGCGGGTCATCACCTCAACAGTCTTGCGTGAATGGGCGGCTGAAAAGGCAGGCATCCCGCTTTGGCTTTTTGAAGAGTGTTATCCGATTGTGGGCGATTTGGCGGAAACCATATCGTTGGTCTTGCCTCCGGCGGACACCACGCAAGATCGACCGCTGGCGGACTGGATCGCGCGCTTGGCGGAGTTATCTGTCGGCGATGAAGATACCCGAAAGGCCGGTATCCTTGAGGCGTGGGACGTGTTGCCGCAAATTGAGCGGTTTCTTTTCACAAAGCTCCTGACGGGTGGATTTCGCGTGGGCGTCAGTCAAAAGCTGATGACCAGGGCGTTGGCGCAGGCTACCGGACAGCCAGAAGCCGAGTTGACGCACAAACTGATGGGCGCCTGGACGCCGCAGACCGTCACATGGGAAACGCTGATTGAGGCCCATGATCCAACAGCTGACCTTTCGCGCCCATACCCGTTTTACCTGGCGTATCAGTTGGAAGATCTGGATGCGCTCGGCCCGTCGGCAGACTGGTCGGTGGAACGTAAATGGGACGGTATTCGTGGCCAGCTGATTTTGCGAGGAGGGGAACACTATCTCTGGTCCCGGGGCGAAGATCTGATGACGGATCGTTTCCCAGAGTTTGGCCGTGCCCGTGATTTCCTGCCCGACGGGACCGTGATTGATGGTGAGGTTCTGGCCTTTGCCGATGAAACACCTCTTCCGTTTAACGTGCTTCAAAAACGGATTGGGCGCAAAACGGTGCCCAAGAAACTGCTCGCAGAAGCGCCGGTTATCTTGATGGCTTATGACCTGTTGGAAGACGGCGGCCAGGACATTCGAAGCTTGCCTTTTGAACAGCGGCGCGCGCGGCTCGATGCGTTGCTGTCGGGCCTTCCGGAAGAGGCGCCTTTGCGCCCGTCCCCACAGCTCAAGAGCGACAGTTGGGAGGCCCTGGCACAAGAACGGGAACGTTCGCGGGAGTTGATGGCTGAGGGTCTTATGCTCAAGCGTCGGGAGAGCCCTTATCTGAGTGGGCGCAAGAAAGGGGATTGGTGGAAGTGGAAAGTCGATCCGCTGGTGATAGATGCGGTGATGATCTACGCCCAAGCCGGGTCGGGACGGCGCGCGAACCTGTTCACCGATTACACATTTGCAGTGTGGAACGGGGACGATCTGGTGCCTTTCACGAAAGCTTATTCCGGCCTGACCGACGCAGAGTTCCGTCAGATCACACAATGGGTGCGCAAGAACACCCTGCAACGCTTCGGCCCCGTACGTCAGGTGACCCCGCACCAT
>JBCCET010000144.1:0-3338 GCA_039030095.1 Pseudomonadota bacterium | reverse complement strand
CCGCAAGCGCAGAATTGTGGCTTGGTCGAATTCACAGGTCGCGGACAGAGCCGTCATTGGCTGCATACAGAAGATAGTCTGCTTTGCATCTCAAGCGTCATCGCTCGCAATTTTAGGCAGATCCCGCCTTACCTGAGTCGTTTTGACGATAGTGGTTTGCGCGTTCATTTCGTTCCGCTTTTTCGGCCGTATCTTGGATGAGTTTGGTTCTGGTTTCGGGCCGCTTCGCCGTTTTGATCCACTCCAGGATGATCTTCTTTGACGAAGTCGGGAAGCCGTCGAAGTGCCTTTGGGCATTGGGGTATTTTGAAAGCGCTTCCCGGAGGTCCGGTGGCGCGATGCCATCATGGAAGTCATCTAGGAAGGACCAAGTGCCGTCCTCCTTGGCTTGCTCGATCAGAGCGAGACCTGGAGGTGCCATCAATCCCTGTTCTATCAGGCTGGTGACACGCGCTTTGTTGACTTTCGACCAAGCGCTGCTTGGCTTGCGCGGCGCAATGTAGTGCATGGATCGCATTTCATCCAAGGCGCGGGGCAGACTATCAACCCAGCCAAAGCACAAGCATTCCTCCACCAGGTCATCATACAGTAGGTAGTGCGGTGACACCTTTTTGTGGCTGACAAGCCAAACGCCGTCGCGAAGCGTGTGATTTACCGAAAGCCATTCTCGCAATTCTGCACGCGAGGTGACCTCGACCTGGGCGGCCTCCTGAGCTGGCTTCACCATGCCAATGCCTCACCGTCGCGAAAGAAGCCTGCGGTCGGCCCATCTTCTGGAAGTGTCGCAGCCCATAGGACACCTTTGGCACTTTCGTGCGGAGGTCTCGCGCCCATCGCCTCTCCCCCCTTGAAGGTCGCGGTGAACCCTGGGCAAACTGCGTTTATCTTTACAGAATTATCCTTTTCCTCAAGCGCAAGCTGGGGTTGTCGTAACGAAGCTGCAGTATGTTGCATAAGCAAGTGTTTGTTATTGAACGGTTTCTGTCGCAGAATTTCGGATAAGTCTTTGATTTTATTGTATCTGACCCTCAGCGGCGTTTATTTGCTGCTTTTTGCGGGCCCTCTCCTTCACTCTGGCGCGGATTTTTATGCTGCTCAAGATCAAAGGTGATCGTGCCTTTGAGGTTGATATGGGCATGTGCGATCGGGGCGATGTGGCGCATGTGGTTTTTGGGGCGGTCCCAATCATGGCGTTTGGTGGTCCGCTCGTATTGATGTGCGTTCCATGCGATGACGATGTTGGTGAGCAGTGTGAGCGCGCCGGAGATCGCTGTCATTTGCTCGCGCGTCCGGCCCCTTCGCGGTGAGATCGGGCCCGCGTGGATAGCGCGTTGCAGCGTGTGCATGGATTCGATCTGAGTGAGGAGCCGCTGGATTTCTTGGCGGAAGGAAGGCCGTCCAAAATAGTCACACAGAAACACTGATCGCTGTAGTTTGCCAAGCGCTTCACCCGCATTGTAAACCGGCATGCCGATTGACGCGGAACTGTGGCGTTCCACCGCCCAGACAGCACTACACCAGCCGCCTTGGGTAGAGGCGGCGAGCCTCAGCAGGCCGTCCCAGCCGCGCGCAATCGCACGTCTCGACAGGGTTCGAGAGACGATGGGTTCGAGACGTTCCGGAACTTTGGCATCCTTGAAGACATAGAGTTTTCGATCCGCCAAACGCGCCAGTCTAGGGCAGATATCGAAGCCCAAGAGCTTGCCCAGCCCCATCGAGAAATGGGTCACGCCATGGGTGTCGACGGCGACTTTCTCGAGGCTCCCGCCATCATGGCGCAAGGCACCTTCCAATGCCGCACCAGCCTGTCTCTGATTCAGCACAAGCGGCTGGTCGTGGATCAATGTCCATTGATCAGAAAGGTGGGCATAGGTTCCTATGGCCGGTGTCTTGCGCCGCGGATCGGAACGGGCAGACCAAAGCGTGCGTGCCACATCCAGGCTCATCATATCTGCAGACGCGGTCATTCCGCCGCCCCAGGCTTTGGCAACATCAAGCTTTGCGGTGAAGGCTGCGAGGGCATCATTGGCTTCTCTGAGACGTCCCGATGCTTCCAGCTTGCGCATCATCTGACCGACGCTGTCCGCACTGATATCCGCCACCATCCGCTCGATATCGGCGGGTGTGAGATCGGAACCAAGCGCCAGGATAGCGGCGTAGAGGACGACCTGCTCGCGGTCGGAGGCCGGTGGTCGCCCCAGCAACGTTCGTGACATACCGGTGAGCCCGTCGACCTCAATGATGACGTCGGCGAACTGGACCTGACCAAGCGGTGCCAGAAGCTGGCGGCGCGTTGTTTCAACACCTCCGTCAGTCTCTGATTTGGTAGGCTTTGGGAGTGATATTCGATCTTCCACAATGCGCAGGCTGCCCTCTTCAAGGCCGAGGACGACCTGTTTAAGGCCCGCCTTTAGGGCGGTCTCGATGCGTGCAAGATAAGCTTCGGAAGACTTTTGCGGCATCAAGTTGCGGCGGAAGCGCCCCCGATGTTTCTCCCATATATCTTTTGGTATCAGGTGCTTGTCGAAATCACGGTGATCACGACTGTGGGGGATGCTGGCCGACCCGTTGCGCAGGCTTCGTTTGATCAGCAACACGGTTGCCGCTGTCCAGGAGCGATGCGCCGCCGCCCGATCCTTATCTGCAACGAACCCCTCCCACGCGCGCCCAAAGACGTTCCTCTGGCCGATGGGGAGTTCCTTGTCGGTCGCGATGTCCAGAATGGCAAAAGCCTCGGCCAATGGGTGGCTCTCGGGAAGGTCAAATTCCAGCTCGGTGGCAACCGCGAGAAGCCGCGGCAGATCATTGATGGCAACGCAAAGTTCTTGCCGGGTCGCCATTGCGCGTGTGATCGGCCGACGTTCCGAACGGAAAGGCTTGATCAAAGCCACAAGACTTGCGCGAAGCTCACCACCTGACAGATCCTTGTTCTGAACCAGAACGTCAATCTCTGTAACCAGCGTCTGCAAAGGCGATGCCTGCCGCGCCACGGTGCGGATTGCGCGGTCGCGCGCACGGCGGACGATGTCATTGACCAAATGATTGAAAAGATCAATCGCACCGTCGGTCAGAACCTCCAACCTTTGCTTCAGAAAACAGGCCAGTTCTATTGTTCGCTGAGGCTCAGTGATCCGCTCCAGGTTGGACGTCTTGCGCAAAGTGACCCGTCTGGCAAGACGCGTTACTTCAGCATCGGGCAGGTCCAGCGACAAACGGTCGGCGCCAATATCCCGCAAAAATGCGATCTTGGCCGCCTGGGTTTCCAATGCCGGAATGCTTTTGCGGGCGGGTCCGGCCAGCAACCACTCAAACCGCGTCAAGCCCGGTTCAAGATCGGT
>JBCCET010000143.1:0-3363 GCA_039030095.1 Pseudomonadota bacterium | reverse complement strand
GCCTCGTTCAATCCGGCCACCAGATCCTGCATCGCGGCAATCTGGGCATCGTGATCATCGGCGGTTTTGAGAGTGTAACGTACCAGCAGGCTCATGGCGGTGTCCTTTTTTCGATATGTGCAGGCTACAGCAGACGCCGAATGTCGGGTCGAGGCAAGCCCCCTCGCACAGAGTTGCAATGCCGGTTCCCGGGGGGCAGGATCGCCCGATGACACGGGATGAGTTCAACAGGTTTTGCGCGGATCTCAAGGCCACCAGCCATGTGGTGCAATGGGGCAATGCGGATGTCTGGAAGGTGGGCGGCAAGGTCTTTGCCCTGTGCGGCTGGAATGACGGCGCGGATGCTTTTACCTTCAAGGCAACCGATCTGGCCTTTGAGGTGCTGAGCGACGAGCCAGGCATCCGGCCCGCGCCCTATCTGGCCTCGCGGGGCATGAAATGGTTGCAGGTTTATGACAAGCGCGGCATGAGCGACGCGTCGCTGCGCGAGCATATCCTGACATCCTATGACCTTGTGGTGGCCAAGATGACCAAAAAACTGCGCGCCGAACTGGGGCTCTGACGGCCAGCGGGATCTGGGGCTGATACTGGAAAAAGTTGCAGGGTCGGGAGCAGGTCGGCCATTGGACGGCACATAGCGGTGCCCGCCCGTGAGGCGGTCATGGTTGCATCACCCGGCGCCCGCCGCCAGAGTGCAAAACCGGAGGGGCCATGCGATATTTCCTTGAACGTCTGAAACTGCGCACGATCTGGAGCTGGAACGGGGTGGTGGCCACATGGCGCAGCGAGCATTCCTTTCGCACATGGGTCTGGGCCAATGCGGTCTCAGTTTTGCTTGCGCTGTGGCTGCCACTGAGTTCCGGAGAGCGCGCCCTGATCCTGGCGCTGGGCGTGCTGGTGCTGGCAGCGGAACTGTTCAACACCGCCATCGAGCGCGCGGTGGACTACATTTCAACCGAGCATCATGAATTGGCCGGGCAGGCCAAGGATGCGGGGAGTGCGGGGGTTGCCGTAACTGCGATTGCGGCGGGGGTGGTGTGGGTGGTGGTATTGGTGCGGATGGTTGGTGGGGCCGGATAGCGATTGGGTGGAGCGCGATCCAACGCTTGCTTATATTTTCCGTGGATAAATTGGCCAAATTTGAGATACGTGAAAGGGCGATCTATGTGGATAAAAAGAGTTGTTATCGACATGAACGGAGAGCTTGAGCGCACGCCCGTCCGAACGGTTGTATTTTTGATTGCCAGCCAATTTGGACTGTTCTTTACTTCCATATATGGAAAGGCAATCCTCCCGGTGGACGAAGATATGTTTGCTCGAGTGTTCATTTGGGTTTGGTTGGCGTGGACAGTCTATGTGGTTGTTCCTTTGGTCAGGTACATGAGCCGATGAAGTAGTGTGTGATGAAGTTGAAATCCATCACGCGTTGTGGCGCTCTCCGAGGCGATGGGTTGGAAACCCATCGAACGCTTGCTAGTCTAACTCACCTGTCACGGCCCCCCATCGTTCGCTGGTGAGCTGTTCAGATTTGCGTTCCCAATACTCGTTGATGAACGAAGTATGATTGCAGTTGTTTCTGTAAACCTCTTCGGCAGAATATCGCGCTAACCGAGCTTGCTGTATTACATACTCAAATATTTCAGCATTTTTGATCTCAATTGCTTTTGGGTTTTTGAGTTCAGCGGAGGAAAGTAGCCTTGGAACTACAGCGGAAATTTCAAGTTTCACATTGCAATCTGCGTCCCACTGGATGTCCCATTCGACGAGATTCTTTGGAAGATCCGAGAAAGCTTCGCGTAGGCTGCCTCCACTTTTCAATTCCGCATCGAAGTATTCGACTTTCAGGTCTTCGCTTATCAAGTATGTGTCAGATATCCAAAAGTCGTCGCCGACGACAGGTGTGGTGCTTATGGCCAAACCAAAGATAACTAGAATTATTGCCTGTCTCATAATGTGCACATTACCTTAGTTTGCGTTTTTGGGAATCGTAATTATTGGCCAACGGCCCTGGGTAATCCTCCCTAAATTTAAGGAGGATTACCCAACCAAGACCTCTCATGGTCAAATTTTTCGTTGCCAATTTTTGCGACACACGCACAATGTTCTCATTCGCCGAAGAGCGGATTTCATCAAGCAGTTAATGCTCACTGAATTGGTCTGGGGAACCTAAATGATCAAAGACAAAAAATAATTAGCGGTTGACACGTGGGCGAATTACCTCTTCCGCCGCTTCACATTCCCACCCCGCTGCCCCGGCCTGCCAGCTGTTGACCGCCCACGTGATTTCACCGCGTCTTCCGACGCTTTCTCGACCGCCCATTGCCGGGCCATCGGGTCGTCGGCGACCGCCAGATCGACCGCTTCCAGACGTTTGATTTCGTCGCGGATATTGGCGGCCTCTTCGAATTCCAGGTTCTCGGCCGCCTTGCGCATCTGATCGCGCAACCCGTCCAGATGCGCTTCCAAATTTGCGCCATGCAGCGGCTTGTCGATCTTGGCGGTGACGCGGTTCATGTCCACATCGCCCTGATAAAGCCCGGCCAGAACGTCCTCGACGTTTTTCTTGACCGTCTCCGGGGTGATCCCGTTGGCCTCGTTATAGGCGATCTGTTTGGCGCGGCGGCGGTCGGTTTCGCCCAGCGCGCGTTCCATCGAGCCGGTGATGCGGTCGGCATACATGATGACCCGCCCGTCCGCGTTGCGCGCGGCGCGCCCGATGGTCTGGATCAGCGAAGTTTCCGAGCGCAGGAAGCCCTCTTTGTCGGCGTCCAGAATGGCCACCAGTCCGCATTCGGGAATATCCAGCCCCTCGCGCAGCAGGTTGATCCCGACCAGCACGTCAAAGGCGCCCAGCCGCAAATCACGCAGGATCTCGATCCGTTCCAGCGTGTCGATGTCAGAATGCATGTAACGGACCTTGATGCCCTGTTCATGCAGATATTCGGTCAGGTCCTCGGCCATGCGCTTGGTCAGCGTGGTGACCAGCGTGCGATAGCCGGCCTCGGCCACGCGGCGCACTTCGTCCAGCAGGTCGTCGACCTGCATTTCGACCGGGCGGATCTCGACCACTGGGTCCAGCAGGCCGGTGGGCCGGATCACCTGTTCGGTGAAAACGCCGCCGGATTGTTCGACCTCCCAGGCCGCCGGAGTGGCGCTGACAAACACCGACTGCGGGCGCATGGCGTCCCATTCCTCGAACTTGAGCGGGCGGTTGTCCATGCAGGACGGCAGGCGGAACCCGTGTTCGGCCAACGTGAACTTGCGCCGGTAATCGCCCCGGTACATGCCGCCGATCTGGGGCACGCTGACATGGCTTTCGTCGGCAAAGACAATCGCGTGGTCGGGAATGAACTCGAACAGGGT
>JBCCET010000142.1:0-3473 GCA_039030095.1 Pseudomonadota bacterium | reverse complement strand
GGGTGAAAGGCGGCTTTGAGCCAAGTTCAACGGATGCTCAAGAGTCTATGGTAGTCCGTTAGAATTGATCCAAAACCGAAAGCTGAACCATCAGCTCGAAACGTGGGCTCGTTTCAGAATCAGGTATATCCGGTCGATCACTTTGCGCACTTCGGGTACAAACCGGTCTTCATGGTGCGTCACGAGCCACTGCTCATGTTCGAGGTCATCTACCAAGGGCGATACTTGCCTCAAGGTGTCGAACTGGCTTCCGATGAAGGTAGGCAGCACCACACGCGCGGTTCCAGCCAATGCCAGATCAAGAGCATTTCTTGGGTTTGTTACCTCAATTGCTCCAGCTACCCTCGACGTTTCTTCAACCCATCTTGCAGAAGGCGTTGACCCGATCACACGAACCCAAGTCCTTATTTGATCGTTTATGGCGTAAACAGCGAAACGGACGTGCGTGATCTTGCGCCCGGCAAGTCCTGAGCCCTCCGGCCGATGGTTTCGAACGCCGATCAACGCTTCGCGTCGGCCAATGTCTGCGACGTTATCAGACGCGATAAATCTAAGCCGTGTGTGATCTGGGCCCATAATCTCGGAAATATGCGCGCACAAAAGATGGGTCACCCAACTTCCTGCAGAGATTTTCACGACAGGTATGGCCTGTTCGGTGTCTACATCTATCATCGGCAAGACAAGGTTCTCGAGGTTAGTGGCCTTCTCAAGCAGGTTTTTCCCATCCTCAGTCAGAGCATAACCCCGAGCCAAGCGGTGAAACAGCTCACATGACAAGCGCCGCTCTAGCTTCAGCATTCGTCGCTGCAGCGTTGGGGCGCTTTTTCCCGTTGAAGCGGCGGCAGCAGAAAGGCCGCCCTCTCGCGCTACAGCCAGAAAGAGTCGCAAGTCGTCCCAATCAAAGTTCATTTCATTCATGGAATGACCATTACACTACGTTTCATTGGTGTGGGGCATTTTCTATGGCTTTATGCGCGAGGCTGAAAGGGAGCCACGAAATGAAGTTTTTGGACACAGATATAAACCCATTGGGCATGGGCTGCTGGCCAATCGGAGGCGCGATGTTCTTCGGCGATCAGCCGCTTGGCTACACCAATGTTGACGATAATGAATCCATCCGCGCCATTCATGCCGCACTCGATGCCGGTATCACGCTTTTTGACACGGCACCGGCTTATGGCGCTGGCCATGCCGAGAAAATTCTAGCGCGCGCATTGAACAATAGGTCCAATGCTCTGATCGCGACAAAGTTCGGAACTGGGATCGTAGAGGAAAGCAAACAACTGACAAACAACGAGGATGACCCAGCAAGCGTTTTACCCGCGATTGAGCGGAGCCTCACACGGCTCGGACGTGAAAGCATAGACGTGCTGATACTGCACCTAAACTCCTTGTCTGTGCCCAAAGCAGAGGCGCTCTTTGATGAGGTTGAAAAGGCTTGCGCAGCAGGAAAGGTACGCTCCTATGGCTGGAGCACAGATTTTTCCGAGAGTGCCGCTGCCTTTGCTGACAGGACTGCATTTGTTGCCGTTGAACACGCCATGAATGTGCTTCTCGATGCTCCGCGCATGCGTAAGACCCTCCGCGATAACAACCTCGTCGCGCTCATCCGTTCGCCTCTGGCGATGGGCTTACTTGGTGGGAACTATGGACGTGGTGACACGATGCGCAAAGACGATATTCGCGGAACAGCAAACCCCAGAACTGACTACTTCGCAAACGGACAAGTTAACCCCGTCTACTTCACCAAGCTTGATGCGATACGTGCGTTGCTGACCACTGGTGGGCGCACACTGGCGCAGGGTGCGATCGGTTGGCTCTGGGCACAAGACGGAGCGAACATTCCCATCCCGGGTGCACGAACAGTGAAACAGATCGAAGGCCTAGCCGGGGCACTTGCCCTTGGCGCACTGCCAAAGGAGGTTGTGGATCAGATCGAGGCACTGCTCGAACGAGAGCCAGAGAACACGCCCGATCGAGTGCGCTAAGTAGTTGTATGAAAACCGGGGGTGGCGCTGCCACAGCGAATTTACCCTTTATCTTTCAAAGCCCCCGCGAGTTGCTGGCTGCATCGCTCAGCGAAAACATGAACTCCCTGTTCTCTATAAGGGGGTGCCGGGCGATGGCATATTATTCCCACGTCACTGCCAGCAGAAAACGATATAATTGCCGCCCAGTTTCAAAAAGAAAAGAGACGGCAGCTTGGAATTGATCGTTTTCCGGGTGTTAGATCGCCAAGTATTCGTGGCGCAGTTCTTCGTTGTCGAGGACCTCTTTTGCAGTGCCGTCAAAGGCCACCTGACCTGTGTCGAGGATCAGCGCGCGGTCGGCCAGGTTCAACGCGGCCACGGCGTTTTGTTCCACGATGATACAGGTGATGCCCTGTTCACGAATGTGGTGCAGGGTCTTTTCGATTTCTTGCACGATCACCGGGGCCAGCCCTTCATAAGGTTCATCCAGCAGTAATAGCTTGATGTCGCGGGCAAGAGCGCGCCCGATTGCCAGCATCTGTTGTTCGCCGCCTGACAGGGTTGTGCCCTCTTGCTTGCGGCGTTCGCCCAGGCGCGGGAACAGGTCGTAGATGCGGTCGATCGACCAGCCGATCGGCTTTTCGATCTGCGCTAGTTTGATGTTTTCTTCAACTGTCAGGCCCTGGATGATCCGGCGATCCTCCGGCACCAGGCCAATTCCGGCCTGGCTGGCTTGCCAGGATTTCATCGAATGCAGGGGTTGGTGGTCCAGCCAGATCTCGCCGTGGGTGACCATCGGCTCATCCAGGCGTGCTATGGCCCGCAGAGTGGACGTTTTCCCCGCCCCGTTACGTCCCAAAAGCGCGAGGATCTCACCCTCGTGGATGTTCAGGTCGATGCCTTGCACGATGTAGCTTTCGCCGTAATAGGCATGCAAATCCCAGGCAGAGAAATAGGCAGGCGCGGTTGCGGCGTGGTTGGCGTTCTTTTCTTTCATCAACAGGCTCCCGTCCGGCATCAGTGCGCGCCCCCGAGGTAGGCTTCTTGCACTTTTGCATTCCCCTTAATTTTGTCTGGCGCATCTTCCACGATCACTGTGCCTTGTGCCAGCACGCTGATGCGTTCTGCGAGTGAAAACACCACGTGCATGTCGTGTTCAATGATCGCCATAGTGATTTTACGCTTACCCTGGATTTCACCCAACAGATCAATTGTGTTGTTGGTGTCAGCCCGCGCCATACCAGCTGTAGGTTCGTCCAGCAGCAAAAGCTTTGGGTCTTGCGCAAGGCACATGGCCAATTCCAGGCGGCGTTTGTCGCCGCGGCTAAGGCTTTCCGCCTGCATGTCGCGTTTGTCGGCCATGTCGACGTCCACTAGCATCTGTTCGGCTTTTTCGCGAATGTCCGTCTCATGATGGATGCGCCGCAAGGCGTTGAGCTCAAACGAGCCGTCGCGTTTGGCGAAACACGGGATCATCACGTTTTCAAAAACCGTCAGTTCGCT
>JBCCET010000141.1:0-3505 GCA_039030095.1 Pseudomonadota bacterium | reverse complement strand
CCAGCGTATATGGGCGAGAGTTCAGGCCGGTGTAGTTCATCCGCTGCTGGTTCGATTTAACGGCCCGCAGCATCAGGCCAAAAGGTGACCGGAAGATGCGGATGGACAGGTAAAACGCTAGTATCAGGAAGACAGCGCACACATAGTAGCCAAGCTGGAACTGGAATTTCCAGGCGCCAAGGACCAATTCATACGTGGACCGCAGCGACCAACCAAACAGGTGCGGAAAGTTTCCGGCAAACCCGTCGGTGTGAAAATACTGCGGGTCAGAGGTATAGACCTGCAGCCCGGTTTCCCCGTTCGTCAGCGTGCCATTCCAGAGGTTTCCGAAGAAATCGGAATAGGCCAGTGCGAATGACATTTGCGCAAAGGCAAGCGTCAGGATCGAAAAGTAGATGCCCGACCGCCGTAAGCTGATGTAGCCGATTGCCAGCGAGAAAATCCCGGCCACGATGACCGACAGGACGATGCCCGGCAGGATATTGTAGCCTAGCAACTTGAACATCCAAACGCAGGCATAAGACCCCACACCCAAAAAGGCCGCGTGACCAAAGCTGAGGTAGCCCGTCAGGCCAAACAGGATGTTGAACCCAATGGCAAAGATGCCAAAGATAGCAAATTTCTGCATCAGGTCCGGGTAGCCGCCGTTGAAGGTTTTACCCAAGGCGGAGGCTTCCGGGAAAGGGTTCAGGAAGAACGGCGCGCAGAGCGCCATGATGATAACCACGATAAACAGCGTCGTGTCGCGTTTGTTCAATCCGATCATGGCTTATTCCTCCATCACGCCTTTGCGGCCCATCAGGCCCCGCGGCATGGTCAGCAGAATGATAATGGCGACCAGGTAGATGATGATCTGGTTGATGCCAGGGAAGGTCGTGGTGGCCCAGGTGGTGGACGCGAAGCTTTCCAGAATACCCAGCAGAAACCCTGCCAGAACCGCGCCGGGCAAAGACCCCATGCCGCCCACAACCACAACCACAAAGCTGAGCACAAGAAAGTCCATGCCCCAGTGATAGTTGGGCGGGTTAATCGGCGTGTACATAACACCCGCCAGGCCCGCCACGGCGGCCGCAATCCCGAACATGATGGTGAATCGCCGGTCGATGTTGATCCCCAACAGGCCAACGGTTTCCCTGTCTGCCATGCCTGCGCGCACCACCATCCCGAAGGTGGTGAATTGCAGAAAGGCAAAGACGGCCAGAATGATCGCTATGGCGAAGAAAAAGTAAAAGATACGGAAGATCGGATAGACGACTTCCATTCCGAATGCGGCGCCGATATTGGCCACGCCTTGCAGTTGTTCCGGCGCGCTCATTGGGATCGGGTTTGCGCCAAAGTTGGCTTTGACGATCTCTTGTAAAACGATCGCGAGACCAAAGGTCACAAGGATCTGATCTGCGTGCGGACGCTTGTAGAAGTGTTTGATCAGACCGCGTTCCATCGCCCAGCCGACGAACAACATAACCGGGATCGCCAAAAAGATGGCCAGGGGCACCGACCAGTTGATCATCGCGCCGCCTACGGCATCTCCGAACCAGGCCTCCACATAAGGCGTCTTGATCTTCAACGGGTTGCCGAGAAAATCTTTCTGTGTGGCGTCTTCGGTGATCTGGGCGAGGTTCAGAATGCGGTTGGTGATAACCGCGCAGAAGGCGCCGATCATGAACAGCGCGCCGTGGGCGAAGTTCACCACACCCAGCGTGCCGAAGATCAGTGTCAGGCCCAGGGCGATCAACGCATAAGCGGAGCCCTTGTCGAGACCATTGAGAATTTGAACGAGGATAGCATCCATGGGATCAGTCCTGCAGATGAGAAAAAGTGGGAGGCGGATGCCTCAGACAGCGAAAGGGCGGGGATAAGACATCCCCGCCCCAACGTTTGCGATTATACGCCTGGGTTACACGTGCCCAAGTCACCGCCTTGGAAGTCGGGGTGGTCAACTGCGTACTCAACTTTCGCACGCGGAGTGACTTCAACGATCTCCAGCACGTCGAATTCGGACGTTGGGTTTTCTTTACCCTTCACGACCAGTACGTCTTTGAAGCACTGGTGGTCCGCGCCGCGGTACAGTGTTGGGCCGTTGCCCATTCCACCGAACTCCAGGTCGGACAGCGCTTCGCCGATGCCACATGGGTTGAACGTGCCTGCGGTTTCCGCTGCGTTGGCATAAAGCAGGGTCTGCACGTAGCAAGTGTGCGCAGCCTGGGACGGCGGGAAGCCGTACTTCGTGCCGAAGGACTGTACGAAGGCTTTGGAACCTTCATCCTGCAGCGACCAGTGCCAGTTGGTGGACCCGAAGATGCCTTTAACGTTCTCACCAGCACCACGTGCCATCAAGCGAGAGTAAAGTGGCACAACGATGCCGAAGTCTTTACCGTTCACTTGCTTCTCACGCAGACCGAACTGAACCGCAGCAGTCAGGGAGTTGACCATGTTGCCGCCATAGTGGTTCAGAACCAGGATATCAGCGCCAGAGTTTGCAACAGGCGCGATGTAGGACGAGAAGTCCGTGGTCGCCAGCGGTGTCAGAACCGTTTCAGCCGTTTCCCAACCCAGACCCTCAGTGTAGGTCTTGATCGAGTTCTCTTGCGACCAGCCCCAAGTGTAGTCAGCTGTCAGGTGATAGGCGCGACGGTCTTTACCGAAGTTAGCCTCCAGGATTGGTGCCAAAGCAGCGCCGGTCATTTCCGTGTTAAAGAAGTGACGGAAACCGTTGGCTTTCTTGTCCTTACCGGTGGTGTCGTTGGAGTGGGTCAGACCCGCCATGAATATAACGCCAGCTTCCTGGCAGAGACCTTGCACAGCAATAGCAACACCCGAAGAAGAGCCGCCGGTGATCATCACCGCGCCATCTTTTTCGATCATCGACTTGGCCGATGCACGGGCTGCGTCCGATTTGGTTTGCGTGTCGCCTGTGACGAATTCCACCTTCTTGCCCAGGACACCGTTGCCCTTGAGGTTGTTGCCGCGGTTCGCGGAGAAGGTGTTCATCATGCCACCGTCGCCTTCACCGTTCAGGTGCTCAACGGCAAGCTGATAGGCGCGCAGTTCGTCTGCACCCTCGTCTGCATACGGGCCGGTCTGTGGCACGTTGAAGCCCAGCGTCACGCTAGAGCCCGTAGGCGCGTTAAGGTAGCCTTCGTGGTTTGCAGCGGTTAGGACCGTTGGCATAGCCAGACCAGCGCCGACTGCGGCACCGCCTGCCAGAACACCACGGCGGGTTGATTTGATTTGAGCCATAGATTTCCTCCCGATGAACTCAGTTTATAAGACGCCGCTCGCCTCCCAGCGCGCCGCACCTCCGTCAATTTGACAGGTGAAATATCCCCCGGTACTGTCATTTTATCAATAACGCATTCAGTAATAACGATTTTTTTGTAAATTCATTCGTTGATGTGAATCTGGATGTGTGAAAATATTGACTCGTGGATGTCAAAAGCGAACGCAACGTTAAGCGAAACAACGACAATTTCCGCCGGGGGGAAGATATGGCGCGCACACTGAT
>JBCCET010000140.1:0-3514 GCA_039030095.1 Pseudomonadota bacterium | reverse complement strand
TTCCCCCGACGATCTGAACCGACTTGGCGGGTTTCTGGGCGCCATGGCACAGGCCGACGCCGACGTTCCGCCGGAGGTGGCGCCCGCTGGTTCGGACCTCGGAACAGCCGAACACCTTGGAAAGCGCGTTGCTGAGGCAGCGGCCCGCTGGATCTCTGGTCAGGTCACAGAGGCCGCCGCCTGAGGCAAGCGATCGACGTATCAGCCCTCCTGCTCGGACGATTGTTGCGTCTGTTGACCACGCAGAACACTTGTCCGAAGGCTGCCCCATGCAGGCTTCGGACATCGTCTTTTTGGGCCGTGTGTCAAACGCTTTAGTTTGGCGAAGTTGCACCCACCGTGCCCGCACGCGTTTCAATGGCGGTCCAGATCGCAGTCATGACCTTACCCATGGGTCTGTCACGTCGCCGGATCGCAAAAATCTCCGTATGGCGCGGCGGGAAGCCATCGACGCTCAGCGGGACGAGCGCGCCCGACGCCAGGTCATCCTGCATCATGTGGTCCGGGATCCCACCCCAGCCGAGCCCGGCCTTAACGATGGATTTCTTTGCCTCAAAATCAGACACGGACCAACGCTGCCCGCCGGACAGCACATCCCGGCTTTGATCAAAATCCTTGCCGCCGGTGCCAGACACGATCACCTGCGTATAGCCTTGCATCTCGCGCCGGGACCGCACCCCGGATTTTTGCGCAGCGGGAAAGTCAGCAATGGCCACGGGGCGGATCGTGATTGAGCCAAACGGCAGTGTTTCGACATCGTCAATGGGGACATCCTGAAGCCCCGCGATTATCATATCGGCGCTTTCATCCATCAGCCGGGCAAGTGGCCCGCCCATCATCTCAGATGCCACATGAATATTGGTGCCGGGATAGGTCTGCCGGATCGACCCCAGCAGGTCCAGGACCGGGTCCAACGCCATGGTTGCCGTGATAGCGATAGAGATCGCCGGCTCTTGCGCGCTGCGCAGCCCGGCGGCGACAGATTTCAATTCACGCACCTGTTCCAGCACACGTGCGGTTTCACGATAAAACACTTCGCCCTCTGGGGTCAGGCTTGGGCGATAGGCGTCGCGCGACAGCACATCAAAACCAAGCTCGTCTTCCAGCTTTCGAATTTGATGGCTGACGGCGGATTGGGCCTTGTTCAGCCGGTCAGCAGCGGCTCGAAACGTGCCTGTGGCGATGATCGCATCCAGAGCTGCCAGTTGGTCAAACGTCATATGAAGCCCCGTGATCTGAAAATACGATCATAATCATGAAAACTCGATATTATCAATAGCTCTTCTGCGCCGCTATCTAGGGTCTGTAACCCTAGACGGAGCTTGACATGAAACTCTATGACCTAATCGGCGCATGCCCGCCGCCACACCTCAAAGCCGCATCGGCAGTGCGAGGACAGGCGCGATGACCGAGCTAGCTCACCACGAAATTCATAACCTGATGGAGCGCTATTTTGAGGGGCTTTATCAATCCGACAGCACGATCCTGCGCGACGTATTCCACCACGATCTGGCTTATGTGAACGGCACATCTGGCACCTATGAGCACATGGATCTTGAGGCCTACATGGCGCGGATCGATGCACGCACCCCGCCCGCCTCAAGGGGTGACCCGCGTGAGGAAGTGATCGAGCGCATAACGCTTAAGGGCGACCGGATTGGGTTGGTCGAGGCGCGAATGACCATGCTGGGTCGCAACTATCAGGACCTTTTGACGGTCATCCACACTGCCAGCGGGTGGCGCGTCCTGACCAAGGTTTTCTCATTTGTCGAACGAAAGGACTAAGATAATGCCCTATGTGAACATCAAGGTGACCCAAGAAGGCGGGCCAAATGGCACCGGCCCTTCCTCGGATGAAAAGGCCCAGCTTGTGGCAGGGGTCACCTATCTCCTTGAACAGGTGCTGAATAAAAGCCCGGCAACAACCTTTGTCGTGATTGACGAAGTACCGTTGGACAACTGGGGCATGAGCGGCAGGCAAGTCAGTCAAATTCGCGCCGCTAAATCATAACGAAGCCAGTTACTTACCGTGCAAGAGAACCGGCATGCCTTCGGGCATGCCGCGCAAAAGGATTGACCTCATGGGCCGTCAGAAACAACCCAACTGCCGCCTTCGCCGCAGGACATATTCGGACCAGATTTCGCGACTTATTGGCTATGCCTGGATGTCGGTTGCCATTTTGATCTGGGCCAGTTGGCTCGTCCTGACGTCCTCAGGCGTGACAACCGATCTGGCCCCTATCGACCTGGCCGGTCTGCGGGCGCTTTTTCCGGCGATCGTTCTGGCTCCGATGCTCTGGCGGCATCGTCAAGACGTTGCGCAGCTTGGCCCTTTAAAGATCCTGCTTCTGTCGGTGTATGGAGCGCCATTTACGCTGTGCGTCGGGTACGGGCTGGGCTATGCGCCGGTTTCCCATGCGGGTGCGATGGTGCCCAGCTTGATGCCTGTTGTGGTAACTGCCGTGGGATTTCTTGCCCTGGGTCAACGCCTGTCAGCACCCCAGGTCTTTTCTTCCTTGCTGATTTTGGCAGGGGCATCGGCAATCGTCTTTCGGCCGTCCAACGCTTTGTCGATGGAAGAGATTTGGATCGGCCACACCCTCTTTCTAATCGGCGCAGTGTTCTGGGCCAGCTTCACCCTGACAGTGCGCCGCTATGCTATCTCTCCATTTCTGGCCACCGCGCTTGTCGGTGTGGTTTCTGCCATTGGTCTTGCGCCAATATGGGTGCTGTCCGGTTTGTCGTCCTTGGGGGCAGCCTCCACAGCCGACATCGCGTTTCAGGTCTTTTTCCAAGGCGTCATTACGGGTTTGGTGTCGCTTTTCGCCTTTGGCGAAGCGCTCCGGCGGTTGGGCTTTGTCGCGACGCGCTTGTCGGCTTTGACCCCGGCTGTGGCGACACTTCTTGCGGTTCCAATCCTGTCTCAGGTTCCGGACAGGGTCGAGGTTGCGGCACTCGGTCTCGTCGTTGTTGGCTTGCTAGTAGCGTCGATGCCGATGCGCTCTGCCCGATCCCGGGTCCTCCATCCCGTGCCCCAGAGATAGGAGCTGTTCTTGTCCAACGCAGAAACCCCTCCGGCGGTCGCAAAAGAGGTTTGGCGCGATCTGGGGCTGGAGCTTAACGCAATAGCCCGTCAGGAACCCGCTTTGGCTGGTTACTTGAAGCGGCTAACCTCTCCGCGACAAAGCCCGCAACAGGTGCTGGCACTGCGCCTTGCGCAGGGTTTGGCGCACCCGGATATGCGCGCAGACCACGCCTCGGCGATCCTTATGGAAGCTTTGCATTCGCGCCCATCCATAGCCAACGCCGCAGCGCAGGATTTGGTCGCCATCCGATCAAACGATCCTGCAAGCCGCACATACGCCCACGCGTTTCTGAATTACGGCGGCTTTCACGCTGTGCAAGTTGCCCGCATGGCCCATGCGTTTTGGCACGACAGTCGCGTTGATCTGGCGGCCTGGCTTTCAAATCGCGCATCCGTCGCGTTTGGCCCCGACATACATCCCGCCGCGCA
>JBCCET010000139.1:0-3643 GCA_039030095.1 Pseudomonadota bacterium | reverse complement strand
TCCAGCAATTTGACGTTTGCAGGTAAGAGACCAAAAAATGATAAGAGTTCTGGTAGCGGTGTTGATCGCTGGCGTGACCATTTCAAAAGCAGCCTCGGCTCAGCAGGCCGGAGGCGGCAATGTCTGGGTTCAGATCGAAGCGCATCCCAGCCTGTCTGTCGCGCAAAACAGGGCGCAGTTGTATTCCGATGCCCTGCCCGATGTCGGCGGCTTTTCTCTGGGCGGGAGTTGGTACGGCATCGTTCTTGGTCCTTACAATCGCGACGACGCGCAACGAGTGCTGGAGGTCTACCTCGCCGAACGTCAGATCCCGCGCGACAGTTTCATCGCGTTTTCCCGCTCTCTGGGTCAGCAGTTTTGGCCACCGGGCGCGGCAGGCGCATTGCCTGCCGTTGTCCCGGCCCCCGTCACGGAAGAGACAACCGAAGCAGCAGCAGCCCCTTTGACCATCCAGCCGTCGGACGAATCCCGCGCCGAGGCGCGCCAGAACGAGCGCCTGTTGACTGCCGACGAGCGCAAGCAATTGCAGATCGCCTTGCAGGCGGCAGGATTTTACAACTCGACCATCGATGGGGCCTTTGGGCCGGGCACCCGGCGGTCGATGTCGGACTGGCAGTTCGCCAATGGCTTTGAAACCACCGGGATTCTGACCACCCTGCAGCGCAAAACGCTGATGGATCAGTACAACGAGCCGCTGATCAGTGTCGGCATGCGCCGGTTCTCGGACGATCAGGCGGGCCTGACTCTGGATATGCCGCTGGATGCCATCAGATTCTCGCGATACGAGCCGCCATTTGCGCATTTTGAGGCTGCGAGCGATCTTGGCGCGCAGGTTCTGCTGATCAGCCAGCCCGGCGATCGGGCCACGTTGTACGGCCTGTATGACATCATGCAAACGCTGGAGATTGTCCCGCTGAACGGCCCGCGCGAACGGCGCAAGAACGATTTTGTGCTGGAAGGGCGCGGCAATGGCATCGTGTCATATACCGAGGCGTCCCTTGCGGATGGCCAGATCAAGGGTTTTACGCTGATCTGGCCCGATGGCGACGAAGCCCGCAGATCCCGTGTTCTGGCGGCGATGAAATCCAGCCTGTCCCGGGACGATGCAGTTCTTGATCCGGCGGCCGGCACCGAATCCGAGCAGCGGATCGATCTGGTGTCCGGCCTACACGTTCGCAAACCGCGCCTGAATCGGTCCGGTTTCTTTGTGGATGACGAAGGGACCGTGGTAACCGTCGCCGAAGCGGTCGGGAACTGCACAAGAATCACGGTCGATCAGGCCTATCAGGCGGAGGTTGTCACCGCGGATACCAGCCTTGGCGTTGCGGTTCTGCGCCCGGTTCAGTCTCTGGCGCCGATGGCGGTGGCCGGGTTGCGCCCAGGTGAGCCGCGCCTGCAATCCAAAGTCACGGTCTCTGGGTTTTCCTATGAGGGCGTGCTGGGGGCTCCGACACTCACCTTTGGTGCGCTTGAGGATTTGCGGGGATTGCGCGGCGAGACCGAACTGACTCGGCTGACCATGGCCGCACAGGACGGAGATGCCGGCGGGCCGGTTTTTGACACCGGGGGCGCAGTGATCGGAATGCTGCTGCCGGATCCCAAGACGGGTCAGCAATTGCCGCGCGATGTCAGCTTTGCGGCCGACGCACAGGCCCTGCGCGATCTGCTGGACTCCGCCGGCTTGACTGCCCAGGAGGATGACGAGCATCGGACCATTTCACCGGATGAACTGAACCGGCGCGCCAACGCCATGACGGTTCTGGTCAGTTGCTGGGATTGATCCGCTTTGGCGGGCGGCTATGACCCACCGCCCCTGAGTGCCTCGACTAACCAGTCAACCAGCCCTTCGGTGCTTTTGGCGACCTTTTTTCTGGCCACGCCTTTGACGATGCCCGAGACCGCTTTGCGCGGCGCCTGTGATTGTTCGAGATACAGGCGCAGCGACACCGAGACCTGCGCCATTCTATAGTCGATGTCTTTTCTGAGATCGCCTTTGAGCGAGGGGTCTGCGGCCAGAAACTCGCGCTTGATCAACGCCTCGGTTTCGTCGAGCAGGAGGTCGAACACAGCCTTCGCTTCGGGCGCCATGGGCACGCGGTCATCCTCTGCCTCGCTCTTGATCACGTCAAAGCCACGACGCAGGTCCTGCATCAGTTCGGCAAGGTTGGTGTCCTCGGATGACCGGATGTCGCGCAGGGTGGCAAAGCGCAGGATCGTCGCTGAAAAATGCGTGTGGATGAGGTCGAGCAGGTTTCCAAGCGTACGTTTGAACGGAATCGACAGCGGGCCGAGCTCACGCAGCGTCTCTTCTCGATGGGCAAAGCCTTGCAGAATTTCACCGCAATCGACCAGCCAACCGATATTGAGCTGGGACATTTGCCGGGATTTACCCACTTCTTCGAGGATCGCCTCGAAATAAGTGTGGATAGAGCCCGCACCCTGCAGATTGCCGGATTCCTTGTCGAGGGCGCGCAAAAAGGTCTCGATCTCGCGCCGCTGCTGATCGATATCGCGGATGAACGCGTCAACATGGTCGGGCTCACGCAGCAGCCGGAGGTCGTCAGCGAATGGCAGCAATTCCATGAGGTGACGTATTTCGTCAAAGCCAAACCGCCCCAGGGCGGATCTGAGCAGGGCTTCAGCGCTGCTCTGGGTTTCGGCGCTCACACGATAGCTGTGGTCTGCCTCGATCACCTCGATTAGGGCAGCGATATGTTCGGCGCCTTTTTTCCACTCCTCATCAGGGATTTCTGCAATCGCCCGCAGCACGTGCCAATGACCGTCCCAGTCCCCGGTCACAGGGCGACCGTCGAGCGCAGTATCGTACCAGCGGATCCAAAAGTCGTGGCCGGGTTTGGCCGTCAGCCAGCGTTTGCAAGACCTCCAGTCGCCAACGGTACGGTAAAACAAAAAATGTGGCCAAAGCGGGCAATGTAGGATGTCTTGGCCTGACTCGGTTAACTGAACATCTTCGCGCACGGCTCTCCAAGAGTCGGCGCGGGGTTTGAAGGAGTACTCAGATGCAGCGCGGGCGGCAGCGGCAGCTGTGCTGCCGGCGGCAGATAGCGATGAAACGGATCGGGCTGCAGAAACCGCTTCGAGGGCTGCATTTGCCGCTGATCGGGTTTTTGCAGAGGATGCGCGAGTAGCATTCGATATATCTGCGGTGGATGACGCGCCAACACCGATCGACGCGGCAATTGCCTCGGCCAGTTCTGTATTGTCAAATTTGCCGACGACCGCGGATATCAGATTGAGCCTGAATATAGGCAAGGCTGTCATGTCAAAGGCACGCGCCTGTTCATGGTCCAGAAACGACACGTAGTGGGGCAAAACGCGCAGAGCGCAGCGTGACGCAATTTTGACTGCATCTGACCAGCGCGACGCCTCAGGGCGCTGTTCCAGCCATGCAAGCAGTGTTTCCCTGTCCTGAATCTTCTCGGCCCGCACCATGTTGCCAAAACCCCATGTTCTGCCAGCCACATCTCGCACGCGCGCCCCCGCCCCGGCAAGCCTGCGCTTGACGGCTCGCGCTCAATCGCTACACCTGCCTGTCAAATTCCGGAGTCGATATGCAGCGTTACGAATACAGAGTGCTTCCCGCCCCGCAAAAGGGCACCAAGGCCAAGGGCATCCGGACGCC
>JBCCET010000138.1:0-3746 GCA_039030095.1 Pseudomonadota bacterium | reverse complement strand
CTGCGTGCCGCGAAAGCCGCCTATGACGCGGGCGCACGGTGGATTGTCCTGTGTGACACCAATGGTGGCGCGCTCCCGTCCGAAGTCGCGGCGGCCACAGGGGCGCTGATTGAAGCAGGTGTGCCTGGCAGTCACATCGGCATCCACACGCACAACGACACCGAACACGCGGTGGCAAATTCGTTGGCCGCCGTGGACGCCGGTGCGCGGCATATCCAGGGCACGCTGAATGGTTTGGGGGAGCGGTGCGGCAACGCAAACCTGACAACACTCATCCCAACGCTGTTGCTTAAAGAACCTTACCGGTCCCAATTTGAAATTGGCGTGTCAGAGGAGGGGTTGGCCGATCTGACGCGGATCAGCCGGATGCTGGACGATATCCTCAACAGGGTGCCGGACAAGCAAGCGGCGTATGTGGGCTCCAGCGCATTTGCCCATAAGGCCGGTTTGCACGCCAGCGCAATTTCCAAGGACCCGCGTACCTATGAGCACGTGGATCCCGGCGCCGTGGGCAACCAGCGGATAATTCCGATGTCAAACCAGGCAGGTCAGTCAAACCTGCGAAAACGACTGTCCGAAGCAGGGCTGGACGTGGCAAAAGGTGATACCCGCTTGGCGCAGATCCTGGACGACATCAAAGCCCGCGAGGATCGCGGGTACGCCTATGATAGCGCGCAGGCAAGTTTCGAGGTTTTGGCGCGTCGTACGCTGGGCCAAATGCCAGCATTTTTTCGCATCATGCGATACCGCGTGACGGTCGAAAGGGTGCGTGGGCCGGAACGCATAACCCGGTCTGAAGCCGTTGTGGCTTGGGACATTGCCGGGCAGCGGTATCTGTCCGCTAGTGAATCCCTTGATGCAGAGGGCAACGACCAAGGCCCGGTAAACGCGCTTTGGCGTGCATTGTGCCGGGATTTTGGACCGTATCAGGCGATTATCGACGACATCGACCTTGTGGACTTCAAGGTTCGCATCACCAACGGCGGGACAGAAGCAGTTACGCGCGTCATCATCGACAGTGAAGACAGCTCTGGCCAACGCTGGTCGACGGTTGGTGTGAACGCCAACATTGTGGATGCTAGTTTTGAGGCGCTGATCGACGCTATTGAGTGGAAACTGGTGCATTCCGGCGTGGCGATAGCGCGGTAGCTGGCAGATTTAAGCTGTCGTGCGGCCTCTCAACCCCAGCCACACCAACGATGCAAAGGCCAACGCCAAGAACGGTACCATAGCGAGGTTGACTGCTGTCCAGCCCTCAACAGCGTTACCGCCAGAGCAATTCATCAACCCGCCTGACGACAGCGATGCAATTGTCACGAGGCCGAAAACAGCGAAGTCGTTCATGCCCTGAACCCGCCCGCGTTCTTCGGGTGTATGGCTGTCGGCCAGCATTGCCGTGCCGCCGATGAACCCGAAGTTCCAGCCAAGGCCCAAAAGGATCAATGCAACGGTGAAGTTTGTCAGCTCCACCCCGGCAAGTGCCACGCCGCCTGCCGCTGTCAGGATAACCATGCCGAGCCCGACGATGCGCTCCACCCCGAACCGGTTGATCAGATGTCCCGTGAAAAAGCTTGGCGCATACATGGCCAAGACATGGAACATTACGATGTCAGCGGCCTGGTTCTGTGTGAAACCGCACCCCACCACAGCTAGCGGGGTAGACGTCATAACCAGATTCATCAGCGCGTAAGAGACCATCGCGCAGATCATCGCCACAGCGATGCGCGGTGTCAGCAGCAGTTGCATCCGCGACCGGCCGCCACCCACACCCTCGGCCTTTGGCGGCCGCGGAATCTTCAAAAAGGCAAACAGAATAAAACCCAGAAGGTTCAGAACGATAATCGCGGCGTAGACCCCCAGGAACGGCACCACAAAGGCGTCCGTGGTCACTTTCGTAAGCTGCGGCCCGATGATTGCGCTCAGGAGCCCACCCGCCATGGTGTAGCTAATGGCCCGCGCCCGAAAACTGTCGGTTGCCATGTCAGCTGCAGCAAAGCGGTAAAACCCATGGGCTGACATATAAATCCCGGTTACATAGCTGCCGATGAGCAAGAGCATGAAGCTCTGCAAGTAGAGCCCGTAAGCGGCGATGATCGCACCAGCTACACCGGCGGCTGCGCCCACATAAAACCCCGCTGGCCGCCCAAAACGCTGCATCAAAGATGACAGCCAAGGTGCGGTGGTCATCGACCCGAAAACGATCATGGAAATCGGCAGGGTGGCAAAACAGATGTTGCCTGCAATCTGCTGGCCAGCCAGCCCACCGACGGTAAAGATCATCGGCATCTGCGCGCCCAAAAGCGCTTGGGCCAGAACCAGCACAATCACGTTGCGTTTGGCGATACGGTCGTCGGGGGCAAAGGCGTCTGCGGTTGTCATGGCGCCAGCGGTACGCCGATTGCCCCAGCTCGGCAAGGGGTCAAGCGCGGTCTATGATGTGTGCGAAACTGCCGCTTGCAGTCCCGTGTTGCAGGCCCATGTCGGGCAGGGCCGAACCTTCTGCGTCTTTGGCGGAAAAAAGCGGCGGACCGGCGGCCATCAATGTGGTGGCATAGTGAAATTCGTGGGCCGTATAGGCGCCCGGAAACGGCCCATCAGACGCGTTTAATGTGCGGTACCCCAGGTGCAGTTTGCGTTGGGCAAAAGAGGTTTCAAGCCGCAATAACCGAGCCATAGCGTGGCGGGTGCCATCTGCGTCTACCAATCCCTCACCCAGAACCATATACCCGCCGCACTCCCCATAAACCGCAGTGGCGTTGCGCAATCCGGTCAGGAAAACCTCGTTTGCTGCGAGCTTTCCTGCGTGTAATTCTGGGTATCCGCCGGGCAGGATGACCAGATCGGCTGGATCGGGCGGCTCATCCGCAAGGGGCGAAAAGAAACCTATTTCAGCGCCTGAATCGCGCCAATCGGACAGCAAATGGGGGTATGCAAACGCAAAAGCCTGATCGTTTGCGATTGAAAGTCTTTGGGCGGGTGGCGGCACCTGATGACCCGCATTTTTTGCCTGTGCCACTGGCGATGCCAAGGTGTATAACAGGTTAAGGTCCAGACTTTCCGAAAGGATATCAGCGGCTTTTGCGATGAATTCGGTCAGATCTGCCCGTTCTGCGGCCTGGACGAGGCCCAGGTGCCGCGATGGAGTGGCGATGTCGGCCACCCTCGGGATCGCCCCGATGATTGGCAGACCCAACGGCTCCAGCGCGCGGCGCAGCATCTTTTCGTGCCGGGGGCTGCCGACGCGGTTCAGGATCAATCCCGCCACGTGGACATCGTCCGCATGTTGCGCGAAACCCTGCGCCAGCGCCGCGACCGATTGGGCCTGCTTTGCCACATCAAGGATCAGGACCACTGGTACCTTCAAGATGCGCGCGAGGTCTGCGGTGGACCCTTTGCCATCCGGCGGCGCCCCGTCAAACAGCCCCATAGCCCCTTCGACGATCAATGTACCCGGCCCCTGGGCCAATGCGCGGATCCGGTCCGGCGTCATGGCCCAGGCATCCAGATTGATACATTCTGTGCCTGTGGCTGCCGCGTGAAAGCGGGGATCAATGTAATCCGGTCCCGATTTTGCAGCTCGCACCGGCGTGCCTGCGCGCCTCAGCGCGGCGAGAATGCCAAGGGTGATCGTAGTTTTGCCAGAGCCGGAGGACGGCGCGGATAAGATCAGCCCGGACGGGCTGTTCATGCGCTTTCGGCGGGGCGACCCCGTCCCAACGGATCAAGGTTTCGCGGCGCTTTGCCGT
>JBCCET010000137.1:0-3881 GCA_039030095.1 Pseudomonadota bacterium | reverse complement strand
TTCACACAAAGTCGGTTCAACCTTTGGGTAGCGAAGTTCAACCCAAAAATCCGTCACCAGACCCGTGTCGTTTTAGCAATAATTATACTTTGACGAAGCTCCGAAAGAGCAAGTACCGGAAATCGTTCTGCGCTTTTTTCAACAAGCTCCTCTGCTATAAGACATACAGGCGAAGCCATTTCTATGTCCTTTACCCACCTGTCTGGAAAATATCTTGCGTAGTTTCCAAGTATGTACAAGGAAACATAGAACAGACCAAACTCATTCAAAGGCTCTGTTTTTGTGTGCAAGAACAATTGTTCTTCATCCCAGTTGTAGCAGTCGCCCAGACTAACGGAATATTGACTTTGAGCTGGGAAAAGGAACTCGACTTTTGCTCCCGTTCCTCTTTCCTCGATGTCCACGTTTGGCACCAACGCAGGCGGGAAGCTAAATTGGTCCAGCGCGCGCTTGATAGTTTCAGGTTTGTAAGGGTGGAATAGGTAAGTGAGACGCACCTCTTTTTCATTCGTACGATCCAGCCGAATACTTGCTCGTACGATCTCACTGGGGAGGCCAAGAGGATCAACTGAACCTGCCAATGAAGGCATTCTTTGGAGGCAATAAGCCAAAGTGATGCCTTTTTCGTTGATCAATGGCATAGTCTCAGTGCGTGGGATAGTCAGCGGAGAAAGGCGGTTGGTACCAGTTGTAGCATCGTCACTTCGGCCTATGGCAGGGTGTTGCCGGGCAGTTTTGTGCCATAACTCAAATGTTCCAAAACGAGTTCCATTGGCTTTACGTAACATAGGTTCAGCAACAAGTTTCGTGGCCGAAAACGTTAGGTCATCGTTGGGTTTGAATTCGCCTACAGTAAACGCTAAGCCGTGATGCCGGTGTTGATCCCTAGCAAAGTCCAAGCTACTCTCGCCTGTTTGCTTGAACAATACTTCCGCTAAGGCCAAATTCATTATTGAGTAGTAGAGCAGAACCGGCTTGGTAGTGAGTGAGACCGTTTGCGCAGCATCAAAATACTCCTTCGCCAAACTCAGGCATAGCCGGATTTGTTCTGCTTGTTTGACTGCATTTGCTTTGTGTTTTTCTGAGACGGAATGTAGCTCCATTAAGAGTTCACTTGTTGAAACAACGTTTTGGAAACGCCTTAGATCACGCCACGCAAAATCTGAAAGGTTGGATTGGTTCACAGGCGTCACACTTCGAATTATCAACTATGCTTCTCCGTAAGTGGCTAGTTCAAATGTATAGCCTACACTTTCGCGCGTATCGAACAATTCCAGCGCAAGCATAGCTTGATTTTAAAAGTCCTTTTGGAAAGCCAGTGCAACCTAATTTGATTGTTGAACTATCTGAAATTTGGGGTGCGAGCCCGAAAGAAGCTTCAACCTCGCCAAAACAATTCTACAGACGAGGCCTAAGCGGCCTTTTCGACAGCTAAGTTGTGGATTTCGGAAGAGGAAAGCGAGAAGCAGTTAACTTCGGTTCAACCAACGGGGTTCAACCCGCCCGTAAGTTACTGATTTTATTGAAATGTGGTAGCCCGTAGGGGAATCGAACCCCTCTTTCCAGGTTGAAAACCTGGCGTCCTAACCGATAGACGAACGGGCCACGCTGTACCGTGGGGGGCGTTTTACGGATTACCGTTCACCCTAGCAAGCGGAAAATAATGATTTGACGAACTTTTTTGTGGGCCAAGTATTATAACTGTTTTTCAAATACTTGTGGCCTCGGCCGCGTCCTCGATCCGCAGTTGAACGGACTGGCGTCCTCTCCAGCTATTGATTTCCAGCCGTCCCGCTACATGAAGCCTGTGCCCGCCATGTTCGCTCAATCGTGGCCCCAGCGCGGTTTCAAATGCGCCAAAGGCAATGGCGTCGAGTTGACCGGACATTCCGTCTGACAGCGTCACTTTCAAATGGGGTTCGCCAATCCGGCGGGTGTGTTTGATCTGCAGGTCGGGTAAGGCATAACGCGGGGCAGGGGCCGAGGCGCCAAATGGCCCGGCCTTGTCGATGTCTTCGATCAGACCTGTCGACACCGCGCCGGGCATCAGCAAGCCATCAAGCTTGAGATCCGCGGGTCCGGCCTGTCCGGCCCCCTGTTTTTCCAACAAGACAGACAGCCTGTCCATGGCCGGTTCCAGCTTGTTGCGATGGACGCTCAGGCCGGCCGCCATTTTGTGCCCGCCTCCCTTGTCCAACAGCCCTTCGGCGGTCAGGCGCTGTATTGCGGCCCCCAGATCGACACCCGAGACAGACCGGCCCGACCCTTTGCCCTCGTCGCCGTCAAAGCCAATCACAATGGCGGGGCGGTTTGCGCTGTCTTTCAGGCGGGATGCGACAATCCCCACAACGCCCGGATGCCAGCCATCTCCGGCGGCCCAGACAAGTGCACCGTCCAGACCGCGCGCCTCGGCCTGTTCCAGAGCCGCTGCGCGAACGGCGGCCTCGATCTCGCGCCGTTCCGTGTTGAGTTGGTCCAGCCGCGCAGCCAACGCTTCGGCATCATGAACCGAATCCGTAGCCAGCAGGCGCGCGCCCAGATCGGCCTGTCCGATGCGCCCGCCGGCATTGACCCGCGGACCCAGCACAAATCCCAGATGGTAGGAATTTGGTGCTGTATCCATGCGCGAGACATCCGACAATGCCACCAGCCCAGGACGTTGACGTCCAGCCATGACCTTCAGCCCCTGCCGCACCAGCGCCCGGTTGGCCCCGATCAGCGGCGCCACGTCTGCAACCGTCGCAAGCGCTACCAGATCCAGCAATGTCAGCAGGTCGGGGCCGGATTCGGCGCCGGTTTCGCGCAATTGTCGCCGCGATTCCACCAACAGCAGAAACACCACGGCGGCGGCACAGAGATATCCCAGAGCGCCATCTTCGTCCTGTCGGTTCGGGTTGACCACGGCTAGGCACTCCGGCAGCGTTTCGCCGCCCAGGTGATGGTCCAGAACGATCACATCCGCGCCTTTCGCCGCTGCGATTGGGCCGTGACTGAGCGTGCCGCAATCGACACAGATAATCAGGTCGTGTTTTGTGGCCAGACTCCGCATCGCCGATTCATTCGGGCCATAGCCTTCATCGATCCGGTCCGGAATATATAGCGTTGCCTGCACGCCCATATGACGGAGCCAGACCAGCAACAGCGCGGCTGAACTGCCGCCATCGACGTCATAATCGGCAAATATCGCAATGCGCTGTTTCATCTGAACGGCTTTGCAAAATCGCCTTGCAGCCGTTTCCATGTCCTTCAGGCGTCTCGGGTCTGGCAGCAGTTCTTTCAGCGTGGGGTTGAGATAGTTTTGGACGGCTTCAACCGGGACGCCCTGTCTGGCCAGGATCTGCGCGATCGGCGCGGCAACTCCACTGCGCTGCGCGATCATTTCAGCAGTCCGCTGGATGTCTGCCGAGGGCCCGACCCATCTGCGCCCGCTTAAGGATGACGTCACGCCCAGAAAGCTCATGCCTGCCCCTTGAAGTCCTAATCCGGACCCGGCCCGGATCCGGCTGATTTCACGGAAATACTGTTTTTGACGGAGCGGGGACAAGCCCCGACGCGCGGTCGACGCTCAGACCGGTGTCTGATACTGCATCCGTCGCACCGAGCCGGTTTTCGAGCGCATTAAAAGCGTTGTGGTTTCCACCCAGCCGGGTTCGCGCTTGATACGGGGCAGCAGGGAACCGCCAGTAACCCCGGTGGCCGCAAAAATCACGTCCGATGTCACCATGTCATCACGGGCATAAATCCGGTCGAGGTCGTCGATTCCGGCCTTGGCAGCCCGTTTTCGCTCGTCATCGGTTCGGAATACCAGCCGGCCAAAGATCTGACCGCCCATGCATTTCAGGGCCGCCGCGGCCAGCACACCCTCGGGCGCGCCGCCTTGA
>JBCCET010000136.1:0-4182 GCA_039030095.1 Pseudomonadota bacterium | reverse complement strand
GAGCTTAAGCACAAACAGAAACCGCCGCAGGCCCGGCCCAGCTTCGTTATATGAGAACTACGATGGGACGGGACTGCTCGGAACCAAGGGGGTCAATTTTGCGCGCCGATAAGGGGTCAAGATTGAATGCCGATTGACAACCATGCGCATACAGAACTGGGAGAGCCTCCCATGCGGTATGTGGGATATGCTTCTCTTTGTGCTTAACAGCACCCAGAAGACGCCACCTTTTCGGCACTGCTGTTTCGTCAACTTCCTCGCCTTCATCACTGGCATATCGCAAAACGATGCCAAGACGGTTTGCCGCCTTGTTCGCGGTTGGGTGTTTGCTCTTCCAAATTGGCGAAAGCGTCGAGCGAACGTCCTCTGGGGTGATGCCGGCTACTGAACGGTTGCCTAGACAGGGCTGAAAATAAATTGCCAAGGGCGAAAGCCGGCGCCCGCTTTGCCATCCCCCTTAAGTTCACCTTTACGCGCGTCGAAGCACCGCTCAGTCACCGCCGAAAGCGTCCAATCCTTCGCGCTTGCATCAAGTGGTTTATGACCAAGCGCCTCCCAAGGGTCGATGCCCTCCAACAGTGCAGTGTTTACTTTTGCCGCAAGGTCGCGCGCCTTAGTCAGTTTCACGTCTGAGGC
Organism: Pseudomonadota bacterium; assembly: GCA_039030095.1. Classification (GTDB taxonomy): domain Bacteria; phylum Pseudomonadota; class Alphaproteobacteria; order Rhodobacterales; family Rhodobacteraceae; genus Amylibacter. The sequence continues at coordinate 3,546 of JBCCET010000136.1, read as the reverse complement.
TGAGCTAAGTCAGATTTGATGACGCTTTCCGGCCCGTTGCTTTCTGTATACCCATGACCCTTGCCCCGGCGCTACTACCATCAAATACAGCCCATTGCGGTCGAGATGCCTTCCAACAGGCGCATCTTCCACGTAAGCTTGCGCAAGACCTCTGTTCCCTCTCTCCGCTGCATTGGACATATCCGAACTTCCTTGAAGTGGGTTTTTGATGCTCTTGGCCCACTTTCAGCGAGCCATTGCGGTGCCGTACGAACAATCATGGAGCATGAAACCCAATAAATACAAGGTCTGCGAACTTTGGCTATGCTTGGTGATAGGTATTGTGGTGCAGTTGAGAGGAGAAACCTCGAACACTGCGTTGGCTTTTTCCATCGTGTCAGAGTTAGAGAATTGGGAGTAAATTCTCAAGGCTGAGCCGGAAGTTATCCACAAGCTGAGGTCCTTTGAGGCGGTCGCAGCAGGTGAAGGCCCTGCCCCATCTGCTCCCAAGATCATCTTTCAAAACCGCAAGCCGCCTGCGGGACCGTCGAGATGAGTGGGCGCGATAAAAAGCGAACGGCGATATCTCCTCTCACGCTGCGGCTGACGCCCGAAGAGCGCGCTAATTTAGAAGAACTGGCGGCGGGCATGACGCTCAGCGCTTATATTCGTGCTTGTGTCTTTGCCAAAGAAACCAAGCCCCGGAAGTCTCGGCCTAAGTCGGTTGTGGCGGACAAAAAGGCTATCGCTGAAGCTCTGGCTTTGCTTGGTCAGTCACGCATCGCGAATAATCTCAACCAACTGGCCTACCACGCCAATATCGGCGCTTTGGGTATAGGCGAGCCCGAACAAGCTCAGATTAATGAGGCTTATGAACATGTCCTAGCGATCCGCGCTTTGTTGATGAAAGCACTCGGGAAACCTGCGTGATCCTCGAAGGCAATGAACGCGGGCATGGGGCGGAATTGGCGCGGCACCTGCTCAACCCACGCGACAACGACCATGTCACTGTGCATGCGGTCGAAGGATTTGTTGCGGATGATCTCTACAGCGCGTTCGCGGAAACGGAAGCGATCTCGGGCGGAACGCAGTGCCAGAAATACCTTTTTTCTTTGTCACTCAACCCGCCGTCTGATGCCGCTGTCCCCGTGGATGTATTTGAACAGGCCATCGCGGATATCGAGCGTAAGCTTGGGCTCTCGGGGCAGCCCCGCGCCATCGTCTTCCATGAAAAGCTGGGGCGTCGCCATGCCCACTGCGTCTGGTCTCGGATTGATGCGCATCAGATTAAAGCGATCAAGCTTTCGCACTACAAACGCAAACTGATGGACATCTCACGCGACCTGTATCGCACGCATGACTGGGACATTCCGGAGGGCTTTAGAGACCACGACGCCCGAGATCCGACAAACTTCTCACGACAAGAGGCTGGTCAAGCTAAGCGCGCCAAACGTGATCCTAAGTCGCAAAAGATGATGTTCCAAGAGTGTTGGGCGCAATCGGACTCGCGTGCAGCCTTTTCTGCGGCGCTCTGGGAACAAGGCTATTTGCTCGCCCGTGGGGACCGGCGCGGGTTTGTCGCCGTGGATCAGGATGGCAAGATTTGGTCCCTTTCCCGGTGGTGCGGCGTAAAGCCAAAAGAGCTACGGGCACGGCTGGGATCAGAGGATGATCTATGGTCAGTGGACGCGGCTATTAATGCCTTTAAAAAGCTAAACGCGCGGGCCAAGCTAAGGCAACCCGAGCGAAATTCCGAACGTTTTGAGCAACGGCTGAAAGCTCTTGTGGAGCGTCAACCTAGCGAACGTCTCGAACTCAAAATCGAGTATGCAATCAGGCGCGACCAAACCCGATTGGAGCGCAAGTCCCGTCTTCCGCGTGGGATCAAGGCCATTTGGGCGCGCGCGACAGGACGCTACCGAGACCTGATCCAAAATCTCGCAACCGAAGCCGAAAAACTTCAGACCGACGATCGCGCTGAAATGCAGACGCTCATCGAAAAGCATCTCGCCGAACGCAAAGCCCTGGAGCAGGAACGCACCCAGCCTGACATCCTGGCTGAACTGCAAGCGACGTTTGAAAAGATCACACGCCCTGATCCGCGTCAGGATCTGGTGCTGCCGCGTGATGACATCCCCTTCAGCCAGAAACAGCTTCTCGCCAATCCCGAGCTGATCTTGGGTTACATCTCAGAAAAAGACGCCATCTTCTCACGAACAGACGTGCTGCGCGCTCTGGCCAAACGCATCCAAGACCCGATGGCGCTTAAACTCGCTGCAGACACGGCAATGGCCTCCAAGGAATTGGTGCTAGTTGATGACGCGGGCAAGTTCACGACCAAGGACTATCTATCTGCCGACGCACATCTCAAATCTTACGCCGGGATCCTCTCGAAACGCAGCGGATTTGGCGTAAGCACAAGCCACATCGACAACGCTATCGCGGCACAAGACGCTGAGATGCAAGCGCAGTTTGGCGGCAGCCTGAGTCATGAACAGCGCGCCGCTTTGCGCCACATACTTGGCGGCAACCAACTGGCTAACGTCGTGGGCCTCGCAGGCGCTGGCAAAAGCACCATGCTCAAAACTGCACTTGCCGCCTGGGTAAAGCAAGGCACGACGGTTCATGGCGCGGCACTTGCGGGTAAAGCAGCGGATGGATTGGAAACAGCGTCTGACATCCCTTCCCGCACCTTGGCGTCCTTGGAGGCAAGTTGGAAAAACGGCTACGAGCCGATCAATCGCGGCGACGTACTAGTCATCGACGAAGCGGGCATGATTGGTACACGCCAATTGATGCGCATCACCCAAAAGATGCACGAAATTGGTGCAAAACTGGTCCTCGTCGGAGACCCGGAGCAATTGCAGCCCATAGAAGCAGGCACACCCTTCCGCGCTTTGATCGAAACACACGGCGCATCGCATCTCACTCAAATCCACCGCCAAAAGCATGCATGGCAACGCAAAGCTTCCCGTGATCTATCGAAGGGCAATATCGGTGAAGCCATCACCGCCTACGAAGAAAAAGGTAAAGTCGCCAAACGTTCCAGCCACGATACTGCCCTCGCCGCCTTAGTAGAAGACTATGTGTCAGACGTTGAACTGAACGGCCCAGAAACAACCCGCCTGGCCTTCGCCCACCGCCGCAAAGATGTGTTTGCCCTCAACCAAGCCATCCGCGCTGCACTCCGCTCATCGACCGATAAGAGCGAAGACACACTCATCGAAACCGAAACAGGCCCTCGCGCCTTTGCCCCTGGCGACCGGGTTGTGTTCACGCGAAACGAAAGATCTCTTGGAGTGAAAAACGGACAACTCGGCGAGGTTGAGATGGCATCACCCAGTGTCCGTCGTCAGGTTTTTTGGAACCAAGGGCGGCCTGAACTAAGCGAGAGTTTGGCTCATCTGTTTAGTTTGATTATGCGGCGTGTTTGTGGTGATGCAAGCGTCGCGCTTCGAGTGTCTTTCGTTTGATCCTTTCTCTTTGCTTTAGAATAGCTTTGTCCCGCCCGAAGTAGACATCGGCAGGTGTGACGTTGTTGATGCTCTCGTGATAGCGCTGGTGATT
>JBCCET010000135.1:0-4219 GCA_039030095.1 Pseudomonadota bacterium | reverse complement strand
TGGAGAAACGGTAGAAGGCTTTGAACTCGCCGGTTTGACATGGGAACGCTACGACTATCCCGATCGCGACCTTTTGAACATGGTGGCTCCTGTGGGTCATGATACCGCCGTCGGAGTTTTTACAAATGCGTCACTGGATGAGGTCTTTGACCTGTTCCAGGGCATGGATCTGATGGCCTTTGCGGCCGTGCGCGGGCTCGACAAGAATGGCAATCCGCCCACGGGTGATGACGTGGCGACTTACGTGAATGCTGCCACACGCGACGTGCGACCAGACGTAGAGTTGCGTGCCCCAGGTGAGAACTTTGTCTCTGACCTGGATACCTCTGAGGACGAAGAAACGGCCAATTCTTCGGGGTCGAGCGCCAAGAAGAAACCAAAGAACCTGTTGGCTGCCTTGTTGGCGGGCAAGGATTCAGAGGACGAAGACGCGGAAGCACAGCAGGAAGCCGAAAAGCCAAAAGCCGGGGCGGGTGCGTTTGAGCGAAAATCCGGCAGCTTTACATCCGCTTGTGATCGGTCGAATGGGGCGAAGTTCTGCAAAGTGGGGGAATAGGCGGCGCAGCCAGGGCCGACGATCCAACTTGCACGTCTGCATAGGTGCAGATTAACCTGCAGGTATGTTTGAAACATTTTTCCGAGTGATTTTGCAGCGGCGCACGTTTTCGCTTCTTTTGTTGCTGGAAATTGGCCTAGCTTACGTCATTTATCAGAATGTCTTTCTGATCAATAAACTGACAAGTATGCCAATCCTTGATATGGAATTTGGCTATTCAATCGACCGAGTAAACGAGATTTTAGGCGCTTATTCGCCGGAAGCCTGGGCCCGGTACGAGATCATCCAGATCGCTGACATTATCCACCCTGCCGTTTACGCGAGCCTGATCGGAGCACTCATCTGGGTCATGGCAGACGGCGAACGCTGGCGTTGGTTGGCTTTGTTGGCACTGGCAACGGCCCTGTTCGATTGGGGGGAAAACGTGATGATCTGGCGCATGACGTCCGCCAATTTGCCGGTAGATGCCGTGACCGCAGAAATGTCTAACGTACTGTCAATTTTGAAGCACAGCTTGTTGGCGTTGACCTTTGTGGCGCTGTTACTGATGTTTCTACGCAGGTTGGGGCAGGCGCTGTTCTATTAGCGCCCGGCTTTGTCTATTTGATGTAGGGTTTCCCAATCGCTGCCGGTGGTCTGGGCTTGCCGATCAGGCCCGCCAGCAACAGAACCGTCAGCACATAGGGCAAAGCCTGCATCAGGGGTGTTGGAATGTCTTCCAAAAGCCAGATCGTTGTGCCCTGTAGGCGAGAGGTCCATGCCTCCAGAAATCCGAACAACAGGCAGGCCATAAAGGCGGAGATCGGTCGCCAATTGCCAAAGATAACTGCGGCCAGGGCGATGTACCCTTTGCCCGCACTCATCTCGCGCACGAAATTCGACCCTTGAGCAATCGACAAATATGCCCCGGCGATACCGCACAACAGTCCGCCCACGATCAGTGCGCGATAGCGTAGCCAAGCGACCGAGACACCGGCGCTGTCCACTGCCTCTGGCACCTCACCCACCGCACGCAGGCGCAGGCCAAAGCGGGTGCGGTACAATATGAAGGCGCAAATTGGCACTGCGATCAGGGCCACATAGACCAGCAGGTTGTGGCCAGAAATCAATTGCCTGTAGATCGCGCCGATCACCGGGATGCTGTCCATCGCATCAACGCCAATCCATTCAATGGGTGTAAAGCGGTCTTCCTTTGGCAAGCTGGGGGTCTGCCCGCCGCGTTGAAACAAGGCGATGCCCAGAACAACGGTTAATCCGCTCGCCAAAATATTGATCGCAACGCCGGACACGACCTGGTCGCCCCGGTGCGTGATGCAGGCAAAGCCATGGATCAGCGACATGAACACGCCCGCTGCCATGGCACAAAAAAGGCCCAGCCAGGCGGACCCGGTCACCGCTGCAACCGCTGCGGCAACAAAGGCGCCGGACAGCAGCTTTCCTTCAAGTGAGATGTCCACGATCCCGGACCGTTCAGAAAAGATGCCGGCCATAGCGCACAACATCAGCGGTGTTGCGATCCGCACTGTGGAATCAAAGATCAGCAGCAGTTGGAAAAGAAAATCACCCATGGGCTGTCTCCCGCCCGGCCGCCATTCGGGCAATCAGGCGTGCGAGCGGCGGATTGAACATGTAAGCCAGCGCACCGGAAAACAGGATGATCATCCCCTGGATCAATAACACCATTTCCCGGCTGATCGTCTTGTAGGTGAAGTCAAGCTCCGCCCCGCCTTGGAACAGCGCCCCGAAAAGAAGTGCGGCCAAGAAGATGCCGATGGGGTGGTTGCGCCCCATTAGCGCGACCGCGATGCCGGTAAAGCCGTATCCGGCGGTGAAGCTGTTGACCACCTTATGGCTCGACCCGAGAATTTCGTTGGTTGCCAGCAGCCCGGCAAACGCCCCGGCGATTGCCATGGCGATAATGATCACCCGTGCCACGTTGATGCCCGCATAATGCGCCGCGTCCGGATTTTGCCCAACGGTTCGAATTTCATATCCAAGCCGCGTGCGCCAGATCAGCACCCAGAAAACAAACAGCGCCAAAAGTGCTATCAGGAATGAGGCGTTGAAGGGTGTGCGGGCGGTTTCAATCCCGACCCAGCTGAACATGTCCTGCATTTTTGGCAGCCACGTCTGGTCGGGTAACGGCGCGGTTTGCGGGCTGGATTGTCCCGCCTGGATCAGCGGCCCGGCCAACAGCCAGACGAGGATCGAGGCGGCAATAAAGTTGAACATGATTGTGGTGATTACGATGTGGCTGCCGCGTTTGGCTTGCAGATATCCCGGCACCACGCCCCACAGCGCACCCGCAAGTGCGGAGCCCAGAATTGCCATGGGAAGCGCGATAATCCCAGGCGCCCAGGCGAATGCGAAGGCGGCAAGGGCCGCTCCGATCCCGCCGAGCGTGGCCTGACCCTCGCCGCCGATGTTGAACATCATGGCATGGAAGGCTGTGGCGACGGCAAGGCCGGTGAAGATAATGTTTGTTGTGTAGTAAAGCGTGTAGCCAAGACCACCGGGAAAAACGAAGGCACCCTGGATCATGACGCCCATGGCCTCAATCGGGTTTTCCCCGATGGCCAGCACCACCAACCCACAAACGAGGAATGCGGCGCACAGGTTGATCAGTGGCAGCAAAAAAAGGTCCGCCCAACGCGGCAATGGGGGTGTTGGTGCGCTCATGCGGCGGCCCCTTCCTGGCGCTGGCCCGCCATCATCAGGCCAAGGGTTTGACGATCCGCGTCGGCGGCATCGACGATGCCCACATTCTGGCCGTCACACAGCACCATGATCCGATCTGACAGGGACATGATTTCATCCAACTCCACACTGACCAACAGGATCGCGCAGCCAGCATCGCGGAGTTCGAGCAGTTGTTTGTGAATGAACTCAATCGCGCCCACGTCCACGCCGCGGGTCGGTTGTCCCACCAACAGAACGCCGGGGTTCGCAGAAAATTCGCGCGCAATGACGATCTTTTGCTGGTTGCCGCCGGAGAAGTTCTTGGCGTTGAGCTTTGGGTTGCCCGGACGTACGTCAAAGCCGTCCATCTTGTCCTGACAGTTCGAAGATATGGCGGCCTGATCCATCAAAAAGCCGGTCCCGGTCAGGTCACTTTCGTGAAACCCGAGGATCATGTTTTCCCGCGCCTCAAAGTTCAGCACCAGCCCATGGTGGTGACGGTCCTCCGGGATGTGGCCGACACCCAGATCACGAATGCGGCGCGGGCTGGTGGCAGAGGCTGCGCGGACTTCGTTTCCGAGCACGTTGATCGATCCAGCCGTCAGGTGGCGCATACCGGCGAGCACTTCCATCAACTGGGTCTGGCCGTTGCCGCTGACACCCGCCACGCCCAGGACAGGCGGAACCGAAGGATAGATAGGTAAGGGTTTTACCTCATTTCGGATTTGTTTTTCAGCATTCATAGGTTTATCTCCTATTTAATCATCTCGCTAACCTGTTGGTCTGGCACATGCTCGGTATTGGTGAGTACTTCATCAACCAATCCGTACGCTTTGGCCTCCTGGGCATCTAGGTAGAAATCTCGATCCGTGTCTTGTTCAATCTGCTCCAGGGCTTTCCCTGTATGGGTAGTCATGATCTCTTCAACCCGACGACGTACCCGAACAAGCTGCTGGGCATGAATATGGATATCGCTGACCTGAC
>JBCCET010000134.1:0-4288 GCA_039030095.1 Pseudomonadota bacterium | reverse complement strand
GCGTAACCTTGTCTTTTCCGACGGCAATCCAGCAGCCCGGGTCATGATCGTGGGCGAAGGACCGGGCCGCGAAGAAGATGTGCAAGGCAAACCTTTTGTAGGTCGCGCGGGTCAGATGCTGGACCGAATGTTCGCCTCTATCGGCCTGGAGCGCACAAATGAGGGCACCGATTCGCTCTACATCACCAATGTTGTACCTTGGCGTCCTCCGCAAAACCGCGACCCGGAACCCGATGAAATAGCCATGATGCTGCCATTTCTGGAACGCCACATCGCGCTGGTGAACCCCGACATCATCGTGCCTATGGGCAATATTGCCTGCCAGGCTTTGCTGGGCCGCAAGGGCATAACCCGGCTGCGCGGCACCTGGGTGGAGACGCAAGGCCGTCCCGCCCTGCCAATGCTGCACCCTGCGTTTGTGCTTCGCGATCCAATCCGAAAACGCGACTGCTGGGCAGACCTGCTGGCGTTGAAAGCGCGGATGGGCATATGAACGAGCGCACCTTCATACCAATACGCATCGCCGTGTTGACGGTATCTGACAGCCGCAATTTGGACGAAGATCGATCCGGCCAGGTGCTGGCCGATCGATTGACCGCCGACGGCCACATCCTAGCAGACCGCAAAATCATGCCCGATGAGCGTGCTGACATCGCTGACCAGCTACGGATCTGGTGTGCAGATGCGGAGGTGGACGCTGTTATTTCCACCGGGGGAACAGGGCTGACGGGCCGCGACGTGACGGTAGAGGCGCACCGCGACGTCTATGAAAAAGAAATCGACGCGTTCTCGACCTACTTCACTATGATTTCGGCCAAAAAGATTGGCACCTCTGCCATCCAATCGCGCGCGTGTGCAGGGGTTGCAGGGGGGACATATCTCTTTGCCCTGCCGGGCTCCCCCGGTGCCTGCAAAGACGGCTGGGATGAGATCCTGCGATATCAGCTCGACTACCGGCACAAGCCCTGCAACTTCGTAGAAATTATGCCGCGCCTAGAAGAGAATTTGCGCCGCAAATGACCTGGCTAACCCTTGGCGACTGGACTGAAACCGGGGATCAGGCCGCCGGTGTCCTGCTGCCGGACAAAATGGGCCGCGTGTGCCTGCAACTGCGCGATGACTTCCCTGATATCGCTGGTCCCGGCCAATTCGGCTTTTTTGGTGGCCAAAGGGAACCGGGAGAATCTCTGGAAGAAACCGCCGTCCGCGAGATCAAGGAAGAGACTGGCATCACCCTTTCAACGGACAGCTTGCGCCCCTTTGCAAGGTCACAATCCGCGCGCGGCACACGTATCTATATATTTGAAACTGATAGACTTTTTACACCTTCGGATATTTGCGTGCGCGAAGGCGCAGGGTTTGCCTTTCTAACGCCCACACAGATCGACGCGCTGCCGTGTTTGCCCGTAGCGCGGCTGATTTGTCGCGCATGGCATGCTGCGCACAGCTAATCACCCGGAATTAATTTGGTTTTTGCCGACGGACTGCTATTTTTTAAGCGTATCAGGATAGCAGCAGCTAAAATACAAGGCCACGAACAGCTATGCGGTTTCTCACCCGGTCCCTTATGGGGCTCTTTTTACTGACTTTGACGTTTGGCCTTTTGGGCCTGGCTGGCAAAACCATGTTCGATGCCTACGAACAGCGACAGAGCAGGGGACCGGGCCAGAACCAGAACCGGGAACGGGTTTTCTCTGTTGAGGTGGCAACCGTGACCCCCGGTGATGAAGCGCCGATCATCACCACCTTTGGAGAGGTGATTTCCGGCCGCACGCTGGAAGTTCGCGCTGCTGCGGGCGGCGAACTTGTGCGGTTGTCTGAAAACTTCCGCGAAGGGGGATTTGTCCGCAAGGGCGAACTGTTGTTTCAGACCGATCCCGCCAATTCGGCAAGCCGGCTGGCCATCACTGAAAATGAACTGGCCGAAGCAACCGCAGATCTGGCGGATGCCCGGCGCCAACGGACCTTGGCCGTGGCTGAGGTTGCGGCGGCCGAAGGACAGCTTGCCCTGCGCAAACGCGCGATGGAACGACAGGACAGCCTGCGCAGTCGCGGCGTGGGCACCGATGCTGCAATGGAAACAGCAGAACTGGCCACCGCCAGCGCGGATCAGACTCTGCTATCCAAAAAGCTCAGCCTGTCGAATGCCGAAGCCCGGATCGCGCGCATGGAAACCATGCTGGAGCGGCGTAAGATCAACCGCGACGAAGCCGCCCGAGTGCTGGCAGATACAGAAGTTCGTGCCGAATTTGATGGGGTTCTGGCCGAAGTATCGGTGGTGCTTGGCCGTTTGGTAAACCCCAATGAACGGCTGGGCAACCTAATCGACCCTGATGCGTTGGAGGTATCGTTTCGCATCTCTAACGCTGAGTTCCAATCACTCGCGCAAAGCGAAGAGGGCCTAAAAGGTGCCCAAGTGTCTGTACGTCTGGGTGGCGATCTGCTGTTTACCGCCCAGATCGACCGGGTATCTGCCGCCGTTGGGGAAGGCAAAACCGGGCGCGAACTTTTCGCAAAGCTCGGCTCAACCGCCATGGTTACCGTCCGCCCCGGCGACTTTGTGTCTGTGACTTTAACGGAACCACCTGTCAGCGGCGTGGCCCGCGTTCCTGCAACGGCAGTGTCGAATGCAGGCGAAATTCTGTTGATTGGTGAGGGCGACCGCCTGGAAGCAGCGACCGTAGAGATCCTACGCAAACAGGGCGATGAGGTGCTGATCTACGCCAACGACATAGCAGATCGGCAAATTGTTCTGGCCCGCGCCCCGCAACTGGGTGCCGGGATCAAAGTGAAACCGCGTTCACGCGGCGATCGTAGTCTGGTGGCGCGCGAATTCGTGGACGTCACGCCCGAACGGGCGGCCCCATTGATCGCAATGCTGGAAAAATCGACCGTAATACCAAAAGCCGTACAAGAACGCCTGATAAAATCTTTGCAGGACGGGCGGATCGCCAAAGAGGCGCTTGACCGTATGGAGGCGCGTCTGGCGACGGCAGGCGAAGGCGCAGAGATTGAGACCGTTCAAGTGGCCGAAGACAAGCGCGCCCAAATGATCGCCTTTATCCAAAACAATGGCCGCATCCCGGCTGACCGCAAGACGCAGATCATCGAGACGCTGAAACAGGATCGACTGCCAAAGGCGATGGTTGATCGCATCACCCAGCGGATGGGCGGCTGACATGCGAACGCTGCCAGGCGCCGCAGGGGGTGTGCTTAGCTACTTCACCCGACACAGGACCGCCGCAAACCTGCTGTTGGTTGTCATGGTGGTTCTGGGCTTAACCGCTGCCACGCAGATCAGATCGCAGTTCTTCCCCGACGTGGTCCTCGACAGCGTGACGGTATCCGTCAAATGGGACGGCGCCGGGCCAGAAGATGTGGACAACGCCGTCGTTTCGGTGCTGGAACCAGCCCTTTTGGCAGTGGAAGGCGTCGAAAGTACGTATTCCACCGCCACCGAGGGTCGGGCTTACATGCGGCTCGATTTTGAAGCCAACTGGGACATGGGCCGTGCGACCGAAGATGTGAAAACAGCGGTGGACGGTGTGACCGGCCTGCCAGACGGTATCGACGATCCCAAAATATATCGCAACGTTTGGCGGGACCGCGTGACTGACGTGGTGATCTCTGGCCCTGTGCCAGTGGATCAACTGGGTCGATTTGCCGATGAATTCAGCGCCCGACTGTTCCGCGTAGGTGTCACGCGCACAACAATCCGGGGTGTAAGCGCGCCTGAGATATTCATCGACGTGCCCGAACTGAGCTTGATCCGGCACAACATCACCTTACGCGAAATTGCAGCAGCAATTGGGGAAGAAGCAGAGGCGGACCCCGCCGGTGACGTGGCAGGCGGTTCTGCACGGGTGCGTACCGGCATCGAAAAACGCAGTGCTGAGGATGTGGAAGAAATCGTCGTGCGATCTAACGCCGACGGGTCAAAGCTTCGCGTCCGCGATGTGGGTGCAGTGGTTGCGCAAGGCGTCAGCTACAATCGCGCCTATTACGTCGGCGAAAACCCCGCAGTTTCAATCCGGGTTGATCGGTCCGTGCGTGGTGACGCCATCAAAATCCAACGTCAGGTCGAAGAGGTCGCAGCTGAATTGCAATCGACGCTGCCTGACGGGGTGACCATCGACCTGATCCGCACACGCGCTGACTACATCAACCAACGGCTCAATCTGCTAATCGATAACGCCGCTGTCGGGCTGCTGCTGGTTGTGGCGCTGTTGTTTTTGTTCCTGAATGCGCGCACTGCGTTCTGGGTCGCAGCGGGCATTCCCACGGCGAT
>JBCCET010000133.1:0-4545 GCA_039030095.1 Pseudomonadota bacterium | reverse complement strand
GTTGTGTTGACCTTTGCCGGTCGCTGGCTTGTGCACCGCTACGGCGACGGCGGTGAAGAACACGCGACGCTCAACACCCGGTCCGGGCATTTGGTGGGCCGCACCGGTAAGGTGCTGGACTACAACACCGGCGCGGGCGCTATTGAGGTGGATGGCACCCGTTGGCGCGCAAATTGGCCGTCTGGTGAAGCTTCCGCTCCGGGCGAAACCGTTCGGGTGACAGCCGCGGAAGGGATGACCTTGCAGGTTCAGAAAATCCAGGCTGCCAACGCGTGACCACGAGGTTGCCTTGGTTTCTGCCAAGGCATTTTCGAAACGAAGCAGAATAGAAGGCGCCCGATCTTCCGACTGCTTTGCGGATCGTCACGCAACGCCCGCAAAGCAGTTTGAGTCATCCTTACGCGGCGACGTCTATCTGGATCTCCCCACCGTGCAAGAAGCATCGCTTATCAAACAGTGACAAGTCCACAGGGTTTGGCAGTCGAATATCTTTGATACTTGGCATGTCAGGGGACGAAAGTTCGAACGAGCGATCAATCTGAGAGATCAAGACAACAATTGCCTTTCGTTTGATTGCAAATTCTTTCAGCGCCAGAATTTGCTCTTCCAGCGGAGGATTGCTTCGCTTTTGATCCAAAAGCTGCAAGTAATCGACAACGGCGAGCGCATGATCCGGCAAACTACTGAGACGTCCAATGATATGCGCGGCGCAGATATCATCAGAGGTATCAACGACGATTGGACGGTCACTTTTCGCGGGTTTCAGCCCTAGTTTTTCAAACCGATCCCAAACATCCGTTTCGTTGTAGTCCAATGAAAAAACAAACCCCGTGCGATTGTTTTCCCCCGCCAATGCAGTCAGTTCCAATCCAAGAAGGGTCTTTCCGTGGCCAGGGCGCGCGGCAATCAGCACCATATCGCCCGGGTTGAGGCAGCTCATGACTTCACTGGCTGGTGTCGTTTTGGAATAGCTGGATGCCAGGTGGCTCCAGTCCTTAAAACCTTCCAGGGCGGCGATCCTGTTAAGAGCCTGATTTAGTGTGATCTTGTCTTCGCGTGACAGCAATTTTGCTTTGCGTTTAAGCTTGTAGATTGGTGATGATAGCCTCATCATGAACCTCCGTTTTCGGGCAGTCTCCGCAATCCCTCCTTATGCGCGTGCTCGAACAGGTTGGGTTCGAAAATTGTCTCGCTCCGCATGTTGGATGCTGCCCCGGTGGAGGGGGGAGGCCCGAGCAAGGCCATAAGCAAAAGCTATCCTAAAAAATTTTGACACTCAATTGGGTTTCGATCATCCGCTGTTGGCGGACGAAAGTTCAATTTGAGCTCCATCCGGGCGTCAAACAGTTACGAATACCCGCCTATTCAGCAGCCAGTTGCATCGGCCTATCCATCATTTTGCAGATGCCCGCCACAACCCGCGTCAGGCGCTTGCGGATCGGATTGAAGCTCGCCGACTTTGCGACGTTCTTTTCATCCAAATAGAGGCTGCGATCGATCTCGATTTGCAGCACATGCTGGCCGGAGCTGGGACGCCCATAACTTTGCGTGATGTGGGCGCCTGCAAATGGTGTGTTTCGTCCCGTGCGAAAGCCTTCCGCGCGAAAGAGCCGCTCAACCTCGGACACATAGTCCGTGCGGCATGACGACCCGAAACGGTCCCCGATCACCACCTGCGGCATCTTTCCGAAAAGACCCGCAGATTGGGCCAGCGCCTCATGCGGCATGGAATGGCAATCAACCAAAAGAACCTCACCAAACGCGGCGCGAGACGTGTTCAGCAGGTCCTGAAGCTGATCATGGTAAGGGTAGTAGTATCGGTTGAGACGCGCGCGCGCTTCGTCCATCGAAATCTTGCCTGATTGGATCGGCCGACCTTCGGATACCACCCGTGGAATAACACCCAGACCCGACGCAATGCGCGGGTTCAGCCCACCTACGCGGGCACCATCGACGATTGCAGGGTCCAGTTCATCCGAATTGCGGTTCAAATCCACATAGGCCCGAGGGGCGCTGGCAGCGATCAACGGGGCGCCGTGGGTCAAACAGCCGGAAAAAAGCTGATCCACGTAAGCGTCTTCCGACGACCGAAGGGTTGTCGAATCAAGGTCGCTTGCCGCGGCAAATTGAGCCGGATAGTCGCGCCCGGAATGCGGGCTGGAAAACACCACGGCCGATTCTATGGTCTGGGGTAGGTGCAAATGGAATGGTTCAGGTGTCATGTGGTCAAAAAACGCCGGCGATTGGCCCATATAGCACGCAAGTAACCCCCTTGCGCAGAATTTCCCGTTCTTTTATAGACCGCTGACGCGAAAAGATACCCTTCGGGGTACAGCTTTTGTCTAAGGGCGTATAGCTCAGCGGGAGAGCACTTCGTTGACATCGAAGGGGTCACTGGTTCAATCCCAGTTACGCCCACCATTCCCGCAAGGGTTTGGGCCCAGTTTTTAATCCGGCCGCGCCGTCACGCGGACCAAAGAGACGCAGGAGAAGACCGATGAAGGTCAAGAACTCACTTCGTTCGCTCAAATCGCGCCACCGCGATTGCCGCGTGGTGCGCCGCAAAGGGCGGGTCTACGTGATCAACAAAACGCAAAAACGGTTCAAAGCCCGCCAGGGCTAAAACTGTTGTGTTGATGCGAAAAGGGGCTGCAGCGCTGCTGCGGCCCCTTCGCTGTTTCTGAACCTTTTGTCTGCAGATTGTGTCGGCGCATCAGGACAGAGGTAGGTACTATGGTCAGTTTTCCGATGCGGCCTTTGCTGCGTCCAAGCGTTGCTGAGCTTGCAGTGCGTATACCCCGCCTGGATATTGATCCAGGTAAGCCTGAAAAGCTTCGGTGGTTGCGATCAGATCGGCTGCCTGCCAAAAACCGTCTTCTGCGGCATTTTTTGAGCCCTCAGTTCGCGAGGCAAGCGTCAAATCAGGCGATAGATATCCGGAATAGATGACGCCACGTGGTCGTGCCGCCAGATCCGCCACCGAAATCTCCGCATCCCCCAAAAGCGCGGCCAGCGCGGCGGCGATGGTTTCTGGCGTACCAACCCCAATGGCCACTCCTTGGGGAACATCTGGCAGACGAATCCCCGGCCAGAGAACGCCTTCGCCATCCCTGCCAGGTTTGTCGCCCGCCAATAGCAAAAGCGACTGTCCCGGATGATCCGCCAACAGCCCCAGGATAGACGATAGAGGCACCGCGCTGGTCAGCACCGCGCCAAGAGACCCGATCCGGCTATCCACTGGTAAGTAATAGGTTTGCCCACCCGCCACGAAAAAATGGCCGGCAAGCACAACAACAACCCGGTCCGCCACACTGTGGGCTGCGCTGTATTGATCCACCACATCTGACAGAGCGTTTGCGCGCAGGTTTGTGCCCGATATGGTGATGTAACCCGCCGCCTGAAATGCGCGGCTTGCCGCGTCGACTACTTCTGCGCCGGGCACATCGGGCAAAAGGCGATAGTCGTGATTGCCCACAAGAACCGCCACATCCGCTGCATCCACCGGTGTGGCTGCAAAAAGCGTTGCGAACAAAAGGGTCCTCATCCGGCGGCCATGGCAGTTAGTCGTAGGACCGCTGGTCGTCGATCACCTTGCCATCGTTGGGCAGGCTGCCCGGCGCGTGAAGCGTTACGTCCCCGCGCAGCTTCAGCGTTTCCTTCAAACTGGCCTCCAGCGCGGCCATATTCGGGGTGCCGCTGGTTTCCAGTTGCACTTCCATCTGGTCGGTTTCCTCAGCACGGGTCACAACAACGCGGGCTTTGCTGATGTCGCTGTTGCGATCTACAAATTGGCCGACCTGTTCGGGGCGCACAAACATGCCTTTGATTTTTGCAGTCTGATCCGCGCGGCCCATCCATCCTTTGATGCGCAGGTTGGTCCGCCCGCACGGGCTTTCGCCGGGCATAACAGCTGACAAGTCGCCGGTAGCAAAACGGATCAGCGGGTAGTCGGGGTTCAGCGTGGTCACAACAACTTCGCCCACATCGCCCGCAGCAACCGGTTTGCCGGTGCCCGGCGTCACAATTTCCACTATCACGCCTTCATCGACAATCATGCCTTCCATCGCGGGTGACTCATAGGCCACATTGCCCAGATCGGCGGTCCCGTAACCCTGCACGCAGGTGATCCCGCGATCCAAATATTCCTGACGCAAGGATGGGAACAACGCGCCGCCGCCGACCGAAGCTTTCTTGATGCCCAACTCCACGCCTTCTTCATTGGCTCGGTCGAGGATGATCTTCAAATAGTCCGGGGTTCCGATATAGGCCGTCGCGCCTAACGTATGGGCTGCAGCCACCTGCATGTCCGTCTGGCCTGTCCCTGCCGGGATCACCGTCGCGCCGATAGCCGCGCAGGCGTTTTCAAACATCATGCCAGCCGGGGTCAGGTGATAGGAAAAACAGTTTTGCGCCACGTCATCGGACCTGATGCCCGCCGCATAAAGAACCCGCGCCATGCGCCACCAGTCCTTGCCACGCATGCCTGGTTCGAAAATGGGGCCGGGTGACATGAAGAGCTGATCAAACTGCCGCCGCGCACCGAAC
>JBCCET010000132.1:0-4700 GCA_039030095.1 Pseudomonadota bacterium | reverse complement strand
TGCATGCCACTTCTGACGCGCCGGTGGCGGAAGGCCGGGCCGGAACAATTTCGTTGCGCCCCGAGCGCCTGACGCTCAGCCGCGAAAAACCGGCGGGGGAAAGCCTGCAAGGCGCGTTGGTGGACGCCACATATCTGGGCATGGACACCCAGTACCATGTGAAGTTGAGCGAAACGTTGCATCTTAACGTGCGCCACCAGAACAAAGACCGTGCTGACGCATCAATCGACCCAGGGGAACCGGTTTTTATCAGCATTGCTGACAACGCCGCCCGGTTTCTGGTGCGCTAATGGCAGCGGGGGTCGGCGGCGGACGAACGGTTTCGGCCACCTATGCGCCCATCCGCGCCTGGCTTATGGCGCCAAGTTGGCTGATCATCGGTTTCTTCCTTGTGCTGCCAGTGCTTTTGATGCTGGTCTATTCGTTCCTGACGAAAGAGTTTCGCGGCGGCGTTATCTGGGATCCAACGCTTGCTGCGTATGACCAATTCCTATTTGATCGCGGCCTTTTCGGGGATGACCCGCCCAAACTGCAATGGGCGTATATCCAGATCTTTGCGCGCTCTATCGCGCAGGCCGCCGGGGCCACGGTCTTTTGCCTGATCATCGGGTTCCCCACCGCCTTCTTCATCGCGACGCGCGCCGACAATGCCAAGGTTATCTGGCTGTTCCTGGTGACCGTGCCGTATTGGGTGAACCTGCTGATCCGCACGGTGTCGATGAAATTCCTGATCCGCGATAATGGTCCCCTGAACGAAGGGCTGATGGCACTTGGCTTGATCGACGCGCCGTTTCAGTTGATCAACACCAATTTTGCTGTCCAGCTGGGGCTGTTCTACAGCTATCTGCCATTCATGGTTCTGCCGATCTATGCAGCGGTGGAGCGCTATAACTTTGCCCTGTCAGAGGCGGCCAGCGATCTGTACGCGCCAAAATGGACCATCCTGCGCCGCATCCTGATCCCGGTGGTGATGCCGGGCGTGATTGCAGGCTGCATCCTTGTGTTTGTACCGTCGCTCGGCGCGTTTTTGGCGCCTGACTTGTTGGGCGGCGCCAAGACCTTCATGATCGGCTCGCTGATTGATGAGCAGTTCAAAGGCAGCGCCGGGAATTGGCCGTTTGGGGCCGCAGCCTCGATGATTTTACTGTCCATGGTACTGGTGGTGCTGACGCTTTACGCCCGCAGCCAGGCAAAGGGGCAGGTCTGATGCGCGGCGGGTTTGATGTCAAACACTACACAGGTTTCTTTGCGCTGACGTGCTTATGTCTGTTCATCCTCTACGCACCGTTGATCATCGTGATGATCTACAGCTTCAACGACAGCCTTTCGATCACCCAATGGGATGGGGTGTCCTTGCGTTGGTATCGCGATATCTTCACCGGTGTCGAATCCGAGAAGTTCAAGCTGGCCGCATGGAACTCTCTAACCATCGCAATTTCAGCTGCATCAGTTGCGACTGTCTTCGCAACGGCCGCGGCAGTAGGTATGATCCGGGGCGGCAATTTTCGCGGCAAATCAGCCAGCTTTGCGTTGATCTCTTTACCGATCATGGTGCCGGAAATTGTAACAGCCGTGGCCACGTTGATCTTCTTTTCTGCCATCGGTTTTAAGCTCGGCACATTGTCGATCCTTGTGGCCCATATCGTCTTTTGCATCCCCTTCGCATATCTGCCGATTTCGGCGCGTTTGCAGGGCATTGAGGCGAGCTTTGAAGAAGCGGCGCAAGACCTCTATGCCACGCGCTGGCAGACGTTTCGCCATGTGCTGATGCCAATCATGGGGCCGGGCATTGTGTCGGGTTTCTTGTTGGCTTTTATCATCTCGCTCGACGATTTTATCATCACCAACTTTGTCAAAGGATCCGGCGTTGAAACTCTGCCCACGGCCATTTTTGGCGCTGTAAAACAGGGTATCAAACCCAATATCATGGCGCTGTCCACGCTGTTGCTACTGTTTTCAATCCTCCTCGTGACCTGCTCGTACTTCATTGGCAAACGCGGGGAAGCAATCCAACCCAAGTCTTAAACCAACAGGAGAAAAGTCATGAAAATGAAAACTCTATTAGGGGCGGCGGCCCTTGCGATGCTGGCGGGCGGCGCCTCAGCCGAAGGCAAGCTGTCGATCTACCACTGGTTCGAATACATCCCGCAAGAGTTGCTCGACAAGTTCACGGCAGAGACCGGCATCGAAGTGACGATGGACACTTACGATTCCAACGAGACACTTTTGGCCAACCTGAAAGCTGGCAAACTTGGGTCTTACGATGTGGCAGTACCCGGCGACTACATGGTCTCGATCATGAAGAACGAAGGCATGCTGGACACCATCGCGGACGGCGAATTGGCCAATATAGGCAACGTCGAAGACAAATGGATGAACGTGGACTTTGATCCGGGTCGCAAGCATTCGATCCCGTACCAGTGGGGGTCCACCAGCTTTATGGTCAACCGGGACGTCTACAAGGGCGAAATCCGTACAACAGACATGATCTTCAACCCGCCAGAAGAGCTGAAGGGCAAGATCAATGTGTTGGACACACCGGGTGAGACGCTGGTGCTGGCGTCCATGCACCTGGGCATTCCGCAATGTTCCACCGATCGCGATCAGCTAAAGGCGCTGGATGAACTGGTGCAGGGTGCAAAGGCCCATTGGGCTTCCTTCAACTCTGACGCGGCAAAAGATGTGCTGGTGTCTGGCGACGCGGCCGCTGGCATGATCTGGAACGGCTTTGGCCAAAAGGCCCGCCTTGAAGGCGCCAATGTTGAATATTCCTACCCGAAGGAAGGCTACATCGTCTGGATGGACAACGTGGTGCTGCTCAAAGACGCACCGAACCGTGCCAATGCGATCAAGTTCATGGACTTCCTGCTGGAGCCTGAAAACGCCGCGGCGATCACCAACTTCGCCCGGTACACCGCTGGCGTGAAAGGTGTGGGCCCGCTTCTGGATCCGGAACTGCAAACTTCGCCAGAGCAGAACCCGCCAGCTGATGCACCTGCGGGCAGCTTTGTGATGGTTTGCGATGAGGCCACGCAAAAGGTTTATGACCAGATCTGGACCCGGCTGAAGCAGTAGGTGCGCATAGCCCTTTGTCAAACGACCAGCCCGGCAGGGGATATCTCTGCTGGGCTGGACGCTGTCCGGTCTGCATTGGCTGAGGCTACCGGTGCCGGGGCGGATATTCTGGTAATGCAGGAGCTGTTCTTACCGGGCTACGTGGCCACGGGCGCAGTGCCGCCAGACGAATGGTCTGGTGTCGCAGGAAAATTAGCTGAAGCTTGCCGTAATCATGGTGTTGCGCTGGCCATAGGGCTGCCGGAATACTCAGGCGATCAGGTATATAACTCCGCCTATGTCTTTTCCTCGCAAGGGGCGGAAATCGCGCGCACGCGAAAGGTACAGCTGTTCGGCCCGGACGAAAACGCGCTGTTTTTGCCTGGCAACCGGCTTGCCACGTTCGACTATCTCGGCACGCGCATTGGTCTGGTGATCTGCTACGATATTGAGTTTCCCGAACACGTCCGCGCGCTAAAACGCGCTGGGGTGGCGGTGATCCTGGTTCCCACTGCCAACATGATGCCGTTTACATATGTGAACGACCTTTTGGTCCCCGCACGCGCGGCAGAAAACGCTTTGACCATCGCTTACGCAAACTACTGCGGACCTGAAGGGCCGCTGGTCTTTACCGGGCGCAGCGTCATTGCCGGGCCTGATGGGTCTGTGTTGGCGAAGGCGGTCGAGGCGCCTCAGATGCTGGTAGCAGACGTGCCCACAGAGGTGTCGATACCGCTTTCAACCCAGATCGAAGATCTTCGCACCGTCGAAGTATCTTACTCCGGTTCGTGACGCTGTTGACCACGCAGGTTTGTGATGCACAGTGATGGCCGTCTTCCCTGTTAAGCCGCAAGCATCTGTTCGCTGATCTCCCACAACCTTTCTGCGCTTTCATCGTCGCAGGCATGGGCGTTCACGCCGCTGAACCGGGCCATCGGGCTGTCCGGGTCAGTCAGCGCCGCAATATCGCAGTCTTCGCAGTAAACACCGGCCACGCCGTTGAGACCGGGTGCAGTCGCGGCCCAAAGCGTTGTGGAACATCCCTGTTCCGGCGTCTTGAACCCCTGTTTGGCGAGCTCTGACGGCTCTCCGTCTTCGCCTAACCAACCGAGCGCTACCATCTCTTCCTTTGGCAGGTGTCGCTGAAGCGGCGTGAAAATCCCGCCGGGGTGGACCGAAAACGCGTGCCCGCCGGTGGCTTTCAGTCGCCGCGACAAGGCGTTGGCGAACAGCGCGTTGGCGGTTTTGGCCTGCCCGTAGGCGTTCCATTTGTTGTAGTCATTCGCGTCGTAGTTGATGTCGTCCCAGTTAATGTCGGTGAGCTTGTGGGCCGTGGAAGACAAGGCCACGACGCGCGCATTTTTAGTTCCCTTCAACAGCGGCATCAGTCCCAGGGTTAGGGCAAAATGGCCCATGTGGTTAACACCAAACTGGGATTCCCAACCGGGGCCTACCCGCGCTTCCGGGCAGGCCATGATGCCTGCGTTGTTGATCAACAAATCCAGTTGGCTGCGTGACGCGCACAAATTGTCTGCGAAATTTTGTACCGACTGCAGGTCTGCCAGATCCATGGCCGCCGTTTCCACCCGGTCACCGAATTGGCGGAGAGCCTCTGCTGCTTTTTCAGGCGATCGCACAGGCACCAC
>JBCCET010000131.1:0-4877 GCA_039030095.1 Pseudomonadota bacterium | reverse complement strand
GGGGTTTGGGTATGGTGTGCTTCTTGCCGGTATAGTCACAAGGGGATGACTCGGGGACAAACGTGGTGCCTTACTGGTACTTCGGCTTCCCGATAGAGGGGAGGTTGCCGGGCTGGTGGCGGCGGCGACGTTGCGTGGTTGCGATGTGGATGGCGCATGGGGGCGGCTGCACTAGCTGCTCGACGGGGTATAGGGTCGCCAGTCTCACCCCTGGTAGTAGCCAAATGCTACACCCAAACACGTGCCTGCGGACTGCTGCCTGGAAAGCTGCGGCTCCTGGCCACATTCGCGAGAGCGGGTGGCGAGGCCACCCCCATGCTCTCTTGCATGCACCCAAGCTGCTGATGCCCCGGGCAGGAACTAAGTCGAACTTTTGGGGCGATTCGGAACAACCTACCCATCGCGATCCGACAGCTGGGTGGCGAGGCATGTGGGCCAAATTAGGACATAGCTTCGGGATACCCGCCACGAGTACAAACGGGGGTGAGGTAGATGCAGTGGACGGCCTATCAGGGCGGGCTTGGCCGCAGCGGGGAGAAGTTGTGGGCTAGACATGCACCGTTGGGGCTGGATGACCACCATGGTGACCTGGATGGTCCACACATCCAGGTTGCTGCTCCAGGGGAGAATTCCCGTATGGCGCTGCCCCCCCATGGTGGTCAAAACATGCGGTGCCAATCATGCTAGCTGGGCGGCTAGTGTACAACTAGAGGGCAGCAACCCACGGGCGGCAGCAACCAAGGTTGCTGCCGCCCAGCAGCTACCCACGTACCACCCTCCCACCGCCCAGGTCTCTCACACCAGCAGCAGTGACGCTTCCCTGGGCTGCATCTACCCCACGTTCGGGCTTTATGCCAGGCAGGTGTATCCACAGCCAGCGTACTGGACTAGGCAAGAGCCCCGGTATAACAGGAAAGACAGGCGACTTGGGCCGCGACAATGTGGCACGTGTGATATTCGGTGCCTGCTAGGCATTAAAGCTACATTGGACGCGTGTTGGGTGCAGCCACTATGCCCGCCCTCACCTCGGTTCATCACTAAGCAGCGCGCGCTCTCCAAAAAAGTCCGCCTTGAACAGGTGGTTCACCTTGCGGCTCGCTTGCCCCGACTGATGGTACACTACCGCCTCCCCTTCCTTCACAATGTAAAACAAGTCGCCCTTTTCGCCCTGGTTGATCACACGTGTGCCCGCCGCGAAGGTCTGCTGCTCCAGCACGTCGACAAGACGCAGCTTCTCGTCGCGCGAGAGGGACGACAGGATGGGGACCGAGTTGAGGAACAGCTCGATCTGGTTTTGCTCAGTTTCGTGCTCCTGGCTGATGAAGTACCTACGTGGTGGGGGGGAGCCGGCATGAGGGCACGTGTACTGCACGGGAAGCAGCTGCGGTGAGACGGCGGTTCATGAAGTGAACGGATTCGAGCGTGGGGAAAGCACCGTAGGAGGGGTCATCAACGTGGCTGTGGGGGGTACCATCGCAGATTGTGGCACTGCAATGACCTGGGCAGCGGGTGGCAGTACAAGGGGGCCCCCACGTGTCTCAAACGCAGGTAAACAGGGGCTTTGGGCGGGGTACATTGACCCTGCGGTACGCGTAGGGGGGTACCAGGCGTGAGGCAAGGGGGGGTCGCCGCCGACATTTCGACCTCATTGGCCAAAAAAGCGATCAGCGCTACGGTCAATGACGCGCATTGGGATCTGCAATGGCCGATCCAGACCGACGCCGAGATTGCCATTCACACAATGAAGGACGAGGCACAGGCCAATGAGCTGGTGCGCCACGACCTTGCGCATATCATGGCCCGCGCCGTGCAGGAGATCTGGCCCGACGCCAAAGTGACCATCGGCCCGGTGATTGAAAACGGCTGGTATTACGATTTCGATCGCGCGGACCCGTTCACGCCCGAGGACCTGGGGCTGATCGAAAAGAAGATGAAAGAAATCATCAACAAACGCGAACCGGTCAACACCGAGGTCTGGGACCGGGCCCGGGCGATCAAACATTATCAAGACAATGACGAGCCGTACAAAGTCGAACTGATCGACGCCATTCCCGGCGACGAGCCACTGCGCATGTACTGGCATGGTGACTGGCAGGATCTGTGCCGCGGCCCGCATCTTCAACATACCGGGCAGGTCCCCGGAGACGCCTTCAAACTGATGAGCATCGCCGGCGCCTATTGGCGCGGCGACAGCACCCGCGCCATGTTGCAGCGGATCTATGGCTGCGCCTTCACCGGCAAGGAAAAACTCAAGGCTCATCTGCACATGCTGGAGGAAGCAGCCAAACGCGATCACCGCAAACTGGGCCGCGAAATGGACCTGTTTCACATGCAGGAAGAAGCGCCCGGGCAGGTTTTCTGGCATCCCAACGGCTGGACCGTTTACACCGAGTTGCAGGACTATATGCGCCGCAAGCAGCGCGCGGGCGGGTACAAAGAGATCAATACGCCCCAGATCGTCGACCGCAAACTGTGGGAGGCCTCAGGACACTGGGACAAGTATCAGGAACATATGTTTGTCGTTGAGGTCGAAGAGGAGCACGCAAAGGAAAAAGCCGTCAATGCTCTGAAGCCGATGAACTGCCCCTGCCATGTCCAGGTGTTCAACCAGGGTCTGAAATCATATCGCGACCTGCCCTTGCGTCTGGCAGAGTTCGGGTCCTGTTCGCGATACGAACCGTCCGGCGCCTTGCATGGCATCATGCGGGTCCGCGGATTTACGCAGGATGACGGGCATATCTTTTGCACCGAGGATCAGATCGAGGAGGAATGCGCGCGGTTCATCAACTACCTCGCCGATGTCTATGCCGATCTGGGCTTTGAGAACTTCGAGATTAAGTTTGCCACCCGTCCGGAAAAGCGCGTAGGAAGCGATGAAAGCTGGGATCATGTCGAGAGCGCCCTGGAAGCGGCGATCAAGGCCACCGGCCGCGAGTTCACGCTAGAGCCGGGAGACGGCGCTTTTTATGGACCAAAGCTGGATTTCTACCTGACCGACGCGATCGGGCGGGTCTGGCAATGCGGAACTTTTCAGGTGGATCCCAACCTTCCCGAACGGCTGGGTGCCAACTATATCGCCGCCGATGGCAGCAAGCAGCGCCCATATATGTTGCACCGGGCCTGCCTGGGATCTTTTGAGCGCTTCATCGGCATTCTGATCGAAGAACACGCCGGAAAACTGCCCTTCTGGCTGGCGCCGCGACAGGTCGTAGTCGCCTCGATCACATCTGATGCGGATGATTATGTCGCAACCGTCGTGGCGCAGCTTCAGGCCGCCGGGGTGCGCGCCGAGGCTGATATCCGCAACGAAAAGATTAACTACAAAGTGCGCGAACACTCTGTTGGCAAGGTGCCGGTCATTCTGGCGGTCGGTCATCGCGAAGTCGCGGATCAGACAGTGTCGGTGCGCCGACTTGGTGAAAAGCAAACAAGCGTTCAACCGCTGCAAAATGTAACAAATGAGCTTTCCAGGGCCGCAACCCCGCCCGATCAATTGTAACAATCGGCAGGTTGCAGCCGAGATTACGGTCGCCCGACGCGGGGCGGATTGTTACAGCTCGCAATTTTTCCCTTTAAAAACAGAACATAATGCGCAAATAATTTCTGACGGTCGCTGACGCCCGCGTGAGACACGTGCTCGTGAATTAAAGACGCTTGCTCCAGGGGCTACCTTTGTCGTGTCATTCAACGACACACGCAATCACCGAGAGGAATTTCGAGATGTCAAACCCCGCCAAGACCCTTGCAGTTGTCGGCGCCGTCGCAGCCGCGATGACAGCCACCGCAACCACCGTCAGCGCGCAAGCCAAAGAGAAATGCTATGGTGTATCGCTGGCCGGTCAGAACGACTGTGCCGCCGGTCCCGGAACCACGTGTGCCGGCACGTCAACGGTCGACTATCAGGGCAACGCCTGGACGCTTGTCGACGCCGGAACCTGCGACTCGATCGATTTGCCCGCCATGGCAGACGGCAGTGCCCGTCACGGATCGCTAGAGGCACTGGACCGCGATCTGCCGTCCTGATCCAACGCGAATTTCCGGGCGGGTCGTGGAAACGGCCCGCCCGCTTTGACTCAAGGAAATCGGACCATGCTGGACAACGCGCGTCGTTCCAACCGTTTGCCGGCAAGCCCGGGCGTAGGTTACAAGCCACAGCATTTTGCCGATATCCTTGACGCCGCCGCGCCGGTGCGATGGCTCGAAATCCATGCCGAAAACTACATGGGCGACGGCGGCAGACCGCTTGCACAATTGCGCCACCTGTCCGAGGAATTTCCGATCTCGGTCCATGGTGTCGGTCTGTCCATCGGGGCCGAAGGTCCACTTGACCGCGATCATCTGGACCGGCTTCGGCAATTGATCGAATGGCTGAACCCTGCCAGCTTCTCGGAGCATCTGGCCTGGTCGACCCATGACGGTGCGTTTTTGAACGACCTCCTGCCCCTTCCCTATACCGATACCACTCTGACCCGGGTCTGCGAGCATATTGATCAGGTGCAAGACGTTGTTGGCCGCCCGATGCTGCTGGAGAACCCGTCAAGCTATCTGGCTTTTGAAGAAAGCACCTGGTCAGAAACCGATTTCCTGCGCGAAACCGCGCGCCGCACCGGGTGCGGTCTGCTGCTCGACGTCAACAATGTATTTGTTTCGGCCACTAATCTTGATTATTCGCCGCAGAGTTACATCGATGATTACCCGCTTGAAAAGGTGGGCGAAATCCACCTGGGCGGCCATGATGAAGACGCCGATGAGCACGGCCACCCGCTATTGATTGACAGCCACGGTCGCGAAGTTGTCGATCCGGTCTGGACGCTTCTGGACTATGTGCTGGAGCGCACCGGTCCAAAACCGGTGCTGGTTGAATGGGATACGGATGT
>JBCCET010000130.1:0-4887 GCA_039030095.1 Pseudomonadota bacterium | reverse complement strand
TCGTAGAGCTTGATCGAATCCTCCAGCGGAACCTGGCTGCTGTCGAGCTGCGTCACAACGTGTTCCAGCTCTGCCATGGCTTGTTCAAAGCTCATCTCTGCTACGGGGGTGTCGGCCATATCAGCGCTCCATCAATGCGGTCACATGGGCGGTAACGCCGCCTGCGAGCCCTTGCAAGTCATACCCGCCTTCCAAAGTGGACACGACGCGGCCACCACAGTGGGTGTCTGCGAAATCCAGCAGCGTTCGGGTAACTTTGCCGAAGTCGTCGTCGGTCCAGTTCAGGTTCGCCAGCGGATCCCGTTCATGCGCGTCAAAACCGGCAGAGATAAAGAGCATCTCCGGCTTATGGGCTTCAAGCGCTGGCAGAATGTCCCGTTCCATCGCCTTGTGCAGTTCGACGCCTGTTGCGCCGGGTTCAAACGGGATGTTCAACACGTTGCCATGGGCGCCGCGTTCCCCCGGCGCGCCGCTGCCGGGGTAAAGCGGCATCTGATGCGTAGATGCGAAAAAGATCGCCGGGTCATTCCAGACAAGGTCTTGGGTGCCGTTGCCGTGGTGTACGTCGAAATCAACGATCGCGACGCGGCTGACCCCGTTGGCCAGTGCATGACGCGCACCAATCACGACGTTTCCGAAAAGGCAGAACCCCATTGGATTTTGTGTTTCAGCATGATGACCCGGTGGGCGGCAGGCCACAAAAGCATTTTGCACGTTGCCTGCAAGGACCTGGTCCACCGCTTCGACAATGCCACCAACGGCACGATAGGCTGCGGTCAAGGATCCGGGCGACATGGACGTATCACCGTCTAGTTGGGCCCAACCCTCGCTCGGGGATGCGGCTTTTATACGCTCAATATAGCTTTCCGGATGCGCGGTTGCGATCTGCGCATCGGTGCCCATCGGCGCGTCAATCCGGGCAAGCCCTTCGACATTTTCCAATGCCGCATTGATGGCGTGCAACCTGTCTACCCTTTCGGGGTGTCCGGGTGGGTTTATGTGGTTCAGTCCGTCGGGGTGGGTGATCAGAGCAGTGGTCATTTCGCTGTTGTAGCGGCATCGCGGTGCAGGCTCAACGATGCACGCATCGGTAAATGGTCTGAACGGCGGGCAGTCAGCCAGGGATCGGTGGGGAACAGTTCAAACCGGGTCAGTTTGAATGCGTGTGACGCCCAAATGTAGTCCAGATGATAGGGGCGTTTTTCAGAGAATGTGAGCCAGTGCGTCGGCGCCTCTTGTCCAAAAGCATGGCCGGTATCGTGGTGGTAGAGCGACCGCAGGTCCGCCTTTCGCATCATTTTTTCGGTATCTTTGAACAGCCCAACTTTGCGCGCCGGATCAAAGACCGCGTTCTGGTTCAGGTCGCCCAGGATCACGGCGGGGCGGTCCAGCTTGCGAAAGAACTGCCGGAACACGCGCTGGGATGGGGTCACGTAATTTTCTGCGGGTTTAACCCATGCGCCTAGAATAACAAAATTGTCGTTTTGAAGGGCGATGTATGCCCGGTCGGTCTTGCGATAGCGCATGGGAAACGGGGTAAGCGGAATGCGTGAAAAAATGGCCAGCCCCCGTGCCGTATCGCTTTTGGCGAATGTGGCGTGGGGCCAGTTCGGCGCTTCCAATGCAAAGGCGCTTTCGCGAAGCTCCTGGATGCAAATGATGTCTGCGTCCATTTCTGCAAGGAAGGGTCGCTTTTTCGCAAAGCCGTCTGCGCAGTTCCAGGTAGCGACGGTAAGGTTCATGGCATGGGCGGCTTATGCGTAAGTTTTGATAGCATGTTCAGGGCCGCGGTCGGTCTCAATCCGGTGCAAGCATGTAACCCGCGCCGCGCACCGTTTGCAGGTATCGGGGCGTCTTTGGATCGGCCTCAATCTTGCGCCGCAGGCGGGTGATTTGCACATCCACGGCACGTTCTTGAGTTTGGTCGCCGTCTCGGCCAAGGTCCGCCACCAACTGACCGCGCGATATTGGGGTATTGGGTGCTGCCGAAAATATCCGCATCAAGGCGCTTTCCGTTGCGGTCAGCTTTACCAGCTGTTCGCCAGACCACAGTTCGCCCCGCGTCACATCATAGCGCACCGCGCCCAGGTCCAACGATTTCGGTGCTTCTTCTGCAGTTGGTTCTACTGGAACGCGTCGCAAAATTGCATTGATGCGTAGGACCAGTTCCTTCGGCTCGAACGGTTTTGTCAGATAGTCGTCTGCACCAGCCTCCAGCCCGTTGATCCGCTCGCTTGGCTCGCCCTTGGCCGTCAAAAGCAGGATCGGCGTCGAAATCGATTGGCGTAATGCACGGGTGAATGTAAGCCCGTCTTCACCCGGCATCATGACATCCAGCACGATCAGGTCAAACTCCAAGCCACCCAATAGTCGTCGCGCATGGTCCGCGTCGCGGGCGCCGGACACAAAGAAACCATTGCGTGCGAGGAATTTCTGCAAAAGAGACCGGATGCGCTCATCGTCATCGACGATAAGGATATGGGCGTCATTTTGTTGCGGGACCATTGGGTTACTCCCCTTCCGGGTTCTTTATATGCGCTCGCATCTCCGGGTCCATAATGTTTTCAAGGACTTCGGAAAAGCTGGAAAGGGCGTCCGGCCCTGCGGATTGAAAGGCTTGGCGTAAACGCGCTTGTTGTGGTGCAGACAACTGTGCCTCCAAAACGCGGCCTTTGTCAGTTAAGTAGAGATGGCGTTCGCGTCTGTCCTGCGGACCCACCCGATTTTCAACGAGGCCATCCTTGATCAACTGACGCAGAACGCGGTTGAGGCTCTGTTTCGTGACGCCAAGGATATCCAGCAGGCGGTTTACCGTGGTGCCAGGTTGGCGATTGATAAAGTGGATTGCCCGGTGGTGCGCCCGCCCGTAGGCCATATTCTCCAGAATACGATCCGGGTCTGAGGTAAACGCCCGGTAAGCAAAGAACAGCCGCTCCACGGACCGCAGAATTTCATCTTCGGTCGGAAATGGCGGTTGGCCGTGATCTGTGGGCGACATGTTTCAAGCCTTCACAAATTGCCTCACTTTCAGGCAATTTATGTCAGTGTTGTTGACTTTCCAAGGCCTATTCGGTAGCTGATTCACGATTTCACGCAATTTCGTGTCGTAATGAGCGTGAATTTTGAAACATATGCAAAATGGAGGGTGCCATGGCAGGCGCTTACGATGATCGCGACGGAATGATCTGGTTGGATGGCCAGCTTGTGGATTGGCGTGCGGCGAACGTGCATATTCTAAGCCATGCAATGCACTATGCGTCTTCGGTGTTTGAGGGGGAGCGGGCCTACAACGGCAAGATTTTCCTGTCGCGCGAACATTCTGAACGCCTGAAGAAGAGTGCTGAGTACATTGATTTCGAAATTCCCTACACGGTTGACGAAATAGAAACTGCCAAACAACAGGTGTTGGAGGCGAATGGCCAATCAGACGCCTACGTGCGCGCGGTTGCTTGGCGTGGATCCGGCGAAGACATGGGTGTCGCGGCGGCAAAGAACCCCGTACGGCTGGCCATCGCGACCTGGGAATGGGGCGCGTATTACGGCGACGCCAAGATGAAGGGCGCAAAACTCGACATCTCCAAATGGAAACGCCCGTCGCCAGAGACGATCCCGGTGCACGCCAAGGCTGCTGGGCTTTATATGATCTGTACCACGTCCAAACATGCGGCAGAGGCGAAGGGCTGTTCCGACGCGCTTTTCATGGATTATCGCGGCTATGTGGCAGAGGCGACGGGCGCCAACATCTTTTTCGTAAAGGACGGTGTGGTGCACACGCCGCTTGCAGACTGCTTCCTGAACGGCCTGACCCGTCAAACCGTGATCGGCATGTTGAAAGATCGCCAGATTGAAGTGCAGGAGCGCCACATCATGCCCGAAGAAATGGAGAGCTTTGAGCAGTGCTGGCTGACCGGCACTGCGGCAGAGGTCACTCCCGTGGGCCAGATCGGCGATTACACTTTTGAAGTTGGCGCCATGACGCGCGACATAGCAGAAGCTTACGAAAAGCTTGTGCGGTCATGATAGGGTAAAACCCCATCCTACGGCACATCTGAAAACGAAGATGGCGGGGTTGAACCCCGCCATTTGTCGATCTGTAGGATGGGTTTTCAACCCATCTTCATCGGCTGACTAGAAATCCAAGTTTTCTACGCTCAGGGCGTTGGCTTGAATGAACTCGCGCCGGGGTTCCACCACGTCGCCCATCAGCTTGGTGAACAGGTCGTCTGCGTCCGCCAAGTCTTCCACCTTCACCTGCAAGAGCGTGCGCGCATCAGGATCCAGCGTGGTTTCCCACAGTTGATCCGGGTTCATTTCCCCCAGTCCCTTGTAGCGCTGCAACTGTTGCCCCTTTTCGCCTTCCTCAAACACGACGTTCAGCAGGTCCGTCGGGGCGAAGATCGGCCAGGTTTTGCCTTTACGCTCCAGCTTGGCGATGGTCCCATAGGTTTCTTGCAGGCTGGCCGTCAAACCGCCGAGCTTGCCCGCCTCTGTTGAATGCAAGCATCGACCGTCAAGCGTGTGGACTTCTTCCACCCCGCGCAAGATGCGCGCGAGCCTGATCCCGTGATCCTGGGTGATCCGTCCAGTCCAACCGCGTTCGTATTCGAGGCTGACCTCATTCAGCCGGTTGGCCACCGCATTCGCAACGCCTTGAAGGTCGTTGTCCGCCGCACCCGGTGCCAATGCGCCAGCGATGGCGGCCTGTTCCAGAACGTGGCGGTTGTAGTGTGTGGCAAAGGCGTTCAGCAAAAAGCGCACGTTGCGCGCCTCAGTCACGACACGTGCCAAATCGTTCCCGGTAATCAC
Organism: Pseudomonadota bacterium; assembly: GCA_039030095.1. GTDB lineage: Bacteria > Pseudomonadota > Alphaproteobacteria > Rhodobacterales > Rhodobacteraceae > Amylibacter. The sequence continues at coordinate 81 of JBCCET010000130.1, read as the reverse complement.
GTCACCGCCGCCGAGTGTCATTGTTGCGCCTTCAAGGCCCTGTTCAATCAGGAAGTCTTCCAACGCTGCTTGGTCTTTCAG
>JBCCET010000129.1:0-4914 GCA_039030095.1 Pseudomonadota bacterium | reverse complement strand
GGCCTGACGGCGGACCAGCTTCGTCAGGCCGTGGTCCACACCCGACAAAAGCTGGCAACATCCGAACGACGCGCCTGTCGCGTGATTGGACTGGCGCGGAGCACGCTGCACTACCGCGCAGCGCCAAAGGATGATGAGGCGTTGCGTCTAGCGATGATCCGATTGGCCAAACATTACGAGCACTATGGCTACCGCAAGGTCGTCGATGCGCTTACTGATCGCTCACCCCGACCCAAGTCGGTCTGGAACCGCATCCCAGAAAAGGTGCGCGAGGATATTGTTGATTTTGCACCGGAGCACGAGGACCTGATGCCCCGAGAACCGGCGGTCAAATACACCGATGAGAAGCGGTACTTTGTCTCGGAATCTTCTGTTTGTCGCATTCTCAGCACTGCGGATCTCATCACAGCCCGGTCCATGTGGTGATCTGTGCAGCGGACGAGTTTAGGGACAAGACCACGCGCCCGAACGAACTATGGCAAACCGACTTCACCTACCTGAAGGTCATTGGCTGGGGTTGGTTCTATCTGTCCACGATCCTCGACGACTAAAGCCGCTACATCATCGCCTGGAAGCTTTGCACCACGATAAAGGCTGCAGATGTGACAGATACGCTGGACCTGGCGCTGGAGGCTTCGGGCTGTGATCAGGCGGCCGTTGTTCAAAAGCCGCGCCTACTCAGCGACAACGGCTCGTCCTACGTGGCGACCGATCTGGCCGAGTTCCTCAGTGACAAAGGCATGGATCATGTGCGCGGTGCGCCGCATCACCCCCAGACGCAAGGCAAGATTGAGCGCTGGCATCAAACCATGAAGAACTGGGTTCTCTTGGAGAACTGCTTCCTGTCCGGAGACCTGGAACGCCAGATTGGCGCGTTTGTCGATCACTCAACAACCATCGATACCACGAGAACCTGAACAACCTGACACCCGCCGATGTCTATCACGGCCAAGGCGCAAAGATCCTGAAAATGCGAGAGGAGATCAAGAAACAGACAATCAAAAACGCTGGTTGCAGCACCAAGCCGCTGCCGCATAAACTCAAACAGAATTCGTACCAGAGCCTCCGCTACGAAACAGCCTCAGCTCTCCGAAAAACTCTCACGACGAACAGTTTCACAGCTCACATCGATGCCGCGTTCGTGCAGAAGACTTTCGACGTTGCGAAGTGAAAGTGGAAATCTCACGTGCATCATCACCGCAAGCCGAATGATCTCGGGACTAGTCTAAAAGTACTTGAAAGGGTCACATTTTGCATTGTCAGATGGATAAACTCCTAACTTCGGGATTCATGCAAGGTCCACCAACAGTGCCCACAGGTGACACTCGATGGAAGAGTTGATAAAGCCTGCCGGGTTGCGATTATTTTAACTCAATGCCCATGGGGGTTGCGCCTTGAACATTGAAAAGACCGAAATGCCCGACGTGTTAGTACTGACCCCCCGTCGATTTGGAGATGATCGGGGATGGTTCTCCGAGGCTTGGAACAAGACTACACTGCTTGACGCTGGTATCGACCTGAACTTTGTGCAGGACAATCACTCTTTTTCGGCCGAGATAGGTACGCTACGCGGGCTGCATTTTCAGGCCCCGCCCAGAGCGCAAGATAAATTGGTGCGTGTGGCGCGCGGTAAGATCTGGGATGTGGCGGTCGACATTCGCAAAGGTTCTCCTACGTTTGGCCAATGGGTGGGACGCGAGCTGTCCGCTGAGAACAGGGCACAGCTACTGGTGCCAAAAGGATTCCTGCATGGCTTCATTACGTTGGAGCCAGGCACCGAAGTACTTTACAAATGCACCGACACTTATGCACCGGGCTGTGACGGCGCAGTCCGGTTTGATGACCCAGACTTAGCTGTGGATTGGCAGTTGGGAGACCGCTTGCCTGTTCTTTCCAATAAAGATATGGCGGCTCCGTTGATGAGGGATTTTGCGACCCCCTTCATCTTTGAGGATTGATTTATGAAGCTTATGATCACGGGCGGTGCGGGGTTTATCGGCTCGGCCGTTGTGCGCCAGGCAATTAAAGAGGGCCATAGCGTCGTGAACATTGACAAACTGACTTATGCCGCCTGTCTTGATAATCTATCCTCCGTCTCCAACAGCCCAAAATATTCGTTCGAGCGCGCCGACGTCTGCGATGGCGGCGCGCTCTCAAGTATCTTTCAAGCCCACCAGCCCGATGCGGTTATGCACTTGGCGGCAGAAAGTCATGTTGACCGCTCCATCGACGGTCCGGGTGCGTTCATTCAGACAAACATTATCGGCACCTATGAAATGCTCGAAGCCACTCACACCTACTGGAAGGACACAGGACGTCCTGAAGGTTTCCGCTTTCACCACGTCTCGACGGACGAGGTTTACGGATCACTTCCAGATGACCCTGACGAGCTCTTCACCGAAGACACCGCCTATGACCCACGCAGCCCCTATTCTGCCTCCAAAGCCGCCTCAGACCACCTGGTCCGCGCGTGGGGCGCAACCTATGGCCTGCCGGTCGTGTTGACCAATTGCTCCAACAACTACGGGCCCTACCACTTCCCAGAAAAGCTGATCCCGGTGGTGATACTGAACGCACTGGCAGGCGCGCCAATCCCGATCTACGGTAAAGGCGAAAACGTACGCGACTGGCTTTTTGTTGAAGATCACGCGGATGCGCTTTTGCAGGTCTTGCAAAGGGGGCATGTGGGTAGCACCTATAATATCGGCGGCGAGAATGAGGCGCGTAACATTGACCTAGTGCGTATCATTTGCGCCCTGCTTGATGAGATGCGCCCTTCGGCGGCGCCATATGCCAATCAAATCAGCTATGTTACCGACCGTCCAGGCCATGACATGCGCTATGCCGTCGATCCTTCGCGCATACGTGAAGAGCTTGGCTGGCGACCCTCGGTGTCGCTGCAAGAAGGGTTACGCAGAACCGTAGAGTGGTATCTGACAAACGAAAGCTGGTGGCGCGCCCTGCAAGATCGCGAGGGTGTCGGGCGACGGTTAGGGAACAGATAATGCGTGTTCTTGTATTCGGAAAATCCGGTCAGGTTGCAACCGAACTAGGTGAATTTGACGGGGTAGAGTGCCTAAGCCGGGGCCAAGCGAATCTAACCAACCCGCAGGCATGCGCAACTCGAATAGCGGATACGACAGCCGATGTTGTGATCAATGCCGCGGCTTACACAGCAGTAGACAAAGCCGAAGAGGAAGAAGCCCAAGCCAATTTGATCAACGGCGAGACCGTCGGTGCCATGGCCAAAGCGGCAGCGGCGCGCGGGCTGCCGTTTCTGCACATATCCACAGACTACGTGTTTGACGGGGCAGGGGAGGCTGCATGGCGACCAGGGGACGCCGTCGGACCGATCGGGGCATATGGGCGTTCCAAATTAAGGGGCGAGCGGGCTGTAACCGCTGTCGGCGGCACTTTTGCAATTTTGCGCACTTCTTGGGTTTTTTCGGCGCACGGGTCCAACTTCCTTAAAACAATGCTGCGCTTGGCTGAAAGCCGGGCTGACCTCGACGTTGTAAACGACCAGATTGGCGGGCCCACGGCCGCAAGGGACATTGCCGGCGCCCTTATGACTATGGCCCGCGCGTTTCATGATGGGGCGGGCCGCAGCGGAGTATTCCACTTCTCTGGCGCGCCTGATTGTAGCTGGGCGGATTTCGCCTCTGAGATTTTTGCTCAAAGCAGTAAGGCTGTTTCGGTAAGTGGAATCCCAACGCGCGAGTATCCCACACTTGCTGCTCGCCCAGCAAACTCACGGATGAACTGTGACAGCATACGCAGCGTTTTTGGAATCGAACGCCCCAATTGGCGGAAATCCCTGACCAAAGATTTAGAAGACTTAGGAGCTATTTGATGACGAAACGTAAGGGAATTATCCTTGCTGGCGGTTCTGGCACACGGCTTTACCCGATTACCATCGGCGTCTCTAAGCAGCTTCTGCCAGTTTATGACAAGCCGATGGTGTACTATCCCCTGACCGCGCTTATGTTGACCGGCATTCGCGAAGTTGCTGTAATAACCACACCTGAAGATCAACCCCAGTTCCGACGCTTGCTCTGCGATGGGTCACAATGGGGTATGGAATTTACTTTCATAAAACAGCCGAGCCCGGACGGGCTTTCACAAGCCTTTGTACTTGCAGAAGATTTCCTTTCTGGAAACCCGTCCGCCATGGTCCTAGGAGACAACATCTTCTTTGGACACGGGCTGCCGGAGCTGCTTGCGGAAGCAGATGAGCAACAGGAAGGTGCAGCGGTATTTGGATATCAGGTGGTCGATCCGGAACGCTATGGTGTTGTGGAGTTCGACTCTGGCGGCTCGGTGAGGTCCCTTGTGGAAAAACCAACAAAACCAGCGTCGAACTTTGCTGTAACCGGGCTCTATTTTGTAGACGGCACCGCACCTGAACGTGCGCGGGCTGTCAAACCAAGCCCACGCGGTGAACTTGAAATCACCAGCCTATTGAAGAGCTATCAGGAAGATGGCCAACTGAACGTCAAAAAGATGGGGCGTGGATATGCTTGGTTGGATACTGGCACCCATGGTTCACTGTTGGACGCGGGCAACTTTGTCCGGACGCTTGAGAAGCGCCAGGGCATGCAGGTTGGCAGCCCAGACGAAGTGGCCTACGAGCAGGGCTGGATTGATCACGACGGTCTTTCGGAACAAGCGAAACGATACGCCAAGAACGACTACGGAAAGTACCTCAAAAGCCTTTAGGCTGCGCCTTTGTATACCAGCACACGCTCGCTTGAATCGCTTTTTCACTGCAACCTGTCAATCGGCATTCAATCTTGACCCCTTATCGGCGCGCAAAATTGACCCCCTTGGTTCCGAGCAGTCCCGTCCCATCGTAGTTCTCATATAACGAAGCTGGGCCGGGCCTGCGGCGGTTTCTGTTTGTGCTTAAGCTCG
>JBCCET010000128.1:0-5307 GCA_039030095.1 Pseudomonadota bacterium | reverse complement strand
GTTTTGCCCAGCCACACCTCTGCCTGGGCTACGGTCTTTCCCGCGTCGATCAGTCTTTCCTCAGTGAACTGGCGGAAGGCCCAGGTCATCAGGCGCTCCGCCTCCGCTGCACGTGCGGTGGCACTTTCTAATCCTGTGACCATCAAGATCACCCGGCGATCACCTTGTTTGGCGGAGGCGACCAGTCCGTAGCCCGCCTCCTGCGTATGGCCGGTTTTCAACCCGTCGGCGCCTTGCACGCGGCCCAGGATCGGGTTGCGGTTATCCTGGGTAATACCTTCCCAGGTGAAGTTCTTTTCCGCGAAGTAGCCATAATATTCAGGGAATTCCGTAATCAGCCTGTTGGCCAGGAATACCAGGTCCCGCGCGCTCATCCGCTGGTTCGGGTCGGGCCAGCCGGTGGCATTGGCGAACGTGGACCCGGTCATGCCCAGTTTTTTGGCCCGCGCGGTCATGATGCGCGCAAAATCAGGTTCTGACCCGGCAAGGTTTTCGGCCACCACGATGCACGCGTCATTGCCCGATTGCACGATGATCCCGCGAATAAGGTCCTGCACGGATATGGCCTCACCGGCTTTCACAAACATCTTGGATCCGCCTTTGGCGGCCGCGCGCGACGACACGGTGAACTTGGAATCGAGGCTGACGCGCCCATCCTGCAACGCTTCAAAAAGCATGTTGAGCGTCATCAGCTTTGACATCGAAGCAGGCGGTAACGACTCGTCGGCATTTTTTGCCAACAGCACGGTACCGGTACGCTGGTCGATCACCAGCGCCGCGCGGGCAATTGTGTCAAACGCGGCTGCGGGCAGCCCAAAAAGGAGGAGCGCAAGGAATAGGCCACAGAATCGCATGGGTCCGGTCCGGTTAGGTTTTTCTTTCCCCGGAACGTACCTGCCAGACGCGTTTTTGCAAACCGGGGGAAGGGTGCGAACGCAGAAAATGGCCGATCACATTTCTGCAAAATGAAAAAGGCAGCGCCGAACCTGTCAGCGCTGCCCCGTCAGGAGGACGTTGGGTAGGGGCCCAATCAGCCTTTCACAAAATACGCGTCTGTGTAGCCTTGCTTTTTAACCATGTTCAGAAGCTGGCGTTTTTCGCTGGCGCTGGCGGCCGGGCCGGCGATCACACGCCAGAAGGTTTTGCCATTTGTCTTAGATGTCACGGCTTTGGCTGGAATGCCGCTTGCCTTTATCTTTTGCACGGTCGATTTCGCGTTGTTTTCCACACTGAAGAAACCGATTTGCACAAACGGTTTGCTAACCGAAGAGGTCTTGGCCTTCGGTTTGGCAGGTGTTGTCGTCGCATTCACGGCCTGTTTGTCGGTTGCATCAAGGGACGCCAAGGCTGCATTGGCAATCTTTGCTGTATTCGGGTCCTCAAGACTGGCGGTCTCAACACCTTCTGGGTTCGGAGCAGGGGTCGCTGCTTCTTCTTTCACCGGCACTTCTTCGCGGCGCAGCGCAGTCACGTGCAAATCCGTCGGTGTCCCTGCCTGCACGCCCAAGGCCGCGGCAGCGTCCGAGCTTAGCTGGAGCGATGGCCCCGGCAGCTCTTTTTCGCGCCGGAACAGGGCACCCACAACAAATTTGCCGTTGGCCTTGTTGCGGATGATCACGCGTTCAGGATCTTTGCTGTCCGAATGCGCAACCCAAACACCGCCAAGCGACGGACGACCGTCCCAAAGGGCTTTGTCGTTGACTTCAAACACCTCAGGCGCTTCCACGTCGCGCTCCACGGTTTTGGTTGTCTTAGACGTGGCCGCCGTTGGGGTTTCTTTGTCTGCGCTGTCTTGTTGGCCAAGCCCCAGATTGAGGGACGCCAAAGGACCATCGCCGCTGCATCCGGCAAGAAGAAGTGCCGTCACGGAAAGCGCGCCCGCAAAGCGCACGGATTTAAAGGGGAGTTTGCCCGCCATTATACTGCCTCCTGGTGGTGCGCCGAGTTTTCTCGGTCACACGTGCTGCTCGCCCACTTATCACGCAGGTTTTGAAGCAGTTTAACCATAGAATAGGCGCCCTGGGAACCCCGCAACTGAGTCGTCTGGGCAACAGACCGGCACAAATTTGGGGTTGCGGGCGCCGCGCAGGCTGCTTATTCGATTGTCCCTGACCCGCGCACTTGCGCGTGCGGAGGAGTGGCAGAGTGGTCGAATGCGGCGGTCTTGAAAACCGTTGAGGTGCAAGCCTCCGGGGGTTCGAATCCCTCCTCCTCCGCCACCGACCCCCGTCTCGATTTCCCATGCGCGTTTGGTTTGGAGTAGTCGCGGTAGTTCCGCGCCTTATGAAGCTTGTCCTCTAAGAGAGACGCACCGATGAGCGCGATTCCGGCCCACTTTTGAGGCCCGTCTCACTTGCCCAGATTGCGCGGTGCGGTTTTTTGCAAATTCCCTGATAACAGGCAATTTATAGGGAATTTTGCCTGTTTGGCGAACTTCCCCCGATTTTGATCCATATTCTCTTCATAATTACAAACAGTTACGGGCAAATTCCCTAAACGTTGGAACAGGGAATTGTTCTCCGGTAACAGGGAACCACTTAAATCGACAGTTTTAAATGCCTTTCCTGGTCCTCGAAGCCAAGCGGCAGGCGGATGCGCACCAGCGTCTCGAGCGTCATGTCGAGCGGCTGGGTACCGGTCACGATAGCGTCCTGGAGCCGGGGCGACAGCATCGCTAATGGAACAATCCGCCGGACGTAGCTTTCTGAGAATCCGTCCGCTTTCGCGACCTCTTTTAGGGCGCAGCCTACCTTTAGCCTGGTCGCCCATTTGTGCGCATTCTGCAGCGCCCGTATCATCGCCGAGTCGGGTTCCGGTCGGTACTCGCCGGCGACAATCTGCATCTCAACCCCGCGTCGTTTGCAGGTGAAGGGGGTGTCAAAAGCGATGAGACCTGGATAAAGACCGGCGGCATCGATACCAAAGGCCTCGGCGAGGGCGTCGGGTTTGAGCTTCAGACGAAGCGTTCCCTGCTGAAGCGCACCCTTTGCAATCAGAGCTGCCGCGGCAGAAATCCCCGCCGCCTGAATAGTTTTAGCGAGGGTCGCGGCCTGCTCAGACGCCTCGGCCGTCTCTGCAATGGACCGGTTCTGGACGACTTCGTGAACCTGTGCTTTGGTCTGAAGGTGATCGGCAACTGCCGTGGCCACGCCCTGCTCAAAGGCCGGTGCCGGTAATCTCCAGGCCTTGGGATCTCGGGGACCCGAGATGAGCCGGTTGGAAACATAGTACCGCAAACGCCGCCCATGGCGCTGGGTGTGTGTGGGGGTGAGCAGATCTCCGGTGTCATCCCGGATCTTGCCCAGAAGCGGGGCGGTTGGATGGCTGCTGACGTGGGGAGTTTGGGCATTGCCGACCCCGCGACGCCGGGCACTAGCCAATTGCAGCTTGTCTTGAACCTGGCCCCAAAGCTCGTCGTTGATGATTGCGGGATGGGCACCGGGCCAGGTCTTGGTCTTGTGGCGGATTAGCCCGCGATAAACTGGATTGGTCAGGATCTTGTGGATCTGTCCGCGACTCAGAACGCCTCCACCTTGTTCTCTGCCGCTTGCAAAGATGCGATGCTTAGAGCGCAGGCCCAGGTGTTTGGCAGCACACGCCGTCGCATTGAGGCATCCGTGTTCGAGGTAAAGCTCAAAGAGCTGGCGAACGGTCTTGGCTTCGGGTTCGTTGACGACCAGTTCCCGCCGGGTTGTATCAGGATGCGGATCAAGCCCCAGGGGTGCAAGACCACCCATCCAAAGCCCTTTCTTCTTCGACGCTGCGATCTTGTCGCGAATGCGCTCGGCGGTGACCTCGCGCTCGAACTGGGCGAAGGACAGAAGGACGTTCAGGGTCAGCCGCCCCATGGAAGAGGATGTGTTGAAGGCCTGGGTGACAGAGACAAAGGAGCAATTAGCGGCGTCCAGCCGGTCGACGAGCTTGGCGAAATCCGCCAGTGAGCGGGTCAGCCGGTCGATCTTGTAGACCACGACCATGTCCATCCGCCCGGCGTCAATGTCGCCAAGCAGGCGTCGCAGAGCGGGCCGATCCAGAGTTCCCCCGGATATCCCGCCGTCGTCAAAGCGCGCCGGTAACAGCTTCCATCCCTCGTGGCGTTGACTGGCGATATAGGCCGCGCAAGCCTCGTGCTGGGCATCCAGCGAGTTGAACTCCTGGTCGAGGCCTTCGTCAGAAGATTTACGGGTATAGATGGCACAACGGATGGTGGTCTTGCTCATCTCTTGGTCCCATTGGTGAGGCCAAAGACACGCGGACCGGACCAATGGGCGCCGGTAATCTCGCGTGCAATGGCCGAAAGCGACCGCCAGGTCTCACCCTTCCAGACAAATCCACCTTCGGTGACATCGACGACGTGGGTGATGCCGTTCCATTCCCTGAGCAGGCGCCCGCCCGGTTTGAGCATGGGGCTTTGCGGTTGCGCCGCAACGACTGCGCCTTTCTCAAGCACCCGCTTTACCTTGGCCGAGAGCCCGCCATGGCGACGGGCCTGCAGCTCAAAGGCCAGAAACCGCCGCAATAGGCTTTGGCTCAATCCTTTCGGGGCCGGGCCCCCAAACACCTGCTGCCAAAGCGACAGCAGGTTTTTCCGCGACATTGCCTCGATATCGTGAATATCGACGAAAACCGTCACGACGAAGCCTCGGCTGCCATATGATAGGTGGCCGAAGCGCCGGGCTTCTCCGGCAAACGGCGCTCAATAGTGGCGCTGCCTTTGCGCATCGTGCTGAGCGCGGCTCGTGCAGAATAGGTTTGCCAGCCGGTTGCCTTGCAGATCGCCTCAAGGCTTGCGCCTGACGGGCGACGCAGAAGGGCCTGGATCCTGGCGGTCTTTGTTTGTTTGGCTTTGGGCATGGGTTGCTCCTAAGTTATTGGCGGGCAGGATGCCGGCCTCCGTAACGAGGAGGGCCCGAATGGGTCGGGCGCGGGACCAGTGATGCGTGGTTCGTCGTCGTGGTCCAGTCGTTTCTGCAGCACGAAAGCTGAAACCTGAGACGGTGCATGTAGTCCGCTACCACATCCCCAATTCTGTCTGACGTCAGCGCCTATGGGACCAATTAGGGTCATTTGCTAAGAGAGGGTTTGTTGCTCATCGTAACCACCTAGGAGTGGACGATGAGAAAGACAACGAAGAGCCCTGGCGAGAAGATCGCCAAAGATATCAAGCGTGCCACGCGCAAACACTATTCATCCGAAGAAAAGATCAGGATCGTGCTGGATGGGCTGCGTGGGGAAGACAGCATTGGCGGCATTCCTATTTGCTGGATGCCAGTGTAAGACTACATCAACATCATCAAATAAGCCAGC
>JBCCET010000127.1:0-5317 GCA_039030095.1 Pseudomonadota bacterium | reverse complement strand
GCCATCTGGATCGCACCGCCATACAGCAGGAACTTCTCCGTCAGGGTGGTTTTGCCCGCATCCGGGTGAGAGATGATTGCAAAAGTCCGGCGCCGGGCAATTTCCGGCGGCAGATCAGGGGTATTATGGGCACGTTCAACCATGGCCGGGGCTATAGGCGAGCCGAGGCGCAAGGGCAAGCAAACCCCTAACGCAACGCGCGTATCGAGATGCCGGTGTAAACCCCCGCCGGTGTTCAGATGCACTCAATTTGATGGGCGGAATGTGGAAAACAGAGCAATGGCAACCAAACGAGAGCGGGAAGCAAGGGTCGAGCTGGCCCGAGATTTGAAAAGTGTTCAGGACGATCTGCTTGAAAACTGGATCAGCCAGTCCCTGCCAGAAGATTGGAACGGGCTTTTGACCCAGATCCCAACTGATAAGGCAGAGATCACCCTGACCTTGGATGACGACATGTTGAAGTGGTTCAAACGCCAAGCGTCAGGAGGTGGGGTGAATTGGCTGATAAATCGGGTTTTGCGGGTCTACTGGCAGGGCATTCAGTCAGGTGATGTGCGCGGACATATTGAACACGCGTATCTTAACCCCCGGCGGGACCGCTATCTTGAGGCGCTTTTTGTCCACCGATTTGATCGTATGCGAGCGGCAGGTTTGCCGGACGAAGATGAAACCCTGATGCGTGACATGTTGCATGAGGTTCGGCGCGTACACAAAAGGGCAGATCCGCTTCGGGAACTGGCAGATGCCAGGTCGGCACTGGAGACCTCGTCAGGGTAGAACGCCGCGATATTTCAGTTCTGCCACTCGGGACCGGGCGATAGGCACCTGGGTTCCGTCTTTTAAAACAAACCAGCGTTTTTGGCCGTCCCGGTTGGCGCCAGCAATCTGATCCCAGGCCACCCAATGGGACCGGTGCACTTGCCCGCCGAGGTTGTCAGGCAGTTCTGCCACTGCATCAGTAAAACGCATGTGCAGAAGGTGTTTGCCGGTCTCCGAGAATAGCTCCACATAGTGATCGGCCATCGCCATACGGATCAACTGCTTGCCGGCGCCGGGTCCGACACGTCGCAAGAGTTTAGGCACGCTCGCGTCCACGGGGCTCTTGGCGGGCTGCGGCGGCAGGGGCGGGGGCAAAACGGTTGCGGAGGCAACGCGCCGGGATACACCCCGATCAATCACGTTGATGAAAAAGAAGATCGCCGCCGTTACCAGCACGACCACGCTGAACAAATACACGTTGCTAGGAGTTTCAGCATTTGGGTAAGTCAGCGCTATCCAGTACCGAAGCGCCAGGAAATAGATCGGTACAAATAAGGCAGAGGCACCGAACGATCGCACCAGATAGCACCGTTCGGGGATGATCGTGTCGACGAATGCGGCGCTGGTGTTGGCGTGGATGGCCGCAAAGACCACGACCACGCCCCAAAAAAGCAACCGGTCCCAGAACGGGTCGGCGTCAAATGTGTTGAAGGGACCCATGATCGCCAGGCCCAAAGACATAGCGACCGACAGCCCGATGGCCGCTGGGTCTGTCAGCCGCGCGCGCAGGTTTGCAATAAATCTGCGTCGAAACGGCGCCTGTATATTCTCAGTGCTATTCGTCAGTGTCCGGCTCACGACAAGCTTCTTGTTTGAGTATTTATGTAAGCAAATACTATTTCTCAACCGTGACCATCTGGCTTACCTAACGGCAACTTTGCCCTGCTTCGCCTGTATGAGATTCTTGCCCAAATATTGCGCAATCTGGCAATGCAATCATAGGTTGTGGCAATCAATTCGCGAATCTTTCCGTTCAATTCACGAAAACCCAATTGCAGCAGTCGGCATTGGAGCGTTTCGTGCGCCTGTCGCTTACGTTTGTAGGGGCAGGGGCGCCGGTTATGAGTTTTTCGTAGCCGGAGTAAAGTAAGCTGGTGCCCCGAGCGACACTGTCAACCAACCTCAAGACTGCAGTACAAAGTGGCCTGGCGAGACCTCGTCATAGACGGATGGTCCGGGTGCGTGACCGACCTGAAAAATTGGCGACGGAATCGGTTTGAAGTTCATCTCGCGGTCCACTTGTCGGTCGCGAGGGTCCGGGCGTGGCACCGCAGATAGTAGCGTTTTGGTATAGTCGTGCTGCGGATCTTCAAAGATCGCCGGGCGCGGGCCAATTTCCACGATACGGCCAAGATACATAACGGCGACCTGGTGGGACACGCGTTCCACAACGGCCATATCGTGGCTGATAAACAGGTAGCTGAGGCCCAGTTCAGCCTGCAGTTCCATCATCAGGTTCAGCACCTGGGCCTGAACGGACACGTCGAGCGCACTGACAGCCTCATCCGCCACGATCAGTTTTGGGTTAAGGGCAAGCGCTCGGGCGATGGCCACGCGTTGCCGTTGACCACCGGAAAACTCATGCGGGTAGCGATCCAGAAAGCTGTCGGGCAGGTGGCACCGCTCAAACAACATACGGGCCCGTTCACGGCGTTCTGCGGCATTGCCGATGCCGTAGTTCACCAGAGGTTCAACCACCTGATCCACCACTTTGCGGGTGGGGTTCAGGCTGGCAAACGGGTCCTGAAAGATCATCTGCATGTCGCGGCGTGCCTGATGCAGGTCCGACTGTGACATCTCTAGAATATTGGTGCCGCCAATCAGCACTTGGCCGGACTCCGGCTCTTCCAATCGCAAAACAGATCGCCCGGCGGAGGATTTGCCGCAACCAGATTCACCCACCAGCGAAAGTGTCTCGCCTTTACGCAGCGTGAATGACACGTCTTCCACCGCATGAACATTGGCCACCGTGCGGCGGAAGAAACCGCCTTTCACGGGATATCTGGTAATCAGGTTTTTAACCTCCAGAACCACCTCGTCGCCCGGCACCAGGGGCTTGACCTCCACCGGGTTTTCTTCGCCCAGGATCGCCATCGGTTCTGGTAGGGTTTTGCCGCGCATCTCACCCAGCTTTGGCACAGCAGCTAGCAAGGCTTTGGTATAGTCCTGCTGCGGGTTCTCAAAAATCTCAGTGACCGAGCCCTCTTCCACCAGATTGCCGCGATACATCACCACGACGCGGTCAGCCATTTGGGCGACCACGGCCATGTCGTGGGTGATAAATAGGACAGCCGTCCCGGTTTCCTTTTTCAGGCGGTTGATCAAGCTCAGGATCTCTGCCTGGATGGTCACATCAAGCGCGGTTGTTGGTTCGTCCGCGATCAGCAGGCGCGGCTCGCAGGCCAGGGCCATGGCGATCATAACCCGTTGGCGCATGCCTCCCGACAGTTCATGCGGGTACTGTTTCAGACGCCGCTCGGGTTCTGGTATCCGCACGCGGCGCAAAAGCTCAAGCGCGCCATCACGTGCTTCTTGCGCTGACATGCCTTTGTGTACGCGCAAACCTTCGGTTAGCTGCCGACCCACAGTGAAAACCGGGTTCAGGGACGTCATCGGTTCCTGAAAGATCATGCCGATCTGGTTTCCCCGGATCGTGCGCATCAAGCTGTCATCAGCCTCTCGCAGATCCATGGTTTGACCGTCGGCATCGACAAAGTTCAGCTGCCCACCGGCGATCTGCCCGCCGCCAAATTCCACAAGGCGCATCAGCGACAGGGAAGATACCGATTTGCCCGATCCACTTTCCCCTACGACAGCCACGGTTTCACCCGCATGGATATGAAAGCTGACGTCTTCGACGCCGACCACAACCCCTGCGTTTGTGTTAAATTCCACCCGCAGGTTTTCGAATGAGACGAGTGGTTGTCCGTCAGGCATGGCGAGCTCCGGTTCTTTGTTGTGCCACCCTGCGGGTCCAGCGCGGCCCTGTCAACGTTGCCATCCTTCGGATGACCTTTCCCTTTGTTCTGCGATCCGTCAGCATCTGCGCAAACTAGGATCAGGAGAATCGAAATGGAACTGGGTATCAAAGGAAAGCGCGCAATCGTATGTGCGGCGTCAAAGGGCTTGGGGTATGGCTGCGCGCAAGCCTTGGCCGATGCAGGTGTCGATCTGGTGATCAACGCGCGTTCTGATGGTCCGCTGCAGGCGGCGGCCGACGCGTTTCGGGCAAAAGGTGTGAGTGTCACCGCTGTTGCTGGGGACATTACAACGGAAGATGTGCAGGCGGCCGTTGTAGAGGCGGCAGGCGCGCCGGATATCTTGGTCAACAACGCAGGCGGCCCGCCGCCCGGCATGTGGTCGGACTGGGATAGGGACGATTTCATCAAAGCGCTCGACGCAAATATGCTGACGCCCATTTCCCTGATGAAAGCCTGTTTGCCAGGCATGATGGATCGCGGCTGGGGCAGGGTGGTCAATATCACCTCACAGTCGGTGAAATCGCCCATCCCGGTTTTGGGGCTGTCCAACTCCGCCCGCGCCGGGCTGACCGGGTATGTGGCGGGAACCTCGCGCCAGGTTGCCCCCAGCGGTGTGACGATCAACAACCTGCTTCCGGGTATCCACGCCACGGATCGGGCCGATGGGCTCGACGGCGGTGTTGCCAGCCAGCAGGGCATAACCGTGGAGGAAGCGCGCCAGCAACGCTATGCCACGATCCCCGCCCGCCGCTACGGGACGAAAGAGGAATTCGGCGCCGCATGCGCGTTTCTGTGCTCGATGCACGCAGGGTTCATTGTAGGGCAGAACATTCTGCTCGACGGGGGTGGGGTGAACAGTACGCTATAGCCGCTTTTTGTCAGCAGCGCCTGATAGGATCCCCCCATGGCAGAAAGCAACTTTTCCCTGAAAGATCAGCTGTTCAACGCACAGACCGTTGAATGGCTGGCAAATCAGTTTCGCGCGTCGCTCGATCCGGCCGCCTTCAAGGCGGAGGTAATGGAGCGGATGCTGGATCTGGAGCTGAAGCAGCGTGTGGCCTGGATCGCGGAGGTGCTGGCGCGACACTTGCCGCAGGATTTTCCCGCTGCCGCAGATGCGATAGAAGCAGCACTCCCGCCCGCGCTTGATCCCACAAAGACGGACGACGATTTTGGTGATTTCATCCTCGCCCCCCTTGGTGACTATGTGGCGACCCATGGGTTGGATGAGGCGAACGTTTCACGCGCACTGACGGCGCTTCACCAGATAACCCAACGGTTTTCCATGGAATTCGCCATTCGCTTTTTCTTGCGTGATTGGCCAGAGGAGACGGGTAAAACGCTGGAGGTCTGGGCGCAGGATACAAACTACCATGTGCGCCGCTTGGCAAGCGAAGGCACCCGCCCGCGCCTGCCATGGGCCCCGCGCGTCAAAGTCGACGAAGGCTTGCGGGACCGGTTGCTGGACCAACTGCACGCGGATCCCACGCGATATGTGACGCGGTCGGTTGCCAATC
>JBCCET010000126.1:0-5496 GCA_039030095.1 Pseudomonadota bacterium | reverse complement strand
GGTGGGCATCCCAGCTTCCTGTTCCTTGATCATCCCAATAATCTGGGCTTCCGTGAAACGGCTCTTTCGCATTCGTTTGCTCCTTCAAAAGGTTGAGCAAACTCTACATCAGAACGAGGGAAGTTTCGGGGGGCAGGTCAGCAGAACTGTCGGCTGATCACAATTTGATGCTCGCAGAGTGAGGTACAGTGTATCGGTCACGCCCTCGGCCTTCATCGTCGTGCGGAGCTTCTAGGTGATGATGTTGCGTCTGTAATCATCGAGGATCGTGGTCATGTAGAACCGACCACAGCCGATGACCTCGAAGTAGTTGAAGTCTGTTTGGACTTTTCGCGGTTTGATGCCTCTCCTTTGTTAGCCTTTGGCGCAACAAAGAAGACTAAATATTAAAGCGAAACGGACGGACGAAATCCTCCAAGATGCATTGCGGATCGAGCTGACGAGTGGGCTCACGCGTAAGCTGGCGGCTGATGATCTAGGCGTCGGGACGTCCACGCTGGACCTATGGCTGAAATTAAGGCGGGTGTTGCGGGGAGGCTAAAGGTAGCGGCTCGTAAAACTTGACTTCATCAGGTTTGCGGATGAAACCTTATTCGGCTCTTTCATGATATTCTGGCTCGACCCGCACCAACAACTCACCGCAAGATCTAGTTTAGATTTTGACTTTCATTGCTGAATCACATTTTGGACAAAGCTCGTGCCTTCAACATCCGAAAAAATCGCTAATAGTAAACTGCCACATACGCACTTTCACTCTGGACCATCTACCTAATAAGTTCTTGCCGTTAGGCTTAACGAAAACCCTCCAAACCAAACGTTGTGGACTAGGGTCAGGACCCGTTGATTTCCGCCTGGCCGCGTGGTTCACCGCGGCGAAAACGAGCGGTGAACATGTCTGTTCTTTTCTGGTTGAGCGACGTCCAGATGGCGCGCTTGAAGCCCTATTTCCCAAGATCCCGCGGCAAGCTGCGAGTCGATGACCGATGCGTCTTGAACGGGATTATCCTCATCAATCGAAATGGTTTACGCTGGCTCGATGCGCCGAAGGCGTATGGGCGCCATAAGACGCTCTACAACCGTTGGAATCGATGGAGCGATAAGGGAATCTTCGCTCGAATGGTGGCCGGTCTCGCAGCCGATCACGGTGAGGAGAAAACGGTAATGATCGACGCAACCTATCTCAAGGCCCATCGCACGGCGACCAGCATAGGAATGAAAAATGGGGGCGCGAACGCCTGACTGGCCAAACCATGGGCGGCATGATCACGAAACTACATGCATTCTGCGACAGCAAGAGACGTCCATTGGACCTGTTCGTCACCGCCGGACAGGTGAGCAATTACATCGGTACACGAGCCATGTTAAGCAGATTGCCGGATGTCGAATGACTTCTCGGGGACCGCGGATGTGACGTTGACTGCTACCGAGAAGCGTTGAAAGACAAAAGGATACGCGCATTTATCCCCGATCGAAAGCAGCGCAAAATACCCGTGAAGTACGATAGGCGGCGCCACAAACGCAACGAGGTCATGTTTGGCAAGCTCAAGGACTGGCGGCGCGTCTCAACCCGATACGACCGATGCCCAAAGGTATTCCTATCAGCCATCGCACTCGCGGCCATCAGAGTCTACCGGCTTTGAATGCTCCGATTGTCTATGAGATTAATAACTAGGTTGCATTTAGCATGCCACTTTGCAGCCCCGGACCAAATCCGGGCGCCGAAGCACTTAAACAATCTTCAACTCTGGCACGGCCATCGCAAATTTGGTGCCTTGGTTGGCCAGGTGTTGGTTTTGACTCATGACCTCAGCCGCGATGTTCCAAGGGAAAATTACCAGGTAGTCGAGCTGTACTTCATCTAATGCGCGGGTGGGCAAGATGGGAAGATGGCTGCCGGGCATCAGCTGGCCCTGTTTTGCAGCAGCTGCGTCGCAAACGAATGGTATCAAGTCGGGCCGCACACCTGCGTAATTCATCAACGTATTACCTTTGGCCGCCGCACCGTACCCGGCCACGGTTTTTCCGTCTGATTTGGCCTGTAAAAGGAACCGCAAGAAATCATCTTTGACTTTCTCTGCAGCGTTCTGGAAGGCCGTGTAGAACGCGGGCTTGTCCATTCCGCGCGCGATCTCTTCTGCGCGTAGGTCAACCAGCGCCTTGGTCTCTGGGTAGTCGGCATCATCGCGACAGGCGAATATGCGCAGGCTGCCGCCGTGGGTTGGCAATTCCTCCACATCAAAGACGCGGGCGCCTGCGGCCGTCATGATGGCCTCAATGGCCAAGAGTGACAGGTATGAGAAGTGTTCATGATAGATGGTGTCGAACTGATTGAATTCGACCAGCCGCATCAGGTGCGGGAATTCGAGCGTGATGACGCCCTGTGGTTTCAGAACCGCACGCAGGCCTCTAGTGAAGTTGTTGATGTCGGGCACGTGGGCATAGACGTTGTTGCCAAGGATCAGATCAGACTTTGGCAGTTGCGATGCCAGTTCTTCGCCGAAGAATTCTTGCAACACGGGGATACCCAAGGCCTCTGCTGCCTCTGCGGTGTCTTTTGTTGGTTCAACACCCAGACATGGAATGCCAGCCACCAGGAAATTCTTCAGCAAGTAGCCATCGTTTGACGCCACTTCGATCACGTGGCTGTCAGCTGTCAGGCCCAGCCGATCCGTGATCATGGTGCAATATGCCTCTGCATGGCGCAGAAAGCCCTTCGAGGTGGACGAAAAATAGGCGTAGTCGGGCGCAAAAAGCGCATCCGCTTCGGCGAAGTCTTCGGTCTGAACCAGAAAGCACTTTTCACAAACCTTCACGCGCAGCGGAAAGGTCATTTCTGGCTGGTTCAAAGCCTCTGGTTTCAAATAGGCGTTCGACGGCGGAGCAAAGCCTAGGTCTACGAAATCGAGCGTCAGCGGCGCGGCGCAGTGGCGGCAAGTCTGTGTCATAGAGGGGCGACGTCCTTTAGCTTTGGCAGGGTGCGATCACGATCTGACATCTCAGCCACCGGCAGCGGCCAAGTGATGCCCAGGCCGGGGTCACATGGGTTCACTCCACCTTCGTGCCCAGGGGCGTATGTGGTGGAATGCATGTATTGCAGCAAGGTTTCGGGTGCAGTTGTCTGAAACCCATGGGCAAGGCCTTTGGGAATGTAGACTGCGTTTAGCGCATCTTCAGACAGCTCGACTGCGCAGTGTTGACCAAATGTCGGACTATCTGCCCGCAGATCGACGATAACGTCCGTGGCGCGGCCCCGCAGACATCGAACAATTTTGATTTCGGCCGCAGGTTCCCGTTGGAAATGCAGGCCTCGCAAGGTGCCCGACGAAGTGTTCATCGACACATTCATCTGCGGCCAATCAGTGTTCAAACCGGCGGCAGAAAACTCTGCGTCGCAATAGCAGCGCGCAAAAAAGCCGCGCGTGTCGCTGATCCGGTCAAGCGTGATCTCAAACGCGCCGGCGATAGAAAGTTGATGGATTTTCATGGCGCGCCAAAATCCCTGATCTGCGATCGTATGATCGCGGCTGCATCGCCGCCTTCGGTCACAGCTTTGTACCAGCGCACTGTGCGTGCGACGCCTTCGTCAAAGGCCCATCGCGGCGAATAGCCCAGGTCGCGCTTGGCGAGATCAATGGAAAGGCTCAGATTTTTGGATTCCTTGTGCGCTTTTGGGTCGGACCGATCTTCCCACGAGCCGGGCCAGGTTTGCAGCGCGGTTTCAACAACGTCACGTACCGGACGCGTGTCGTCGGGGTCAGGACCAAAGTTATACGCAGGTGCATGCGGCGCACCGGTGTAGGCTGCCTCAGCCAGCCGCAGATAACCTGAAAGCGGTTCCAGCACGTGTTGCCACGGCCGGGTTGCTGTCGGGTTGCGCACGGGGATGGGTTGGCCTGCGGCCAGGGCACGGATGATATCGGGCAGAATACGGTTTTCTGCCCAGTCCCCGCCGCCGATCACGTTGCCTGCCCGGGCTGAGGTGACGCGAACCGGGTGATCGCCAAAGAACGATGCCCTGTAGCTGGAAATCAGGATCTCACACGCTGCTTTGGACGCGGCATAGGGGTCATGCCCACCGAGCCTTGCGTTCTCAGCAAATGCCTCGCCGCTGTCAGGATTTTCATAGACTTTGTCGGTTGTGATCATCACCGCCGCACAGGGTTTTTGCAATTTGCGCAGGGCATCCAACACGTGGGCTGTGCCCATGACGTTGGCGTCCCAGTTGACCAGTGGTTCGGCGTAAGACGCCAAAACTAGCGGCTGCGCCGCCAGGTGAAAAACCACGTCCGGGCGGGCGTTTTTTACTCGGTCCGTCACCGTTTCTGCATCGCGAATGTCACCGACTTTGTGATCGATGACGCCAGCCAGGCCAAGTTCGTCAAAAAGCGAAGGATCGGTAACTGGCGCCAGTGCCAGTCCATAGACATGAGCCCCCAGTTCTTGCAGCCAGGTCGACAGCCAGGAGCCTTTAAAGCCGGTGTGCCCGGTCACCAAAACGCGCTTGCCAGCCCAGAAAGTGCTCACCGGATAGATTCCCAGACCTTCCATGGCGCGTTGCCCGTGGCCCACATGTCTTCCAACTGATTTTTGTCGCGCAAAGTGTCCATTGCCATCCAGAATCCGGAATGACGCCAAACGGCCAAATGGTTGTCATTGGCCAGGCTTTCGAGGGGTTCCCCTTCAAAAACGGTGTCATCGCCGGACAGACGGTCCAAAATCGACGGCTCACAAACCATGAAACCACCGTTGATCCAGCGGTTGTCACCAACGGGCTTTTCCACAAACGAAGTGACACGATCCTGTTCGATCTTCAGCGCCCCAAAACGCCCGGCTGGTTGGATCGCTGTCATTGTGGCCTCAACACCTTGGGATTTATGAAAGGCAATCACCTCTGCGATGTTCACGTCAGACACGCCGTCGCCGTACGTCAGGCAAAATGTATCGTCGAGGTAGGGTGCAACCCGTTTTATGCGACCGCCGGTTTGGGAAAATTCGCCTGTGTCGATCAGCGTTACTTTCCAAGGTTCTGCTGCTCGGTTGTGGACCTCAAGACTGTTGTCAGCCAGGTCGATAGTGACGTCCGACATATGCAGGAAGTAGTTGGCGAAATATTCCTTTATCAGATAGCCTTTGTATCCGCAGCAGATGATGAATTCATTCACGCCCCAGTGGCCGTAGAGTTTTATGATGTGCCACAGGATCGGGCGTCCGCCGATTTCGATCATCGGTTTTGGGCGCAAATGAGACTCTTCGCTGATACGTGTTCCCAGCCCGCCTGCAAGGATTACTGCCTTCATACCGCCCCCTGGGTACATTGTGTCGGGTCACCTCTATCTCAAATGCATGGGCGCGGGGAAGCCCGTTCGGCAGTATTAAAAACATGCTGGCGGCGTTTAAGCGTAAAGGCGCACACCGCCGACAGCCACGTCCGCCTCAAATTCCCGGCCAATGGCAACAATGCCGATGCTGCGTAGCTTTGCGGGGTCAAGCGGTTTG
>JBCCET010000125.1:0-5509 GCA_039030095.1 Pseudomonadota bacterium | reverse complement strand
GCCTGGTTTGATGCGGAAATGCAGCGGCTTTCGGGTGAAGACCGCAACGGCTGGTTCCAATGGATGCTGTGGCAGGAAGCACGGCCGGACCTGACGCCGCCGGATTGGTACGCCCGCCTTAAGCGCGAAATGTATTTGCAGATTGACCCAAATTTCGATGATTTCTTGAAACTCGACGCTTTGACGTCGGAGGCCGCGCGGATCCGCTTTGAAGAAGTGACCTGGGGCGGCGTGCGCAAGGACGGGATCCCGTCCTTGGATAACCCGGAACTGATCCGCGCAGGCGACGCAGGCTATTTGCGCGACGATGATCTGGTCTTTGGTGTGTCGATCAACGGCGATGTGCGGGCGTATCCGCTGCGCATCATGGGCTGGCACGAGATGTTCAATGAGGTCATCGGCGGGGTACCGGTGGCGCTTGCATATTGCACGCTGTGTGGATCGGGAATTTTGTTTGAGACCCAGTTGAAAGACCGGGAGGAGCCGTTTGTGTTTGGGTCCAGCGGCTTTTTGTACCGGTCCAACAAGCTGATGTTTGACCGCGAGACAAATACGCTTTGGAACCAGTTCACCGGCGAGCCGGTGATCGGTGAACTGGCGCAAAGTGGGATCAAGCTTGGCCAGCGACCTGTTGTTATCACTCCGTGGGCTGAATGGCGGGCCTTGAACCCTGAGACGCGCGTGCTGTCTTTGGAAACCGGGCATAGCCGCGACTATGGGTCCGGGGTTGTTTACAAAGATTACTTTGGTTCTCCGAACCTGATGTTTCCCACCGATGTGGATGAAACGGCGCTGAAGCAAAAAGACTATGTCTTTGGCATCCGGGAATTTGGCGCAGCCAAGGCCTGGCCTTTGAGCGCATTCAAAGATCGCAGGGTTATCAATGACCAGATCGGGCAGACAAAGGTTGTGTTGATCGGGGATGAGGCCGGTCGCACGGTGCGGGCCTATGAGCGCGGCGATCGGGAGTTTTCCTGGGACAACGGACCGGTGGCGGACGGGGCCTGGACCGTATCCGAAGATGCACTGACTGGCCCGGACGGCACATCGCTGCCCCGAGTTGCAGGGCATGTGGCCTATTGGTTTGCCTGGTCTGGCTATCTGGGCGACGTGGCCGAACTCTGGACCCCGAGCTAAGCGGAGCGGCTGCGCCGCACGCCTATCAGTCGCTGCGCTCCAGCGGGCGTCTGACCTTAAAGCTCGGATTTCAGCTGCGTGCGGGGGTGCGCCGCTCGAAAGATGGCCGACAGGTGGGTTAACGACCTTTGATGTTCGCGTGTGACAAGCTAGGTTTCGGCTGGTTAGAAAAGTGCAAATCTGGTGGAAGTTCCCTGAAAATTCAGGCAAAAGCGCCGCCAAACCAGTGAACGCCAAAGAGGCTTAGCCATGATTCCGTACCGCTCCCGCACAACGACACACGGCAGAAACATGGCCGGTGCGCGCGGCCTTTGGCGTGCAACCGGCATGACCGACGCAGATTTTGGCAAACCGATCATCGCGGTGGTCAACAGTTTCACCCAATTTGTGCCGGGCCACGTGCACCTGAAAGACCTGGGCCAGTTGGTTGCGCGCGAGATTGAGAACGCGGGCGGTGTGGCCAAAGAATTCAATACCATCGCCGTGGATGACGGCATCGCGATGGGCCACGATGGCATGCTCTATTCCCTGCCATCGCGGGAGGTTATCGCGGATGCGGCAGAATACATGATCAACGCCCATTGCGCGGACGCGATGGTGTGCATTTCCAACTGCGACAAGATTACGCCAGGCATGCTGATGGCGTCCCTGCGATTAGATATTCCCAGCATCTTCGTGTCAGGCGGGCCGATGGAAGCGGGCAAAGTTGATGTGGATGGCGAATTGCGCGCGGTTGACCTGGTGGATGCCATGGTTGAGGCCGCCAACCCTGAGCGTACAGACGCGGAAGTCAAAGCCTTTGAGGAAAATGCGTGCCCGACCTGTGGGTCCTGTTCCGGCATGTTCACGGCCAACTCGATGAACTGTTTGGCCGAGGCGCTGGGCCTGGCCCAGCCGGGCAACGGGTCTACGCTTGCCACCCACGCTGATCGCGAACAACTGTTCCGCAAAGCCGGGCGTCGCATCGTGGAACTGACGCGCGGCTACTACGAAGATGGCAAAACGCAGTACTCGTCCCGCGGGATTGCCACCAAAGCCGCTTTTGAGAATGCCATGCGGCTTGACATCGCGATGGGCGGATCCACCAACACGATCCTGCACCTGCTCGCCATCGCCCAGGAAGGTGAGGTCGATTTCACCATTGAAGATATTGACCGGCTGTCCCGATCCACGCCTTGCCTGTGCAAAGTCGCCCCTGCGATCCAGAACGTTCATATGGAAGACATCCATCGGGCCGGCGGAATTTTCGGGCTGCTGGGGGAACTGGACCGGGCTGGCCTGCTGGATACGTCCGTGGGAACCGTTCACAGTGACACCATGGCAGATGCGATCCGCCAATGGGACGTGACACAAACCAACGATCCGGCCGTACATGAGCTGTTCCTGGCAGCCCCCGGCGGCGTTCGCACAACCCAGGCCTTTAGCCAGAACCGACGGTACAAGGAACTGGATACCGACCGCGAAAAGGGTGTGATCCGATCTGCAGAACATGCGTTTTCGCAAGATGGCGGTCTGGCCGTGCTGTTTGGCAATATTGCCCAAGAAGGCTGCGTCGTGAAAACGGCGGGTGTTGACGACAAAATTCTGAAGTTCTCCGGTCCGGCAATCGTTTGCGAAAGCCAGGAAGAGGCCGTGAACCGTATCCTCGGCAAAGAGGTTGCGGCAGGTGACGTTGTGATTATCACGCACGAAGGTCCGCGTGGCGGGCCGGGGATGCAAGAGATGCTTTACCCGACCAGCTATCTGAAATCCATGCGGCTGGGTGCGGCCTGTGCGCTGATCACCGACGGGCGTTTTTCGGGCGGAACCAGTGGGTTATCCATCGGCCACGTGAGCCCGGAAGCGGGCGAGGGCGGCAATATCGGCCTTATCCGCGAAGGCGATATGATCGACATCGACATCCCCAACCGGACCATCAACGTGCGCTTGACAGACGAAGAATTGGCGGACCGCCGGGCAGAGATGGAAGCGCGCGAAAACCCCTGGAAGCCGACAAAACCGCGCAAACGGCGGATCAGCCGGGCGTTGCGGGTCTATGCGGCGAACGTGGGCAACGCGAGCCAGGGGGCTATCCGGCTCGACCCCGAAGAAAGTTGAAATCAAAGGTATTGGCGGCGAAGCGCGTTAGGCGCCGTGGGCACGCATATGTGCCTTCAATTCGGCTTCCAGCGTCCCGCTGTCGGTTGGGCCACGCACCACCTGTACCATTTTGCCGTCGCCGTCGAACAACAGAAGCGTCACGTGCGGCACCCCGTAGCGCGCCGCCAGTTCGCCGCCTTCAGCAGTTGTTATGTTGGCCACAAGGAACGTGAAACTGTGGTCTTCATAGGCTCGCAAGGCACGGCGTGTCTGTTTTTGCAACGTGCGGCACAGCTGACAGCCGGGATCGTGGATCTGCACAATGGCGGGTTTGCCTTGGCCGATCTTGGTCAGGTCAGCCTCGCAAATGGTGGCTTGAACCGACCGAACAGAGAAAAAGCCAGCCACACCCACAACCGGAACCGCAATTGCCGCGTTACGCGCCAAACGTAGAAAGCGGCGACGGTCCGGTATATCAGCCGTTTGCGTCGCGGTTTTTTTCGAAGACGCTTTGGCCTTTGGCTGTTTGCGTTGCTTTTTCATGAGTGCCCTCCTTGTTCGCGGGCAAGCATCGCACAAGAATGTGAAGACACCCAATCACATGTCAGCGAGCCTATCGCGCGGTCAGGACCAGTTCCACGTAAGCGTCCCCGTCGGCCCCGGCAAAGCCGTTGGCGGACACCCGGGTTAGCGGAAGACCCGCGTCTTTCACCACTTGCTGGGCCAGTGACAACGCGCGGGCCTGGCTCAAAAGCCAGCTTTCATCGGATCCGCCGGGGGAATGGCTGTCGACCCGTAGGACCCAGTCGACCCCGTCAGGCACGTCGCCCGACAGCTCTTTCGCGGCTGCCAGCACCGCGCCAAGATCAACCGCATCGTTGCCAGACAGTTTTGCTGAACGCGCTTTGAAAATCGCGTCTGCCGGGATGGCCACGCGGTCGTCGGCACGAGCTTGCAGCCCGGTTGCGCGCAGGCGGGCTTTCAGGTCCGCATTCAGGTCGGCCAGGATCGCCGCCTCTTGCATGTCGCGGGTTTTTTGGGCGGCGCGCAGGTCCTTGTTAACCGATGAGAAAGCTTGTTCGGCGCTGACAACAGCCTGTTCCAGATCGGACGTCCGATCTTGAGTGGCCGCAACAATTGCCGCCATTTCCTGACGGGCCAATGTATCGGCTTCCAACTCATCGGTGCGGGCGCTCATCTCAGTTTCCGCTGATGCCAGTTCAGCCCGTATCTTTTCGACTTCTGCCAGCCGTTTGTCTTCTGCGGCCTGACGCTTTTTCTGATGCGCGCGCAAAGCCTGGTCTGCGGTCGTAAACGCTTTGATCGCGCCACCTTCGGATTTTTGAAGTTCCGAAAGCCTGGCTTCGGTCTTGCGCAGGTTGGACGCGATGATCTTTTCACGCTCCATTGTCAGGTTCAGGGCTTTTTGCGCGACCTCTGCGGATTTTTGCGTTGCTTCGGCCTGTTGTTGAGCTTCTGCAAAAAACTCCCCTTCGATCCCGCTTGGCTCCTCACCGGAATCCGCTTCGTTTTTTGCAATGGTCAGCTGCGCACTTTTCACGGCCTCAACCACCAGATTGGCGGCGCTGGCGGCGGCTTTGGCAGCCGACACTGCCTTCTTCATTTCGGTCACAGTGGCTACGGCGCGGCTCAACTCTTCCTTGAGGACGGCAATTTCGTCGCTGGCGGTGGCGCTGTCTACGATGATGTCGTCCAGTTGTTGCTGCGCTGTATCGCGAATTTCGGCAAGCTGTGCGCCTGCAACATCGTCGGTTTCCACGTCAACTTTTGCTAACCGCGCCTTGGCCTCTGCCACTTTCAGGACGGCCGCATTAAGCGCCTTTTTACCGTCTTCGATCTTGCTCTTTTGGGTCGAAATGTCTGCCTCGACCTTCGATTGGATCGCCAATTGTTTTTTCAGCTCATCGCGGGCAGTGCTGAGGGCTGTTTGGTGTGTGTCCCAAGATGCCTGCAGACCCGCCACGGGCACCAGTTCGGTAGCATCTGTCGATACGGTCTGAGCGGCGAGCGGTGCTGCCGACAAAAGCGCGGTTGATAAAAGTAGGGCTGGCAGAATGCGGGCGTGTGCGGGGCGATTTTTCAGATAGGTCACTCGTTCAATTCCCTGTTTTGGCGCTGGTTCGCGTACTGGTTTTTGGGGCGTAGACCGCCCTATTTGCTTTCAAGCGTTATCTATAACTTGCGTAAGCGTCAACGCGCGGCGCGAAAATGTAGTTCAATCAACGACATAAATTGGTGCGGAAACCTTGGTCCACTACATTTTGTAGATTGG
>JBCCET010000124.1:0-5647 GCA_039030095.1 Pseudomonadota bacterium | reverse complement strand
CCTCTCTGGCCATGGGTTCTTCGTAGATGCATTCCAGTTCTTGCTGGAACTTTGCTTCGCTAACGTTGCGGCGGTCCACGAAGGCAATGGTTGCGCCTGCGCACCAGAGCGCGCCCCACCAGATCAGTGCAAGAACTGGGAGTGCGATGAGCGCACCCAGGGTGAGCATTTCGCGCCAGCCCGGTGCCTGCTGGAAAGCTTCCAGGATTGACGCCTCATCTAATCCGGAAAAGGTGGAGGCCGCCATTGTGATGCCAAGCACAAAATAAAGGATCAGGCCGACGGTGAGGATCGTTCCTGCGATCAGGTTCAAAAGGAACATGCGGAACGCATAGGCGCCGAAGCCCCAGAAAATTTCATAGTCGCGCGCTTTCGCTGAACAGGAGGCGGCGTTGGCTGCCATTGGAACCGCGATGGCGCAGTAGGCGATTTGCGTGAGCGTGCTGGAAATCACGTAGTATGCGTAAACTCCGGCACCGGAAAACACGGATTCCAGTTCTGACTGCGCCTCTGGCGTGCCAGCCAATGCCAATTCAAACATGCGATCCCAATCGAAGAGACCGAGATAGCCCAACGTGAAAAACCCTGCCACAGACAAAAGCGTCACAAGCGTAGACCAGAGCCCCACGAAAAAGCAGAACCGCACGGATTTTTTCAGCAGTTTTCCGATATCTGGTGGTGTTGTTTCGCCCAGCACACTGAGCCCGGACCGGATTTGCGAGAACATCATGAAGAACGTGGTTGTTCCCATGCCCAATAACAGCAACAAGATGAAAACAATCGGGTGGTCCCAAAGCATCATCAACCCGACGTAAAGCAACGCCCCTAGGAACGCCCACATGGGCACTGCGCGGATGAAGATCGAAAAGGAAAGCGCGAAAGAGCGCATGATGAAGTTTAGCATAGTCAGGCCCGATTATTTTTATCGTTCGACCGTCAAGCTAAGCGTTGATTGTGGCCCAAATGCGGAACGATACCCCCTGCAACCGGGGGTAATAGTGACGAATTGGAAACAATTTCTCCGATAAATTTGGTCTATTTTGTGCCGAACATCCGGTCGCCTGCGTCACCCAGCCCCGGCACGATGTACCCAAGTTCATTGAGGTGACTGTCGAGCGCGGCGGTCACGATCTCCACATCCGGGTGGGCTTCTTTCATCCGGGCGACCCCTTCGGGAGCGGCTAAAAGGCAGAGGAATTTGATGTCTTTTGCACCTGCGTCTTTCAACAAATCGATCGCAGCAACACTGGAATTGCCCGTGGCCAGCATTGGGTCGACCGCGATAACCCGGCGGTTTGGCAAGTCATCGGGAACTTTGAAGTAGTACTGCACGGGCTTCAGCGTTGCTTCATCCCGGTATAACCCCACAAAGCCCACGCGGGCGGAGGGGATGAGGTCGAGCACGCCTTCCAAAAGCCCGTTGCCTGCGCGCAAGATGGATACCAGTGCCAGTTTTTTACCGGCAAGCATTGGCGCGTCCATGTCCGTGAGCGGGGTTGTCACCTGCTCTGACGTGACAGGGAGGTCGCGGGTGACCTCATAGGCCAGCAGGTGGCTGATTTCGCGTAGCAGTTGGCGGAACTGATTGGACGGCGTTGTGGTCCGGCGCATCAGCGACAGTTTGTGCTGCACCAGGGGGTGTTCGACGACTGTCAGATGGGGCATGGCAGGATCCTTTCATGGCGCTTTGTGCCTTTTGCCACGGATCAATTTTCACGGAAAGTGCGGAATCGAATTGATAATGATATCAATAGGCTGCACGACACCAACCTTGCCCATATGACGCGTCTTGGACGACGCGTCGTGCAAGACGCGTCAGCGTTAAGCAGCCGCTAACCTTTGGAAAAATCGAAAACGGTCGCATGGCAGCCCCGAAGGTCGCGCATCCCCTTGACCGCACAACACCCAACCGCGCTAATCCGGGCATCTGACAAAGGGGGCGTCCATGAAATCCCGAACCAAAGTAGCGATCATCGGCGGCGGCATCGCGGGATGCTCAACGCTCTATCATCTGACGCAAGAAGGCTGGACCGACGTTGTCCTGATCGAACGGGATGAACTGACATCTGGCACCACATGGCATTCGGCGGCTCAAGTCACCAATTTCGGCATGAACCAAACTATGGTCGGGCTGAAATCCCATTCGATTGCCCTCTACCGGCAACTGGCTGATGACCCTGACTACCCTGTTGGCTATCACTACGGCGACGGCGGCATCCGGCTCGCCAATACCGAGGCGCAAATGGATGGCTACCGTCACTTCGCGTCCATGGCGCGTGGCATGGGGGTGGACTTCGAAGTCATCGACGCCGATGAATGCGCGCGCAGACACCCGCTGATCAGCACCGACAACCTGGTAGGGGGGCTTTGGGACCCCCACGACGGCGATATCGACCCAGCGCAGCTTTGTCAGGCGCTGGCATTCCATGCCCGGCGCGCCGGGGCGGAAGTTTACCGCCACACAGGCGTGACCGGCCTGACCCAGCACGCCGATGACACCTGGACCGTGCACACCACCAAAGGTGATATTGACGCGGATATTGTTGTTAATGCGGGGGGTTACCGGGTTAACGAGGTTGGTGCGATGATGGGTGTTTCGCATCCGGTGGCCTCTATGGAACATCAGTATTTCATCACTGAGACGATCCCGGGCATTGTGGAGGCGGGGCATAGAATGCCGCTCTTGCGGTGTCCGATTTCTGACTATTATTGCCGGCAAGAACGCGATGGGTTGCTGATCGGGTTTTACGAACAGGACTGCCGCACCTGGGGTATGGACGGGATTGACCCCAACTTCGCAAATGATCTTTGCCCTGACGATCTGGAACGGATCATTGATGTGCTTGAAGGCGCCTTTGCCCGGATGCCAGCCATCAGCGACGTCGGCATCAAACGCGTGGTGAATGGCCCGATCACTTACACGATAGACGGCGCGCCGCTTGTTGGCCCAATCCCTGGCAAACGCAACGCGTATTGCATCATTGGCTTGCGCGCAGGCGTTGGCGAAGGCGGCGGCCATGGTTGGTTGTTGGCGCAACAAATCGTGCACGGTGAGGCGCAATACGACACCTGGTGCCTGGATCCACGCCGCTTTGGCCCCCACGCATCGGTGGAGCTGACCTCGTTAAAAGCCATCGAGGACTACCAAAACGAATTCCGCTTTCACTTCCCCCATGAACATCGTCCTGCAGGCCGCCCGGCCAGGACAACGCCGCTTTATCCGCTGCTGAAAGCCGAAGGGGCGGAATTCACGGTGATCAACGGTTGGGAACGGCTGGACTATATGCGCCCGACCGAAGACTTCTCGGAAACGCACAGCTTCCGATATAACGAGGCCTTCGACGTTATTGCGGCGGAAGTGGTCAACGTGCAGTCAAATGTCGGCTTAACAGAGGTAAACGGCTTTAACCGGTATGAGATCGGCGGCGCAGATGCGCGGGCGCTTATCAATCGGGTGTTTTGTACGAAGATGAGAGAGACACCCGGCCGCGTCGGACTGGGTTATCTGTTGAACCACAAAGGTGACGTGAAAGGTGAGGCAACTATCGCCAATTTGCCGAATGGTCGCATTTGGTACGGATCCGCTGCCGCGTCAGAGATGCACGATTTGGACTGGCTGAACAACCACATTGACGAAGGGGAGGACGTGACGGTCACCCCGTTGACGACAGCCTGGACAATATTGGTGTTGGCTGGGCCGAACGCGCGCAAAGTCCTGTCCGCAGCAGCGCGCGGCGACTGGTCCAAAGAGGCGTTCCCGTGGCTTTCTGTGCGTGAGGCCCATATCGGGCACACCGCTGCGGTTGTCATGGGGGTCAGCTTTTCGGGGGAGCTTGCCTATGAAATCCATGTGCCGAACGACGGGTTGATCAACGCCTGGCAAACGCTTCGCGCCGCAGGTGAAGCTTTCGACATGAAGCTCTTCGGGAGCCGGGCCGTGGAATCGATGCGGTTGGAAAAGGGTTATCGCCATTGGAAGGCAGATCTGATCACCGAGTTTGACCCCAATGAGAGCGCGCTTGGGCGATTTGTCTCTTCCACGCATGAATACGTGGGCAAAGCCGCGCTTGCCGCGAGAAACGCGCCGAGGCGGAGTTTTGTGACGCTCACGATTGATTGCGACCACGCGCCGGCCCATCCGGGCGACAGCGTGCTGCAAGGGGGCAAGGTTGTGGGGACCGTGACTTCTGCTGATTGGGGGCACCGGGTTGGTAAAAACATCGCTATGGCCTTCGTTGATCCCGATTGTGTGGAAGACGGCGCAGCACTTGTGGTTGAAGTGATAGGGGAGCCATACCCGGCGAAGGTTGTTCAGCCTGCGCTCTATGACCCGAGCGGGGCGCTACAACGCGGGTGAGCCACAGGTTCATCTTCTGTTAGCCCGACGCGATCTCAAGGGTTTGAGATCAAGCGCAACCGGGCTATCCTGCGCCGAGCTAACAAATGAGGCCGGGCAGGGCCAATGACAGGACGAAAACGGCGCTACGCGGCAATGACCATGGTGCGGGACGAGGACTTCTTCCTGCGCATATGGTTCAACTATTACGCGGGCCAGTTTGGCGCCGAAAACCTGTTTATCATCGACCACAACAGTCAGGAGACCCCGCCGCGAAAAGTCGTGGGGGATGGACCCACAGTTCTGCGTCTGCCGATGACCAATCCGATTATCGACCCGACCGGGGAAAACAGGTCATTTGACACAGCACGTTTTCGCTTTGTGTCCGATCAGATCACCGCGTTGCTGCAGTATTACGATGCAGTTATTTTCAACGACGCGGATGAGATTTTTGTCACCAACACAGACGCGTCCCTGAAGGACTATCTGGACAGCTTGTCGGACATTGGCCTGCGGGCTGGCATGGGTACGGAGGTGTTCCACGACCCGATCCGCGAGCCCAAATTTGACCCCGGCAAAGGCATTTTCCAACAGCGGCGCTATTTCCGCTATCGGTTCTTGTTCTGCAAGCCGTGGGTGGTGGGCGAACCCGGGCGAAAGATCGGTGGCCACGGCGCGCGCGATGGCTTTCATCTGGACCCGAACCTGGTGCTGATCCACATGCACCACATGGATCTGGACCAGTTGATGCGCCGCCGTCGTCAGAGGTTGCAGGCTTTTGCCGAGGGTCGGGGCGGACTGCGGTCCCGTTGGAAAGACCACCTCCCCAAGGCGCGCATGCAGATCCAGCGGTTTGCCAATATTGAACCGCAGCCCGACGACATGCCCCACACCGACTTGCTGGAAGAGTTGTTCCCCCGTTACCGGGAACAGATTTTTGACGGCAAAAACTACACGCGGGTGGAGGGCAATCAGAAGCGCCTCGTGCAAGTGGAGCGTTTTGTGACGGAAGCGCACAAAGAAATGCTGTTCACCAACCGTTTTCAATACCCGGATCGTTATGTCAGCAAAGCTTGATCCACCTCGTCGCTATGCCGCGCTGACTATGGTGCGTGATGAAGACGTGTTCTTGAAAATCTGGGTGGACTATTACGCAAAGGCGTTCGGGGCTGAGAACCTTTACATCATCGACCACAACAGCGCGCGTTTGCCGGTGGCAGATCAAGTGGGCCCCGGTCCGAATATCCTGCGTATGCCAATAGATGACCCGGTGCCGGATCGCGGGCCAGAGGATCGCCCGTTTGATCCGGT
>JBCCET010000123.1:0-5734 GCA_039030095.1 Pseudomonadota bacterium | reverse complement strand
CTGACACCGGCCCCGGCGGATCGCGACAGCGACCACCCGGTCCGGATCTGATGTCCGGATTGTGCAGATGTGTTCGGGCGACGAGAGACCGAAGCGGATCGGTGATCCGCGTGCAGGGCTCCTGCCACGCGGGCTAGGGGAGAGATGGCTGCGACCCCGATCGCAGCGGCGGGCCGGCAAGGACATCCCGAAGCTGATGCGCGGGATCACACTGACGCCTGCCGATGGTGGCCAGGGTCGACCGGCCCGCCGCTGCGTGCGTGTCGACGATGCGCCCCGGGGCAACTTGTGGCAGCGGTTCGCCAGCATCGGCAAGGCGCGGTTGCCGGAGCGCCGCAAAAACCGCCGGTGCCGCTACTGCAAGGGCGCCCTGATCACCCGCCCGCGTCCTGTCGGTCGTCACCGCGACCGGAGCGCGGGGTTCGACCACGACCGGCTCGGCTGCAAGACCAAGAGCTGTCCGTGCCGGACGAAGGCCCCCGGCAGGCGATGGCCGGCGCGGTCTGCATCAAGCTGGCGCTGGGAGTGGTCATGAGGCGCATTGCACGCTGCTTCTGCTCCTGCACGACGCAGCGCCCGATCATCTCCGATGCGACACCTGCTCCGGGCCGGGTCGAAACGGGTGGTGTGAGGCCATGAAGCAGTCGATCCTGTGGGTCGATTGGAGCGGGAAAGGGCACAAGCGGGGGTCAATTGCGGATAGGGGCGACTCCTAGGCCAAGGACATTTGGGCCTTCTCTACCAGTTGAACTTGCTGGATTATCTACCCCGTAACCCCCTGATATGCCTGAGAGCGTTCTTGGCCAATACAGACAGTAGTTCAATCGGGACGGTAAAGGTCGGCTTCGCGGACGAAGCTGCCGTTTCGTGAATGTCCGCTTCGGTAGCTAGACATAACAGACACAGAAGAGTTTCGGGGCGCACTTCTCGATGGTCAGGCTAAGGGCCAGCGATCAATCGCCGATCAGCATGCCTTCATCAATTTGAACAGAACTCTACGGGCAATCCTCAGCGTCGGAGTTCAAGATAAAGTCAAGCGACCTTTCTTGTGCCGTTTTCGAGCATACTTACACTGGTGTTAGTTCCTCACAGTTCTGCATGTAGATAGCTGTTTCGAGCATTGCTATCTCAAATAGTGACACATTCAGATGGGTCGCCCAAGAACAACTCTTACTAAGGTAACTGACATGACAACGAC
The DNA here is from genome assembly GCA_039030095.1 of Pseudomonadota bacterium. Taxonomy (GTDB): domain Bacteria; phylum Pseudomonadota; class Alphaproteobacteria; order Rhodobacterales; family Rhodobacteraceae; genus Amylibacter. Next base: position 4,536 of record JBCCET010000123.1, on the reverse strand, counting down.
ACAACGCAAGATCGCCGAGCGCCCCCATCAGATTGTTGAGCGCGTCGCGGAATTTATGGCAGCCGGAGACCTCGAAGGCGTGGTTTCTATGTTCCACCCAGATGTGCGCATCGCGATGGATCCCGACAATGCTGAACCGGTTGAGGGGCATGACGCAGTGCGCGAGATTTTCGCAGGACCCTGTGAAGCCCGCGTGATCCTAAAAGGCAGCGTTACCGGCGAGATGATCAATGGCGACCATGCCATCTTGCAGGGCGAATGGACTATGGAAGACCAGGACGGCACCCAAATGGGTGGCGGCACATCGACGGAGGTCGTCAAGCAGCTTCCCAATGGTGGCTGGACGTACTTCATCGACTGCCCGATCAGCGTGCCAAAGCCAGTCCGCAGCTAACGGATAACCCCCTCACAATCCGGGATTTGGTTCGCGCTAACATTGATGCATGGCTTGTCGCCTTACTGTGTGAACCAAAGGCCAGCTTCACAATCGGTTCTGCCGTCTAAGTTGATTGCGGAATTAAACTCTAACCAGGGTGATAGGAGAATCTTTAATGACCACGCCAAAACTATCTATGTCACGGCGCGACGCATTATCGGCTCTAGGTGCTGCAGCATTTGTAGGAGCGACCGCGACGCATGCACAGGCGACCTCAGCAACCCGCAAGATCGCAGAACGCCCGCATCAGATTGTCGAGCGCGTTGCGGAATTTATGGCAGCCGGAGATCTCGAAGGCGTGGTTTCCATGTTCCACCCAGATGTCCGCATCGCACTGGATCCCGACAACGCTGAGCCGGTGGTTGGTCACGATGCAGTGCGCGAGATTTTCGCAGGCCCTTGTGAAGCCCGCGTGATCCTCAAAGCCACTGTTTCCGGAGAGATGATCAACGGTGACGTGGCGCTCCTTCAGGGCGAGTGGATGATGGAAGGGCAGGACGGCACACCTATGGGTGGCGGCACTTCTACTGAGGTGGCCAAGCAGCTCCCCAATGGTGGCTGGACGTACTTCATCGACTGCCCGATCAGCGTACCAAAACCGGTTCGCGCCTAACGAATAAACCCCTCACAATCCGAGACACGGGGCGGGCAAGCGCCAAACAGCGCTTGCCCGAACAGCTCTGTCGTGCGGATCGCTCAACACTGAAAGGACAACAATAATGAGCACCCTTCTTGTACTTGATACAAGCCCAAGCAAGACGTCCGTTTCCCGTCAACTCACTGAGCAGTTTGTCTCTGAATGGACGAAAGCCAATACGGACGGAACAGTCTTGCGTCAGAATGTTGGCGTAAAGCCGCCTGCCCATCTTGACGAAGCATTGCTCGAAGCGCTCCGCCGCAATCCTAAAACTCTGAACAAAAAGCAGGCCAAAGCACTCGAAGTCTCTAATGCGGCGATTGAAGAATTGAACCAGGCGGACATGATCGTCATTGCCGCGCCCATGCACAATTTCACCATATCCAGCAGCTTCAAGACATGGATCGACCATGTCGCCATCGCGGGCAAAACATTCGGGTTCAGTGAGAAAGGCCCCGAAGGTCTTTTGAAAGACAGGCCCGTATATGTGATTTCGGCACGTGGTGGCGACTATGGCGACGGTGCTGCAGACAACCCTCACCCGGCAGATTTCCAAACGGGCTACGTCCGTCATATTTTTGCGTTCATGGGTATTCAGTCGATCAACATCATCGCCGCAAATGGGATGGATATGGGCGATGAGCCGCGCGCAGCCGGAATTGAGGCGGCAGAACAGAAAATCCAAGCTGTGTTTGCAACCTGATACGTAATCCGAGCAGTTCTGTGGTGTCACTTGCTTTAAAGGACAAGAGCGGCTCTACAGACCTCGATCACGGAAGCATCAATTTATGCAGTCTGATTTCTACAAAGACCTCTTTGCACCGTTTGGTTACATCACAACGCGGAAAATGTTTGGTACCGATGGGTTTTACTGTGATGGGCTTTTCTTCGCCATTGTTGCGGACGGCGAACTCTGGCTGAAAGCTGATGATACAACGCGGGCTACGTTCGAAGAGGCTGGCGCTGAGCAGTACGTCTATCGAATGCAGAAGAAACCTGCGCCACTGCCATACTACCGAGCACCAGAAGACATCTTTGATGAGGATGATAGCTTGCGCTTCTGGACGCAAATGGCTCTTGAGGCGGCGTCACGAAGCAGAAAGTGACCCAATAAGAGAAGCTCAGGCCCTTAGTCGTTTCTCACCCCATTTGCTCACCTCAGCCAAAATTGGGTACAGCGTTTCACCATCATGCGTAAGTGAGTATTCGACCCGAGCAGGCACTTCAGCGAAGACTTCTCGATGCACGAGACCGTCACTTTCCAACTCCCTCAAAGATCGCGTCAGCATACGATCTGAAGCATGGGCTACGAGGCGCTGAAGTTCAGAAAAACGCTTTGCGCCCGCCATGAGGTGGAACAGTAATACTGGCTTCCATTTCCCGCCGATCATGCCGACTGCAAATTCTACGGGACACTCCTCGTTACGATAATCCGGGTCTGAGTCAGATGACATTCATCAGGTCTCCATAATTTAGCTTACATACGTGTAAGTAACACACAAAACCGCATGTAGATAGCTTGTTCGGCGGTTGCTATCCCTCACACTGACACGTCTAGATGCGTCATTCAACCCACCGCACCTGACCTCTGTCAGGTCTGAAAATAGAAAGGGCAAAAAATTGCAAAATACAGAACTTGATAAGGTGCGTGCGAACCTGGCCACGTGGATGAAAGCGTTCAACGCCAATGACATAGATACGCTCTTCTCCCTCTATGACCCGGAAAGCATCTACGCCAACGCTGGTGCGCCTCTGATGCGCGGCGTTGACGAGATTAAACCCTGGTACGTTCAGGCGTTCCAAACGATCGAAGGCACACTGCACCACAAAGAAGAAGCCGCCTTCATTGGAGGCGATATGGCTCTCCTTTTGGGAGCTTACTATTTCGAGCCACCGGCAGGTGTTACGCCGCCGGAAGGCGCGCATCTAACCGGGCGCGTAGCGCTGGCCTACCGCCGCAATGACGCCGGTGAGTGGAAGCTATTGTTCGACATGGACAACACCCCCCCAGACGTATCGCCCGCAAACTTCTCGTAACCTCCCATTCAACGATCCGAGACCTCGGACGGGCAAGTGAGCATCGGCGCTTGCCCGAACGGCTCTGTCATGCGGGTTGCCATCCCCGAAAGGAAAACAGATGAAAGCCGCGATTTACCAGCAAACAGGTTCTGCCGCTGACGTTCTAAAAATTGTTGACTGGGAAAAGCCTACGCCTGCCGCCGGGCAGGTACTGGTCAAATTACACGCCTCCGGCGTCAACCCAACAGACACCAAAACCCGGGCTGGGATATTTCCAATCCAGGGTGAGTGGTCGCACGTGATGCCGCACCATGATGGAGCTGGCGTGATCGAAGCTGTCGGCGCGGGCGTGTCCGAAGATCGGATTGGTCAACGTGTCTGGTTACACTCCGTCCAATGGGGCGGCGCGAATGGCACAGCGGCTGAATATGCCACTACCCCGGAAGAGAATGCAGTTTTCTTGCCTGACAACGTATCCTTTGAGGCTGGAGCAACGTTCGGAGTTCCGCTGCTAACAGCTTATCATGCGGCCACAATGGACGGTTCCGTGGGCGGGAAAACCCTCCTGATCCAGGGTGGCGCAGGGGCCGTTGGCAACTACGCGGTCCAAATCGCCAAGCAAAAAGGGGCAACAGTGATCGCGACTGTCAGCTCATCGGCCAAAGGAGACGCTGCGCGCGCAGCCGGTGCGGATCATGTGATCAACTACGAAATGGAAGACCTAGTACCGCGCGTTCAGGAGATCACCAGCGGTTTGGGCGTCGATCATGTCATCGAAGTCAACCTTAGCGCTAATGCAACGTTGCTGCCGGGTCTCATCAAAAACGGGGGCTTTATCGCGGCCTACGGAGCTGATGATTTTGAGGCCGCGTTTCCGATGGTTGGCGCTGTCATTCAGCAGATGCGGTTTGGCTTCTTCATCGTCTTCATGTTGCCTCGTGCGGTTATCAATACGGCGACCGACGATCTGACCAAGATGCTCGAAGCAGGCAAGATTACCGCACCCATTCACGCGCGTTTTCCGCTGGAGCAAACTGCGAAAGCCCATGACGCCGTCGACGACAAAGCAACCATCGGAAACGTTGTGTTGAAGCTTGCAAGCAGTTGACGGCGATAGAGCTCAGCCCGCTCAGATGAAGAAAAGGCCAGCAACAGTGACGCATTCATCCTTTGGAGAAGCCCGCACGGCGTCTACAACGGCCATGGCGCGTTGATCTGCCTTGGTTCTGTTTCTGCCGCCCGAATTTCCCTTCGGCCTCAGTATCGCCCCTTTTGCCTTGGCAGCTCTCAACTCCGCTTTGGTGTAAGCGGTGCGTACGCGGCACGTGCATTTCAGCTTGACGCTGGCTTAAAGTTCCACGGCAGGAGTTCGTCGATGCGGTCGTTGGGATGACCTTGGGCGATCGCCTCGAGTGTTCCTCTGATGTAGGCGAAAGGCTCGACG
>JBCCET010000122.1:0-6228 GCA_039030095.1 Pseudomonadota bacterium | reverse complement strand
CTTTTTTGAAGGTCTCTTCATCCCTTAAAGTGTCGGCGTAGACGTATGCATAAAGGGTGGAGCTATTCAGAATGGCCAAGCTCGTGGAAAGCGACAAAGTACTTAACAAAACTTCGTCCCCGAAGAACAATTCGTTTGTTTTCTTGGCCAAACTCCATTGCGATTGAGCGCCTCCAACAAAATTCGTCAGATCATCGGATGTGTCGCAAACATTTATGAAAAACGACACGTCGTCTTGCAGGGCGCTAAGTGCGATCTCCGAGACATTTGCTGGATCAGGGAACTTCGAGTTGAAGAATCCCAGGTTTCGGTTCGTACTTTTTTTAATTCCCTCAAGACGTTCAAACTCGCTGTTATAGCTGACATTAAGCCGCGTGTTTTCGAGGTCTTTGGCAACAAAGTCTTGAAAGTTATCGACCTTACCACTCAGCGCCGCGATATCATTGCGGATCAAGTCCGTTTCGCTTGGTCCCGTCTCGATGATTTCTGCAATTTTCAGAACAGTTTCAACTGCTGCCAGCGCGCTTCCCAATACAGCAAGGCCTTTGGTCGTTTTTAAAATGTCTTGAAGCCCATCGACCACTTTCTCGCCGCCGCTAAAATCATTGCGCCAGGTTTCAATGTTTCTTGCGGTCGCTGCTATGTTATTCAGCAACGATTTGGAATCCGACAAGCCAGCTTGGGCAAGGGTTTGCGAGGGTGAAATCGACAATGTGGCCAATACAGTACTGGCGAGAACAAATTTTCTGATCATGTTAGGCATCCCCGCGTTGCTGACTTTAAGCAAACCATCGAATGTGGTGTATTCCTTGTTGTGGAAATCAACATGCACACTCCCTCAATGCTATTCTGTGATCTTGATCACAATAATTGGTTGGTAAGACAAGAACGGATTGACACTGTGCGGGATCAGCATAGGTTGCGCGAGGCCTCCACGCTGGTTAACTCCAACGCGAGAAATTTATAGCGAAAGTTTTCCCATGTCCGCACCTCTTGCAAGTCTGATCAACGCCATCGTTCTTATCGTGATGTCGGCCTGGGCTTATGTCAGCGTCGGGGGTGCCTCCTTGACCGCGCTGATCCCTGCAGGTTTCGGGGTGGCGCTTTTGATCTGTCTGCCCGGCGTCAGAAGCGAAAACAAAGTCATCGCCCATATCGCGGTGCTGTTGACATTGGTTGTTCTTCTCGCGCTGTTCATGCCGCTTTCCAGCGCGCTGTCAGGGGGCAACGCCGCCGCGATTTTCCGCGCCGTTGTCATGATGGCCAGCTGTGTCTTGGCAATGATTTATTTCATCAAAAGCTTCCGCGATGCCCGCAAGGCAAGAGAGGCGGCAGGGCAGTAGAAACCACTGCAAAGGTGGCATGCTTCATGCCGCCCCGTTCATTCTGAACTTGCGAGAGATCTGTGCGGGCTACGACTGTTGGGCCAAGCACCACCGGTGCGCCTCGATGATTTCATCAACCAGCAGGTCAGCATCGGCAATTTGCATGGCGTAGCCGATCACCGATGCTCTGATGATCTTGCGCCCCTTCCATTCGCCGTGCGATGGATAGACCCTCTGTTGCGATTGCACGCGCTCTAAAACGCGCAAGACCAACGCGTCGCCCTCGGCCCCTTCGCCACAGGTGATCGCCACTTGGTTGCTGTGGATTTCATTCAACACCGTTAGTCCGGGTTCCGCGGCCAATCGCTCGGCGATGTGCTGGGCAAGGCTGCAATGACGCGACACCAGTTCTTCCACGCCAGACCGTCCCAGATGCCGCAAGATGGCATAGCTGGGTACACCCCGTGCCCGACGCGACAGTTCGGGTGTTGAATCGCCGGGTTCCCAAACGTCGGTTTTGTCGGGCAGATAAGCGCCTCGCGCCGACATGGATGCCACCAGCGGAGCGCGTTCTTTGGTGATAACGATCCCCGCATCAAAGGGCGCGTTAAGCCATTTGTGCAAATCGATGGCCCAGCTGTCTGCCATCTGTACGCCCGACAGACGTGGCGCCAATCCCGGTACGGCGGCCAGCCACATCCCGAATGCCCCGTCCACATGGACCCAGCCTTTGCGGTCATGCACCAGGGGGATCAGCTTCTCAAAAGGGTCAAAAGCCCCTGTATTGATCTGCCCGGCTTGCAGCACAACCAAGGGTGGCGCGGCACATTCTTGCAGAGCTTTTTCAAAGTCTGACGGGTCGATGCGCCCTTCGTTGTCGGTGTCTACGATCCGAACACGAGAAGCGCCAAAACCTGCATAGCGCAAGGCCGCAGCCGGTGCAGAATGGGCATCTTTGCCGATAAGAACTGGCACTTCTGGCGCACCGAAAAGCCCGTCAGCTTCCACATCCCAATCTTGCTCGGCCAGAAGCCTGTGGCGCGCGGCCATGATCCCGGCGGTATTGGCGACCGTTCCGCCGGTAACAAGCCCTGCACCGCTTTCAGACGGCAGTGAGAACAGGTCAATGATCCAACGGCATAGGTTTTGCTCAAGCGCCGCCATGGCAGGGCTTTCAAAAGACGATGCGGAATTTTGCCCCCAGGCCGAAACTAAAAAATCGGCGGCGACGCCAACGGGGTGAGAGGCGCCCAGCACATAGCCGAAGAAGGTGGGCGCTGCCATCGCGTGAATACCGCCGTCGCACAGGCCCAAAAGCTCCTCGATTACTTCTGTCTCGCCCAATCCATCATCTTCCAAGGCTGACGAAAACCGCACTGCCATTTTGGTTGGTCCATGCACTGGGCGCGCAGGCAGGTCGGGTAATTTCTCCCGGTATGAAATCGCCTGGGCCGCTGCATGTTCGAGGGCGCGTTTTTGACCCGCACTCAAACCAGTTTTGGAGGTGCTTGTCATATTTACCCCGTCCTTCCATAAAACGTCATGCGGGCGCTTTCAGACAATGAAACCCCAGGCTCTGAATTATAGGCAAGCACCGCCAGAATGCGCGTGCGCTCGCCTTCATTTGGGGCGACCCGGTGGATCGAATTTCGCCCTCGGAAAAACAACAGCGTGCCGGGCTGTGCGTTGATCTGTTCGACGGGCACGTCCCCGTCCAGAATACCGGCCACGGCGTCATATCCCATCTCGCCCGCGTCAGCGTCGCGCACGTCGCTGACATATTCAAATTGCCCGCCCGCCTCGGCGGCTTGCACCATCAACGTGATCGCGAATGATGAATTGTCGAAATGCCATCCCAGCTCTTGCCCGGTTTCGGCAAAGTGCAGATTGATCGACGACAGGGGGTCAGCATATTCGTAAAGCGCCTCTTCCCCAAGAACCGCGCAGAGAAAGTCGCGAAACTCCGCCGCGTTATAAAGGGCACGCAGGGGCGAATCCTCTGGCATCAAATCATCGGTGATGCACCCTTTGGAAGAGGTCACCAAACGGTTGCGCGGGTGATCATCGGCAAAGGCCGGATCAGGTTTTCCCAGATAGACCGAATGCTGTTCGGTTTTAGCATAGACTTTATCGCGATGGGTGGCACCCTCAGCGGCGATCCGTGCAATGGCGTCACGGCGGACGAAATCCACCATCTCAAGAACGCCTTCCCGGCCATAGGTCGCCTTGCAGCGGGTCCGATACCCCTCATCACCAATCGGGTGCGCGTCCAGGTCCAGTATTTGCTCTAGCATGATTGCCTCTTCTTTTGTCACAGCCCGTAGGTTGGCGGGAAATCCGTCAGCAGGTCAAGCGCACAGTTCGGTTTCGTTTGCTAGGCTGGACCGGGGCTGCAACATTGCGTACCAATCAGATGTTGCGGTCAGAATGTATTGGGGGCACAGAATGGGCGCAGAAGATCTTGAGTGGCGCAAAATGCGTCAGGCCTTTCACCAAGCGCCAGAATTGGGGTTTGAAGAACATCAGACCAAGGACAAGGTGGCAGCGCTTTTGCGCAATTACGGGCTAGAGGTTCATGAGGGTGTGGGGGTTGTCGGCGTCTTGCGTGCCGGTCACGGCAATCGCGCAATTGGCTTGCGCGCCGATATGGATGCGCTGCCAATCACCGAGGCCAGTACCCACGACTATGTTTCGCAGAACCCCGGAGTGATGCATGCCTGTGGCCATGATGGGCATACGACGATGCTGTTGCGTGCGGCGAAAACCTTAAGCGAGGATCCGGCTTTCAGCGGCACCGTGGTGTTCATTTTCCAACCGAATGAGGAGTTAGGCCTCGGCGCCAAAGCCATGATCGACGAAGGCGTGCTCGAAAAATTTCCGGTCGAAGAGGTCTATGCCATTCATAACTTGCCCGGCGCGCCGGTGGGTCAGCTTTCCACGCGGCCCGGTCTGATTTGTTCGTCCGAAAGCCTCTTTGAAATAAAGGTGCAAGGGCAGGGCGGCCATGCCTCCATGCCGCAAGCCGGTCGCGATGCAATAACCATCGGGGCAGAGATCGTCGGCGCGCTGCAAACCATCGTGGCCCGCAAACTTGCGCCCGGGGCGGGGGCGGTTGTGTCGGTGACGGAATTTCTGACCGACGGGCAGCGCAACGTCTTGCCCGGTCGGGCAACGCTAAAGGGCGACGTGCGCGCCCGCGCGCCGGAAGACCGCGACCAGATCGAAACCTTCATGCGCCAAATCGCGGATGGTGTAGCGCGCGCCCATGGCGTGGCAGTGTCGGTTGAATTCAAAACGGAGTTTATCGAAACCATCAATGCACCCGGCCCCACGAAAGCTGCAATTGGGGCTGCACTGGCGGCAGGGCTCGAGACCATTCCTGACCGCCAGCCGATGAGCTTTTCCGAGGATTTTGCCCATTTCAACGCCGCCGTGCCCGGCTGTTTTGTCCTTTTGGGGAACGGAGAGGCTGGCCCCCATGGGCAGCCGCTGCATTCCAGCGACTATGATTTCAACGATGACCTGCTGGCCATTGGCGCATCCTTTTGGGCATCGCTGGTCCGCGATCGCCTGCCAGAGGACAGCGCAGAATGACTTTGTTCGCCCAACGCATGGCAGAATTTCGCAACCGATTGGCTGCGGCGGAAATTGACGTGGCGCTGATCACCGATGACGACAATGTCTATTACCTGACCGGGTATTATGACTATCTGCACATGGAGTTTGGCCGCCCGACCATTCTGGTGATCCCTCGCGATGGGCAAAGCCTTTTGATCACACCCAGCATCGATGAAAACACCGCCCGCGCTGCGGCTCAGGTGGATCGGATAGCGGCCTGGAATGACGGGATGGGTGCCGAATGGCGGGCCGATTTGCCCGGTCTTTCGCAAAAGGTCGTGGGGCTGGAGCCGGACCACATGTCAGGCTTGGTGCGCCGTTTTATCGACGGTGAGGCACCACGTGAAAATCAGGTCAGCGTGACGCCCATCTTGTCAGACATGCGCATGATCAAATCGCCGGAAGAGCTGCAGCTCGCCCGGCACGCCGGTCAAGTGGCTAATGCGATGATGGGGGCGGCCTGCGCCACAATCGGGGACGGCGTTCCAGAATATGAGGTGGCCCTGGCCACATCCCAGGCAGGCACGCGCAAGGCGGCAGAGTTGTTAGCCGCCCATTACGACGACGCCGACATGTCACCCAACACGCACTTTCTGCAAATCATGGCCTCGGGCGACGCGGTCACGAAAACCCACCACCGCGCCTCAACCCGGGTGATGCGTTATGGTGAGCCGGTCTTCATGTGCTTTTGCGGGATGACCAATTTTCACCGCTTCAAACTGGGTTTTGATCGCACCTTCTGGATTGGTAAGGTGGCTGATCCCTCTCAGATCGACCTTTATAACGTCGCCGTCGAAAGTCAGGCCGCCGCGCTGAAAACCTTGCGTCCGGGCATCAAAGCAGAAGAGGTTCATGCCGCCTATGCCGAGGTCATTCAGACCGCGGGCTTTGACTACCCGTTTCGCTGCGGGCGCGCCACGGGTCACAGCTTTCTGGAAAAGCCGGAACTGGTAACCGGCGACAAAACCGTTCTGCAACCGGGCATGGTTTTCGCGGTGGATGGGTCCGTGTCAGGTCAAAGCTTCCGCGCCCAGGTGGGGGACAGTGTCATCGTTACAAAAGAGGGATGGGAGCCGTTGACGCACCACCCGAAAGACCTCGATCAGGTGATTTTGCAAGGTAAATAGTTCGCTTCAAAACGTCGAAATTGGTTGACCTAAGCCCGTTTGCACGGCAGTGGAAGGGCGCACAGTTACCCTATCGCTCTCCTAGCGCCTTTCCGACGTTTGGTTCTCGAATTTGGCTTAACAACGCAAGGCGCCCGCATTTGCAGGCAAAACATGAT
>JBCCET010000121.1:0-6338 GCA_039030095.1 Pseudomonadota bacterium | reverse complement strand
TGCGACGCAAAAAAGCATTGCTCCGATCATTGTGACGGTGGCCTGAGCCAGACCAGTTGAAGTCGGCAGGTTTTTCACCGCCGCCCGTGAGCCCCAAGTGAAAAGAACCGTTGCTAATAGGCCCAGCGCGGCACCCAATCCAAAGCGGGCATCGCCAAGGTCCGCACCGGTGGCAATGAAACCACCTGTCAGCACCAGCGCAAGACCGCCGACAAAATACTTGTTCAGCCGCCGCCCATCCAAAGCGACCTCCAACGCAACGGCGGAAACTGGCATCGAAGCCGCCACCAAGGCTGCGGTGACCGCATCGGTCATATCCTGTGCTACCAAAATAAGAATGGTGCCCGTGCCAAAGCCTAGCGCGCCAATCACGCCACCGCGCAGCCACGGCGCCTTGCGCATGGCCGAAAACCCTTCAAATGCCCACCAGATCGTCACCATCAAAGCACAACAGGCGATGATCCGTACTGTGATCAGTGCAATCGGACCCCAGGTTGCCAGCAACACTTCCGCAGCCGGAAACCCGGCCGCAAACAGCAGCATCGACAAAAGGCATAAGGCGTGCCCATGCGGCACGGAGGTCTTTGATTGCGTGGTCAAGGGTGCACCCGGAGGAATTGAGTGATCTTAACCCAGCGTTAGCGAATCATACCCCGTTTGGTCGCGCCAGGAATCGACGCGCAGCGGGTCGTTTTTGGCCTAAGCCATCATTCGTGCCAGGGGCCATTCACGCTTTCCCCTGGCCGATCGATGCGTTCAAAGGTGTGGGCGCCAAACCGATCCCGCAGGGCCTGGATCATATTGGCGGTTCCCGTTTCCAGCCGCATGGCATTGAATGACGAAAACGCGGCATAAAGCGTGGGGACTTCCAACCCCAAGGCGGTGCACATGGCTACGCCTGATTGCAGGGCCTCCACGCGTCCGCTCAGGTATTGCTCAAAATGGGGTGACATAACCAGATCAGTATTAGGCGCCTCTTCAAATGCGGTTGAAATATCATCGAGCAAAACCGACCGAATGATACACCCGGCCCGCCAGCCACGCGATATTGCGGCCAAGTCCAGATCCCAGCCAAAAGCTTCCGAGGCGCGGCGCAACACGCCAAACCCCTGATCATAAGCACAGATCTTTGCCACGAGCAGCGCGTCACCCAAAATCTGGATCGCGCGGGCCTTTGGAACGGCTTCAAACGCCAGCGGATTTCCTGCAGCGCCCCAACGCGCGGCGCGCGCCGCTCGGTCGTCTTTAAGCGCGCTGACATTGCGTGCCTCCACCGCCGCTTGCATCATCGATACCGGCGCGCCCAGGTGCAGACCTTCGATCACAGACCAGCGGCCGGTCCCTTTTTGCCCGGCACGGTCCAGAATGATGTCCAGCATTGCCTTACCGGTTTCCGGATCGTTCGCCTTTGAAACTTCCGATGCTATTTCAATCAGATAACTGCTTAGCGGGCCGTCGTTCCACGCTTCAAACACGTCCCCGATTTCCGCAGGCGACATTTGGTAGGCATCGCGAAACACGCCGTAGACCTCTGCGATCATCTGCATGTCCGCGTATTCGATACCGTTGTGCAGCATCTTGATGAAATGCCCAGCGCCGCCGGGACCATACCAGTCGCAGCAGGGGTCATCTTCGAACTTCGCGGAAGCATCCTGGAGTGGACCTTTCACGCGGTCCCAGCTGGCTCTGCTGCCACCCGCCATGATCGCCGGGCCATGACGTGCACCTTCGGCCCCGCCAGAGATACCCATGCCCAGAAACATCAGCCCCGCAGCTTCGCACTTTTCCACCCTCAGCTCGGTCTCTTTGTAGTAGCTGTTACCAAGATCCGCGATCAAATCACCGGGGGCCAAAAGCGGTATCAACGTGTCGATCACCGCGTCGAGCGGTTTGCCCGACGGCACCAGTACAATCACAGACCGGGGCTGTGGCAGGCTGGCGACAAAATCCTCCGCCTCGGTGCAACCGATCAGTTCGCCCGCCAAGTCGGCGCCTTCTGCGGCCACTTCCGCCGCACGGGCCGGATCACGGTCCATCAAAGACACGGTATGGCCGTTATCGGCCAGATTTTGCGCGAAAGCACTGCCCATCACTCCGATACCGATCAGTCCCAAATGCGCCATTCCAGCCCCCATTGTAAGTTTGGCGCGATACTGCCATCGCCAGCGGGGGTGTCCAGACGCAATTCAGGCTGCCGGTTGACCGAAAAGTACACAGTGCTTACAACGGCGCTATGGGAGAGGTAGTAAAACTCAAACGCGGTGACCTGCGCGACGCGCTGATCGACTACGCGCTTGAAGCGACAAAAGAAGGCCACATTGAAGTGATGTCGCTGCGCCAGGCAGCGCGTGATCTGGGCGTGTCTTCGGGCGCAGTCTATCGGCATTTTGCTGACAAAGACTCGCTGCTTATGGAGATCGTCAGAATCGGCTTTTTCGATATTCGCGAACGTTTTTATGCAATCCGGCCTGAGGATGCAGTGGCCAAAACCAAGTCAGAGGCCATTGACCGCTGTTTTCGTTTAGGCCGCACATACATTATGTTTGCTTTTGAAAACAACGCCCTATGGCACATGATGTTCGGCCGTGTTGGCATGATGTGCCGCGAAGAGGTTATGCAAGACCCCGAACTGCGGCGCTATACGCCGTTTGATGTGTGCCGGGAGTTGACCTTTGACCTTCACCGGGTTGGCTTGCTGGAGCGGGAACCCACACTTGCAGACGTGAGATACCAGTGGTCCGCAACCCACGGCGCTGCGGATTTGGCCCAGTCAGGGGCACGCCAAGACCACGAACAGCTTGACCAGGTGATCGACGATACCGTCCGCCGCAACCTACTGGCAGTAGGGTTGGATCTGGACAAAATCTGAAGAAAGTGACGCTCGTCACTTCACAAATTGCACAAGATTTGGCTACCTTTCGGGAAATCTATTTCAGACCGGGGGTTTTTATGCGCCTTTTCGCAGCTGCACTTGTTTCAATGTCCATGGCCCTTCCAGTGGCCGCCCAAGACCAGTCCCGCACGATACTTGTGCTGGATGCGTCCGGATCCATGTGGGGCCAAATCGATGGCAAAACCAAAATCGAGATTGCCCAGTCGGTTGTTGGCGGGCTGCTGGATGACCTGCCAGAGGGGCAGGAACTAGGCCTGACGGCATACGGGCACAACCGCAAAGGCGACTGTTCTGACATCGAAACTCTGGTTGCACCGGGCGCAAATACACGGGAAGCGATCCGAAACGCTGTGAATGCCATCAAGCCTAAAGGTAAGACGCCGTTGAGCGAATCGGTGATCCGCGCCGCAGAGGCGCTGAAGTACACTGAAAACAAAGCCACTGTGATCCTGGTGTCCGACGGGCGCGAGACCTGCGACTTTGACCCGTGCGAGGTCGGCAAGCAGTTGGAAGCCACAGGCGTTGATTTCACCGCACATGTCGTTGGCTTTGACGTGGCCAACCCAGCAGACAGGGCACAATTGCAGTGTCTGGCCGAAAACACCGGCGGTAAGTTCATCACCGCCGCTAATGCATCTGAGCTGACGACCGCGTTGCAAGAGGTCGCCGCTCCGCCTGAGCCTGTCGAACGCGACATCACATTCGCCGCTATCACCGAAGGTACTACCCAGCGTATTCGGGAAAATCTGGTTTGGTCACTTTATGCCGAAGATGGCACTGCATTGCTGGAGTTTGAAGGCGCTGCCGATGTGACCCGTACGCTGATGGAGGGGACATACCGGGCGGAGGTTCTGCGCACCACGGATGAGGCTAATGCCGCCGTCACCGTCACCATCGACGCACAAACCGCCTCTACAGTTCTTTTGCAATTGCCGGAGTTTGTACCCACCGCCACCCTTGAGGCCGCTGATGAAGCCGAAGTTATCGCTCAGTTGCCCGTCACCTGGACCGGGCCAAACGACAAAGGTGACCTGATTACCGTGTCGGAAATCGGCGCCGGCCCGACGGTCCGCGTGAAACAAGTGGGGCTGAGCGAGGGTAGTCCGGTGCAACTGCAAATGCCTGCTGACCCCGGTGAGTATGAAATCCGCTATCTGTGGAAAGGCAAGGTCATTGCCAAACGCCCCATCACGGTCACGCCGGTTCAAGCAACGCTGACAAGTGCAGACAGCGGCATCGCAGGGTCCACAATGGAAGTTTCCTGGGAAGGGCCGGGCAACAACAATGACTATATTTCCGTGGCAGAAATTGGCAGTCGGCAGAACAGCTACTCTAGCTACAGCTATACACGCGACGGATCAACGTTGGGCGTGGTACTTCCGATTGAGCCGGGGACCTACGAATTGCGGTATGTTCTGGCGTCTGGCCCCCGTGTCATCGGCAAGAAAATCATTGAGGTTACACCGGTTGAAGCCACCGTTGCCGCACCAGCAGAGGCCCCTGCGGGCGCGTCTGTGACCGTCGAATGGGACGGGCCGAACTATAAAAATGACTACATCGCTGTGGCCGAAATCGGTGCCGCCGATAACAAATACGTAAACTATACATACACCCGCGAGGGGTCACCGCTCAGCATACTTATGCCAGCTGAACCGGGTAACTATGAGATCCGGTACATGGCCAACCAGAAATCCACAATTCTGGCCCGGCAGCCAATAAGTGTTGTCGCAGTTCAAGCCAGCATCACCGCGCCCGCAAACGCGGCCGCCGGGGATTCCGTTGTGATTGAATGGGCCGGGCCCGACTACAAAAACGACTATATTGCTGTGGCCGAGGTTGGTCAGCCAGACAGCAAATACATCAACTACACCTACACCCGCGAAGGGTCGCCGCTGCGGCTGAAAATGCCCGCAGAGCCGGGCAACTACGAAATCCGTTACATCCAGAACCAGGGCAGCACTGTGCTGGCCCGTGTGCCGGTGACGGTTGAGGCTGTGGCCGCCCAGCTGACGTTCAACGAAACTGCTGCGGCGGGTGAACCCCTGCTGATCACTTGGGATGGGCCGGACTACAAAAACGACTATATCTCGGTTGCGGAAATCGGGGCCAAGGGCAGCAAGTACTATTCCTACACTTACACCCGTCAGGGATCACCGTTGCGGGTTGTCATGCCGCTTGATCCCGGCACTTACGAGGTTCGGTACATTCAAAACCAAAAATCAACCGTGCTCGCGTCCAAAACGGTCACAGTTGAGCCGGTGCAAGTAACCCTGTCTGCACCCGATACGGCCAAAACTGGCGAAGCGCTGGTCGTCCAATGGGAAGGGCCCGACTATAAAAATGACTTCATCGCCGTGGCTGAGGTGGGACAGCCTGCCAATAAATACACGAACTACACCTATACCAAACAAGGCGCACCGCTGCGTCTGACAATGCCACCGCAGCCGGGTGAATATGAGATCCGCTATATCGCGCAAGGGCGCCCAGACAAGATTTTGGCCGCGCGCAAAGTGACGGTGGAACCGGTGGAGGCGTCCATGTCGCTGGCGGGTGCCGCCAAATCTGGTGAAACAGCACTTATAGAATGGGATGGACCGGACTTTAAGAACGACTACATCGCGATCAGCGTCGTTGGCGACGATGGGTACGAAACGTACGCCCGAACAAGCGGCGGATCACCGCTGCGCATCAAGGTGCCAAAACAACCCGGCACCTACGAATTGCGGTATGTTCTGGGTCAGAAGAACACCATCATTTCCCGCGAAACGATAACGGTCGAATAGGCGCGATCGAGCGCGCCTAACATCCAGCGTCGCCGGGTTATGCTGCCAGGCTGATCCGGCGCGAAGGCTGGTTAACCAGCGCGAACCGAAGTTCGATTGCTTCCATGGCGTCTGCCACCAGCGTGGATGTGCCGCGCAGGTGCATTACCCGACGGCTTGCGTCGTTACATTCTGCAACGGGGGCCGTGACCATCATTTCAGGCTCAAGGCGAAGTGGGCTATTTTCCATCATTATTATCCCTACATGACTACTCGTTATTGCGCGTCCCAGCGCGTCACCGATCCTGTCGGCGGTATGGTTAATCTGGCGGGCAATGCGGGCAACCAAAGGGCGTCAGTCAGACCATTTCGCGGAAAATTTGCCTTAAATTGACCCGATTGACCGCCTCAATTGTGGCAGCCATTGTGGGCCCATGCCTGGACGCTTGATCCTCACTACGCCCCTTTTGGACATCTCAAAGACGTTGGGATTGCCCGCAGCTCTCTGTCTGATGTCAGCGCTTATGGGACCATTTAGGGTAATTTGCTAAGGGAGAGTTTGTTGCTCATCGTAGCCACCGAGGAGTGGACGATGAGAAAGACAACAAAGAGCCCAGGCGAGAAGATCGTCAAAGACATCAAGCGCGTCGACCACTGCCCGGCAGTCGAAACGTAGTTTCGAT
>JBCCET010000120.1:0-6447 GCA_039030095.1 Pseudomonadota bacterium | reverse complement strand
CCGATCAGCTGGCGCATTTGATCGCGGAACCGCTCTACCATGGGGCGTTTCAACATCCAACGGTGGAAGTCGCCCGGTGAAGTGTTGTGGCGCAGGACAGAGCCGTAGTCACCCGGCGCATCAATATCCATGCGTACAGGAAACTGAAGCCAAGTGCCCTGCATCTCTTCAGACAACATCCAGTTCAGATATAATTTTGCTGCAGCTTTGTTTTTTGCATGGGTTGGGATGCCAGCGCTTTGGAACCAGGTCAGGAAGTAGTCTTCATTCGGCAAAATAAATTCAGTATTGAGGCCTGGGAAGTTTTCAAAGGCCCAGAACGTTGTGAAGCTCGCCGCATACCAGCCGTTGTTGATCGCGTGGTATGGCATTGCAGTGCCGCGCGTCCAGACCGGCTCCTGCGCCACCAGCTTTTCCAAGTAGTCCCAACCGTAAGCCTCTTTGAGGTTCCAGAACTGATACAGCACGGCGTCATCGTCATGCGGATAGGTCAAAATGAGTCGCCCCTTCAGGCTTGGATCAAGGTAGTCCAAGGCATCCCGCGGAGGGTTCTCCGGGTCCACCATATCGAGGTTCACGTAGTTGCTGAACGTCACGCCATAAAGACCCGTCCAACGACCGTGCGGGTCTTTATGATCGGGATAAACTTTGTCCCAGTTCGCAGGTTTGTAGGCGTCAAGCAATCCCTGCTCCATGTAGTAATTGAAGTCGTGCAGCGTTTGGAACTGGATGATATCGGGGACGTTCTCCTGTCCCCCAGCTGACCTCGCATTGTCGTAACGCGGGGCATGGTTGATGCTGACATCGACGCTATGAGTGACGTTGAGGTCGGGAAAACGTGCTTTGAAGCGGTCAAGGTAGTAATCGATCTGTGTAGGCTCATCGCCGCCAGCGCGCAGTACAAATTCGCCGCCTTCAGCAAGTGCGTCAGAATAGAGCTGATCAAGGGTTTTGGTTTCGATTTCGACGGCTGATGCTGCGCTGGCACTGATGCCAAGGGCTGCAACGGTCGCAATGAGTTTGGTATGCATGGAAGCCTCCTGTGTGAACGATGTCAGTCAGGTGGGTCTGCTCCGATGCATTGGAATTGGCGGTTGCTGCAAACGGGATTTGCGCGAAAGCACAGGCTACAACGCGTCCAGGATTTCGTTCTTTGCATACTCGAAAAACGCATGCACGCGCGCACTACGGCGCACGTCAGGATGGCTCAACAGCCACAGGTCCCAGATGTTACGCGGGTCGGGCTCATCCAATCGTAAGAGGTCGCGGCTTTGATCTCCCAGATAGACTGGAAGCACGGCCAGCCCCAGTCCCGACCGCACGGCATCATAGACGCCCATGACCGTACTGACGATTGTCATGCGCGCGCCCTTCGCCATTTTTAAGGTCGTGACCTTGCTCATTGGGGATTGGTCGAGATCATCGTCCAACATCACCCAACGATGTTCCTCTGGCAGCAAGTCGCGTGCCTGTTCCCAATAGTCTGCGCTGGCGTATGTCGCGCAAAATACCTTCGACAGTTTACGACCCACCCAATGCTCCGGCGGGTTCAGCGTCGGCCGCAGCGCGATATCCGCATCACGCCGCGACAAATCCAGCGGACGGGCATCCGAAAGGATACGCAGTTCGACATCCGGGTGGGCGTCCTGAAAGCGTGCTATGATCGGCGTAAGAACATGCAAGAGCGAGTCTGTGGTCGTAACTGTAAGGCGCCCCTCCAACCGCAGGTCTTTGCCACCCAATTCCAACTCAATTTGGTTCATGCCTTCGCACAGTACGATCGCGCGCTCGTAAAACAGCTCGCCTGCCGGGGTCATGACATAACCATGGCTTTGTCGTTCAAACAGGCGGACGCCGAGGCGCTCCTCCACGGCCTCAATCCGTCGAAAGACGGTCGAATGGTTCACGTCCATCATGCGCGCAGCGCCCGCCAGACTACCCGCTTCGCAAACAGATAGGATGAACGGCATATCGCTCCAATCGATCAATTGCGCATGTCTCGCCCGGATGCCTGTTTGTGCTTTCATGCAAAGCCTGCTTGCAAATTCCTGATCTTTCTATGTCAGGATACACGTATATCTATAGGGCAAGCAATCATCTGGAGGCAAAAATGGCAAAGTTGACCCTCACCCCGCGCCCCGGTGCTGCGCCGCAAACACTGGGCCGCTTACCCCATTCGCAGCTCACACAGCATGGGCCGGACGAGATCGTCGAGCAGCTCCATTCATGGTGTTTCGCGCTACCGCATGTGGCAAACCAAGATAGCGGCATTTCGGTGCCGGGGTCTCGGGCCCTTGTGCTCAAGCCGGGGGTTGCGGGAAACCCAAATGCCTTCATGGTCGGTCGCGAATTCGCCCATATTCACCCAAAGCCTGATAACGGAAGCATGCACCTGATGTTGCCGGTTGCGGACGTTGAAGAGATAAAGCGCACCGGTTGGGGCGAAGATCACTACTTGGTGACACAAGGCCAATGGCCCCCAGGGCTCGTGATGATCTTTTCGCCGCGCGACGAGGAAGAACTGACGGTCATCACCAAGATTGTCGCACGCTCCTATGAGTTCGCGACCGACACCCCTTTTGCGGTCTGATGAGTAGGCTGGATCACGACAACGCTGATCTACACCTCACGACCCGAAAGAAGGTATCCCCAGATCCGATCTTGGGACGCTGCCTGCCAATCGCGCGAAATGGAAAGCGAACCCTTACTTCCTCGTCTGATCCGTCAGCCTTGACCCAATTGCGAAACTGCAAAGCTTTGCGGGTTTAGTGCCCGTTGCTGGATTTGGTGTCGTTCCATGTGTCGACCTTCAGGCCTTTTGGCAATAGTTCTATCGTCTAAGCTCCCTAGGGTTGGATTGTAATCAGCCGCTCAATGGCGGTCTGTGTTGTACCGATGGTGCCTGCCTGCGCGTCGAAGGGTACGCGCGGGGTATTGCCCGAGATATCCTCAAGCTCCGGATCGATGACCAACGTGTAATCGCCAGGGTTCCAAGGACGTTCCGGCGTCAGGCTCCATCCGCCGCCATCGGTTTCGATGTGACCTTGCACTTGGTGCCCATCAGCATCGCGCAGGGTGACGAGACGACGGACAACACCCGTATCGATGATCCGGTCGAAGGCAACAGTAAGAGGTGCTTGGGTTCCAGCAGGCGGTGTTGGGATTTGCCACGCGCTTGGGTCAATCGGGGTCTGTACTGCGGCACCCACCCTGAAAGAGACCGCGATATCAGAGCTAAGCGTTTTATCCGCAGCGCTTTTCATCGCGTCGCCCACGAGCAAACGGTAAGTTTCTCCAGCGACCAAAGGCGCACCGACGGCGGCATTCGGTCCAACACCTTCTTTGATTCGGCCGGGATCAAAGAGCAGCGTGACCCGAGTTTGTGACCCGTCCCAAAGCTCTGGCCCAAGTTTCAGAAACGGGCTCGGCACTTCGCTGCCATCCGCGCGCAAGAGCGTCACGGCGTCCCGGATATGTCCACGCGCCATCGGCTCGGAAAACTGCAGATAAATTCGCAAGGTATTTGCCGGGATCACCCCTTGCGACGGCGAGACTCCAACAAGCTTTGGCGTTGGTGCGTTTGGCACAGGGAGGACAAGCGGCAGCGCCTCGCCGTCCAGCGTCAATTCGTAGTTCGTGCCAAGGCGCAAGGCAAAGCGCGGGGTGATGACCAGTGCGCCTGAACTCTCGGATGCTTCAAACGGCGTGCCGCGCACGCTGCTGGCCCCTGCCACCCTTAGCGTGATGCGTTCTGGCGAGGTTAGAAGCTCTTTGCGGTCTGTGGCCTCAAGCCCGATTACATTCACTGCGCCGGCCTCCGCATCAAATCGTGCCGCGATGTCCGCCGCCAACGGCAGCGGAGACGCGATGAACACGGCGAGCAAAGCCCGCCGCGCCAGTTTCATGACCAGCGCCATCAGTTGTAATCCAGCGGCGGCGCGGATTTATAACCGAACGGGTCCGGGCCATCAGAGAAGTTCATCTCCACAATGTGGTCCGCGCGATCAAAGAAGAACGGCAGGGGCAGTGTGTGCAGCTGAATGTTGCGCGTGTCTTCGGGGCTGCGACGCACCACAACGGCGTAGTTCTCATCCAGCGTGTCCAGATGCATCGTACCGCTCATCGGCAATGGGAACTGGAACACGCCCGCGGTCGAGAATACCGGCTGCACACCCTCGCCATGTGGCATCTCCTCGGCTGCCGCGACAGCCTCGAGACTAAGTGCTGCAGCAGAGCGGTTGGTGTTGGTCACCACCACGTTCTCGCTGCCGTCCCAGGCGTTCACGTAAGGCACGATGTCGAGCGGTGTGTTGCCGAACCCCATTTCACCAATCATGGTTCCGCGAACCTCGGCCCCGTCGGTCAACTTGGTCAATGGAATGCGGACAATCGGCGTGCAGGCGTAGACCGCGATAAGCGTTGCCACGCCGTCAAGCTCGGCCACGGTTTGCGAGATGATAGGCGCGCGGGTCTCATACTGCGCATGCACTGCGTGCCAGATCTCTATCGACGACGTGCTAACCTCATCGGTGAAGGGGAACGGGATACGGCGCAGTTTCGAGCTGAACTCTTCGTTTGACAGCCCAGCCACAAGGATTTCGCCGTTGTAGTAGTCGATATCCGTGATCGCCAGCGTTTTTAGCGGCTGACCAAACTCGAACGTCTCCGTGGTCGGAACGGGACCCACGCTGATAGAGGAATGATCGGCGGCGGCCAAGTCCACCAGATCCAGATCCCCTTGGTTTACTGAGACAATGACCGCCTCAGCCTCCGGGCCATGACCACGATGCACCGACAGAAACACCTGCTTGCTTGGCTTATGCACCACCATGTCGTTGATCACGACATCGGCGGCCTCAACGCCCAAGAGTGCGGCGATCTCGACATCGAGGTTGTTGAAGATCGTGCGCCCCTCAAAGGTCTGTGCGCGACCAAGTTGATAGTCGCTTTGATCCTCAACGATCCCACTCAGGTCAAAGGCATGCACGAGCCCCGCTTTACCATCACCGACAAACAGCGTGTTGCCGGTATCAAAGGCCAGCGCGCCTGCGGACTTGAGCGCGGCCTCGGCCATCGCAGTGCCGGTCAGGGCAAGCGACAGCGCCGATGACATTAGGAATTTCTTGGAAAACGACATCCTCATCTCCGTTCATGGTTTCGATGACACAGAAGTTAAGAGTTGCCCAAAATTGTAATAGGCGGAAAAATGTGACCTCAAGGGTCGCAAAATGTGAACGGATGATATGGGACAAATCGAAGACCTAAAACTCTTTGTCACCGTAGCCGACGAAGGCAGTATTGCCCGCGCTGCAGAGGCGCTTGGGATTGCGAAATCTGCAGTTAGTCGGCGGCTGTCGCAGCTGGAAGACCGGTATGATGTCCGTCTGATCGATCGACAGCCCGGAACCTGGGACATCACGCAAGCAGGGCAAGAGCTATATCAACGGGCAGTGTCTATGGTCGCGGACGCAAGTGATTTGGATGCAGACTTTATGCATACGTCACGCAGCCTGAACGGACCGCTGCGCGTGAGCGTCCCACGTGAGTTTGGCATGTCGTTCCTGCGCCCCACGCTTTTCGAGTTTATTAGGGCCCACCCAGAGATCGATGTGACGGTCGATTTCGAAGACCGAACGGTGGATCTTGAAAGCGAAAACTACGATCTGGCGATACGCATAACGTCCGGCGGTTTGGACGGTATGAACACAGTAAGACTCTCAGGTACACGTCACGGACTGTATGCAAGCCCCGGCTATATTGAGAGGGCCGGCACTCCGAAAGACCCAGCGGATCTTAAGACTCATAAGCTGCTGCACTATGGGGCCGATCGGCGGACCATCTGGGAGTTCGGTTTCAATGGGCGCAAAGCTAAGGTTGAGTTCAAGCCCGACTTGGGGTCGAATGCGGGTGCTTTTTTGGTGGACGCTGCATTAAACGGCTTTGGTGTCATCCGGCTGCCCGACTTCGTGGTTTCCAAAGCCGTAAGCGCGAAAAAACTTGTCCAAATCCTTCCAGACGCAGAATTTCACGAGTACGGAGTTTTCCTCGTCAGCTCGTCTAAACGTCGCATTAACAAGCGCATGCGTGCGTTCATGACGGCGCTGGAGGCGCATTGTGCGGTGTTATGTCAGTGAAGGTCTGATCTGCGGGCAGAATCGGTCATTTGTGCGCGATGCGGCATTGGACGAAAGGGACTCTATCCAGACCTTCGCTGCATTTAGCCCGAACGTCTGCCGAGGTCTATAAGCGGCCTACTCAGCCACTCTGCACCACATCAGGTCCTGTAGAGCAGCGTGGCGCTGTGCGTCCCCTCGCGTCAGACATTCGGCAAGGCGCCGCACACGTGAAGACCATCCCGCCGTACTGCTTGCGCCAGCGGTAGTAGGTCTGCTCGGTTACCTGAACGTCTGCTCCCTAAGCGGCCTGCTCGGCCACTCTGCACCGCAT
>JBCCET010000119.1:0-6528 GCA_039030095.1 Pseudomonadota bacterium | reverse complement strand
CTCTTACTCTTCTTGTTTGTCCGGAACTGCCCTTTTTCTGGGATCCACTTTGATGATGATGTCTTTTGTTCCATGTGGTGATGTCATGTTTTAATTTTTGATGCATTGCTCAGAGGCAGGTGTACTGCACTTGTATGCATGCTCAGCAAGTGAGCAATGCAGCTGATGGTAATTGTTGATGTCTCTCTGTTTGTCCAGGACTATCTGCTCAAGCTCTCTGTTCGGGACACGAGTCGATACATGGGTGAACTCTTTCGCTCTCTGGCACACGTTCACTCACAGGACGTCATCCATCGCGACGTCAAGCCGTCAAACTTTCTTCACGACTCGCAGACCAGAAGGTACTTTGCTTTGGATTGCAAAGACTATGTGTGTCCTGTGTGCCTGAGCCAATCTACCTGGTGGTAGTGTGTCTGTCCATTTCTCTCACAGAGCCTTCTGTAGCCTGTAAACTTCTCAACATTTTTCAGCACGTTGGCAGCAAAGTTTGTGGCTCATGTTTGGTATTCCTCTGGCTCCTTCTCACTCTGCTGCTCTATGTCAACTCTTCTGCCAGTCCTCTCTCTTTGCGCAATCCTCCTGTGATAATTCACCTGCGTCATTCGCGCCATTCCACGCCCTGGTGCCCTGTATACATAGTATTCGTATGATCCAATTTTCTCCTTTGCCTGATGAAGAGCCAGTGGCTCGGAATGTTGGAAATAAAGTTATCATAACCTCCAGCCCAGGGTCCAAGGAGATTGCAATTTGTGCAGTGAATATTTGTTGTGCCCCCATTTCGCAGGTTCACATTCTGGGTAGATGTTGTCCAGATTTCAATATTGCTGTTAGCGTATCTTCTGGTCTGTCTGTCTGTCTGTCTGTTTTGAATACTGTCTAT
The DNA here is from genome assembly GCA_039030095.1 of Pseudomonadota bacterium. GTDB lineage: Bacteria > Pseudomonadota > Alphaproteobacteria > Rhodobacterales > Rhodobacteraceae > Amylibacter. Next base: position 5,648 of record JBCCET010000119.1, on the reverse strand, counting down.
CTGTCTGTCTGTCTGTCTGTGATTTCACAAGCCATGTCTGCCACTGCACGCATTGATTTTCATGGGACTACTTTGGAAAGGAGGGGGCAGTGGGCACATTCTTTTTCCATCAACTTTTCTCAGTCTCCTAGCTGTCAAAGGATTCCTGCTTGCAATGTGCTGTGTTTATGTGTTCAGTTACCACTTGGTTGATTTTGGACTTGCACACGAGCTGGGCAAGGACCCTCTTCTGCTGACTCTCAACAAGCCTTTAAAATCAAACCGGTCGTCTTCTGCCTCTTCAGGTTAGTTGTGGGCATCACCATAGTGTTCTCCTTCCTTTTTGTGATTTTCAGCACTTTATGTCACTCCTCATGCCTGTTTTTCTCTCCTGTTTGTGCCTTTGCTGGGGCATTTCTGTGGAAGGCCTTTGGCCGAAACGTCAAATTTCTAATGCTTGTACTTCTTGTATGAACAAACGCCTTTGTCACCATATTGTGCTAGACGGGTTTTCCCCAAATCTTTTCATTGTGACGACTATTGGCAAGCATGGTATTGATCTGCGATGTTTGGTCAGAACATGAGCAGACGGTGAAGGGCGAAAAGCTGAGAGTTTTGAAAGTAAAACTTCACTTTGACGTTTTCGTGTATTTATGTCGCTTCACTAAACCAATCAATGTGTCGGCAAAGTAGGTAGTAGTTGTTCCAATTGTAAAATTTGCATCGACAAACATATTCATCATGTCGTTCTCTTTCCTCATTTCTCTGTAGAACGTTCTCGTCTCAACCAAGCCACTGCTACTGCACGTTCCATGCAGAAACAAGCGCAGTCAGTGTCACCGTCGCCGTCGAGTGCAGGCCGTCGAAGCTCATCTCGCATTGCTGCCCATGCTCCAGCTGGAACACCCAGTTCACGCCAGCCAGCAGGAGTTGAAACCAGTCCAAGTCGACGAACACGTTCCATACTGCAAAGTGCTGTGGGCCCTGGTGATACCGCTGTCAGTCCTCGCAAACGGAAGCGAACCTCATCAAATGAGTTGGCGGTGAAGAATGTGGAAAACTTAGCCGGGGCTGACTCTGTAGCTCCTGTCAAACATGCAGAGGCTGTTGGGCAGGCGGGCAATGACGCAAAGCGGCGAAGACGTGACACTCGCGATGCTGCCGCTGGCTCCACGCACCAACACCATCGACAACGCTCTCTCTCAGCACGTCCGTATGGTGAGGATCGTACATCACGAGCGGCAGGAGCAGAGACAATGTCTTCCAATGTCGATATCTTTTCCGGTCGCCCGCAAGTGGCCGGTTCACTTGTGACCAGTCACAGACTTCTAAGAACTTACCAATCGTCCGCTGCTGCCCTGACTGCTGCTAGTACAAGTGGTACCACCAGTGCCAGCAACTTAGCCAAGCATTCGCTCAGTGCATCCTCATCCTCAATACCCAGTCTACGCACTCGCTCTCTCTCGCTTTCTCAAGCCGGTCTGGATTCCAGTCTAGTACGTACCGCTCTCTCTCTCTCTACGCTCGACGGCTTCACGGTCGAGCGTGGTCAGGTTCTTTGCAAGCCGGGTTCGGTGCAGCCGCACACGAAGTTCAAGGCTGAAGCCTATATTCTGACGAAGGAAGAGGGTGGCCGTCACACGCCGTTCTTCACCAACTATCGTCCTCAGTTCTACTTCCGTACCACCGACGTTACGGGCACGGTTGAACTGCCGGACGGCACCGAGATGGTGATGCCGGGCGATAACATTGCCTTCACAGTGCAGCTGATCCAACCAATCGCGATGGAAGAGAAGCTGCGCTTCGCTATCCGCGAAGGTGGCCGTACGGTTGGCGCTGGCGTCGTATCGTCGATCATCGAGTAACGCGAAACATTCGGAGGGTGCGCATCGGGCGCGCCCTTCGTCGTTTCAGGGCCGAAGAGGCAGGATAATGCAAGGTCAAACAATACGGATCCGGCTCAAGGCCTTCGATCACCGTGTGCTGGACACCAGTACGCAAGAGATCGTCAATACGGCCAAACGAACGGGCGCCGATGTACGCGGTCCCATTCCGTTGCCGAACAAGATTGAAAAATTCACGGTCCTTCGGGGCCCCCACATCGACAAGAAAAGCCGGGAACAGTTCGAGATCCGCACGCACAAGCGCCTGCTGGATATCGTGGACCCGACTCCGCAAACGGTTGACGCGCTGATGAAGCTCGACCTTGCGGCAGGTGTTGATGTGGAGATCAAGCTCTGAGGAGGGCGTAATGCGCTCAGGGGTTATCGCGAAGAAGCTGGGGATGACCCGGCTCTTCCTGGAGACCGGAAAGCAGGTTCCTGTTACCGTTCTGCAGATGGAACAATGCCAGGTCGTGGCACAGCGCACTGCTGACAAGGATGGCTATACCGCTGTCCAGCTTGGTGTGGGTCATGCCAAGGCCAAGAACGTCAACCAGCCGATGCGCGGCCACTTCGCCAAGGCGAGCGTGGCACCAAAGCGCAAGGTGGCCGAGTTTCGGGTGACGGCGGACAACATGATTGATGTCGGTGCCGAAATCACAGCCGACCACTTTCTTGCTGGCCAAAAGGTTGACGTTGCGGGCACGTCGATAGGTAAAGGTTTTGCCGGTGCTATGAAGCGGCACAACTTCGGCGGCCTCAGGGCGTCGCACGGTGTGTCGATCAGCCACCGCTCGCACGGTTCAACCGGGCAGTGTCAGGATCCCGGCAAGGTCTTCAAGGGCAAGAAGATGGCGGGTCACATGGGTGCAGCCCGGGTGACCATTCAGAACCTTGAGGTCGTCAAGACCGATGTGGATCGCGGCCTGATCATGATCAAGGGGGCGGTGCCAGGATCAAAGGGCGGCTATGTGACCATTCGCGATGCGGTTAAGAAAGCTGCGCCCGAAGGTCTGCCCATGCCGGCTGCAATCCGGGCTGCTGCCGAGGCTGTCGCCGAGGCCGCCGCACCGGCGGACGAGGCCCCTGCGGAGGGCGGTGAAGAATGAAAACCGACGTTGTAAATCTGGATGCGGGCACAGCCGGTTCCGTTGATCTCGACGACGAGATTTTCGGATTGGAGCCGCGCGCTGACATCCTGCACCGCGTGGTTCGCTGGCAACGCGCCCGCAAGCAGGCAGGCACGCACAAGACCAAGTCGCGCGGCGAGACGGCCTATTCGACCAAGAAGATCTATCGTCAGAAGGGCACTGGCGGTGCTCGTCACGGTGATCGCGGCGTCGCGCAGTTCCGCAAGGGCGGCACGGCAAAGGGTCCGGTCGTTCGCAGCCACGAGCATGGTCTGCAGAAAAAGGTTCGCAAGCTGGGCCTGAAAATGGCGCTGAGTGCCAAGGTACAGTCAGGCGAACTTGTCATTCTGGACGAAGCAAAGTGCGCGGACGCCAAGACCAAGGCGCTGGCAGCCAAGGTCTCGCATCTGGGCTGGGCAAAGCCGCTGGTGATCGATGGCACCTCGATCGACGAAAACTTTGCGCGTGCTGCGCAGAATATCGAAGGCATGGCGGTGCTGCCGGGCGAGGGCGCGAATGTCTATGACATCCTGAACCACCGCACCCTTGTTCTTACCAAGGCCGGTGTCGAAGCGCTGGAGGCGCGGTTGAAATGACCGAGAAAGCTGCACTCTACGACGTGATCCGCAAGCCAATCGTCACCGAGAAATCGACCATGGCGTCCGAGAATAACGCCCTGGTTTTCGAAGTTGCGATCGACGCCAACAAGCCTTTGATCAAGGAAGCGGTCGAGACGCTGTTTTCGGTCAAGGTCAAGGCCGTGAACACAGTGATTGCCAAGGGCAAGGTCAAGCGTTTCCGCGGCCGCCCGGGCAAGCGCAAGGACGTCAAGAAAGCCTATGTGACCCTGGAAGAGGGGAACATGATCGACGTGACGACGGGTCTTTGATCCGGCACATCGATCAGTGAATCGCGGGGTGGGCCTGGGTCCATCCATGGAATGAAGAAGCAAGACGGAAGACAGCAAGATGGCGTTGAAGACATACAACCCAACGACGCCGGGCCAGCGTGGGCTGGTTCTGATCGACCGTTCGGAGCTTTGGAAAGGCCGACCGGTCAAACGCCTCACTGAGGGTTTGGTCAAGTCAGGTGGCCGGAACAATACCGGACGGATCACTTCGCGGCGCCGGGGCGGCGGTGCGAAGCGGCTTTACAGAATTGTCGACTTCAAGCGGCGCAAAATGGATGTGTCCGCAACGGTCGAGCGGATCGAGTACGACCCGAACCGGACAGCGTTCATTGCGTTGATCAAGTACGATGACGGCGAACAGGCCTATATCCTGGCACCGCAGCGCTTGGGCGTTGGCGATCAGGTTGTCTCGGGCAGCAGGGTTGACATCAAGCCTGGCAACGCGATGCCGTTCACTGGCATGCCGATCGGCACGATCGTGCACAACATCGAACTGAAAGCAGGCAAGGGCGGCCAGATCGCGCGCGCTGCTGGCACTTATGCCCAGTTTGTTGGCCGCGATGGCGGATATGCGCAGATCCGGCTCAGCTCGGGCGAACTGCGTTTGGTTCGTCAGGAGTGCATGGCAACGGTTGGCGCGGCCTCGAACCCCGACAATTCGAACCAGAACTACGGTAAGGCTGGGCGCATGCGCCACAAGGGCAAGCGCCCGAGTGTTCGCGGTGTCGTCATGAACCCGATCGATCACCCGCATGGTGGTGGTGAGGGCCGGACCTCGGGTGGTCGCCACCCGGTTACCCCTTGGGGTAAGCCTACAAAAGGGCACCGGACCCGGTCGAACAAGACCACCAACAAGCTTATCCTGCGGTCGCGCCACGCGCGCAAGAAAAAACGGTAAGGGGACGATCTGATGCCACGTTCCGTCTGGAAAGGTCCATTCGTCGACTCCTACGTCCTGAAAAAGGCCGAGAAGGTGCGCGAGTCGGGCCGCAACGAAGTGATCAAGATCTGGTCACGCCGTTCAACCATCCTGCCACAGTTCGTCGGACTGACGTTCGGCGTTTACAACGGCAAGAAACACATTCCGGTCAACGTGTCCGAGGACATGATCGGGCACAAGTTTGGCGAGTTTTCTCCGACGCGGACCTACTATGGTCATGCCGCGGACAAAAAAGCGAAGCGGAAGTAAGTCATGGGTAAGGAAAAGAACCCCCGCCGCTGCGAAGACAACGAGGCGATTGCAACCAATCGCATGCTGCGCACCAGCCCACAGAAACTGAATCTGGTGGCTGGCATGATCCGCGGCAAGTCTGTCGACAAGGCGCTGGCTATGCTGACGTTCTCGAAACGCCGCATTGCGGATGATGTGAAGAAGACGCTGGAAAGCGCCATCGCAAACGCCGAGAACAACCATGGTCTGGACGTTGACGAACTGGTCGTCGCCGAGGCCTGGGTTGGCAAGAACCTGGTCATGAAGCGCGGCCGTCCGCGTGCGCGTGGCCGGTTTGGCCGCATTCACAAACCCTTCCCCAGCCCCGACGGCAACCCGCCCATGAAGATGGCGGTGCTCACCATCGGCGGCTGAAGCCTACTGCTCGACGATCCCCAGCGAGGCTGGCGCCAGCTCATCCCCGCAGCCGGTGATGGTCAGCCCCACATCGATCGCGCCGCTGGCGGCCATCAGGTCCGCCGGGGACTGCCCGTCGATATTCCAGCCGCCAGCGTCGACCGCGTCGCCCAGCGCCG
>JBCCET010000118.1:0-6940 GCA_039030095.1 Pseudomonadota bacterium | reverse complement strand
CCCTTGGTTAAAATATTAAGTCGCGCATGTGCTTCGGGCAGATCGAAGCTTTCCGGCGTTTGCCGTTCAGCAAGTACAGCTTCCGCACGCGCAAGCGCTAAACCGTCCAGAAGCGGCGCATGCTCAGCCACCGGGTCCATCTCTTCGCGCAGACCATTACAGTGAAGCACTAAATCACAACCTGCATCCAGCGATGCGCGCGTTCGGTCAGCAAAATCACCGCCCAGCGCTTTCATGGATAGGTCATCAGTCATTAACAGACCCTCAAACCCGATTTGTCCACGGATCATGCTCACAACCTGCTTTGAAAGCGTTGCAGGGGCATCTGGGTCTATCGCCTCATAGACAATATGGGCGGTCATCGCCATCGGCAGATCGGACAAATCGCGGAACGGCACAAAGTCGGTTGTCTCCAACTCCTCGGCAGAGGCGGACACGCGCGGAAGGTCAAAATGGCTGTCAACGTTTCCGCGTCCATGGCCTGGAATATGCTTGATGATGGACAAAACGCCGCCGGCTCGGTGCCCGTCTGCAAGCGCGCGTCCAGCAATGCCGACCTGAGCCGGGTCGCGCCCATAACAGCGGTTTTCAATGATCGCGTGGGTATCAGCGCCCACCACATCCAAAATCGGTGCGCAATTTACGTCGATCCCAAGATCGTAAAGCTCCGCCGCGATCATTCGCCCGCGCAGATACATCGCCTCACGCAAATTTGGCCCGGCATCTGTGCAATAGGGTAGTGCAGGTGCCCAGGTTTGCCAGACCGGTGCCGTTAGTCGCGCGACACGGCCGCCTTCCTGGTCGATCAGGATTGGCGCACGCCGCCCAACAGTGGCCCGTAAGTCTTCTGTTAAAGCCCGCACTTGATCTGGTGTCTCAATATTGCGCGCGAAGAGGATAAACCCCCATGGGTCTGCCTTAGCAAAAAACGTACGCTCTTCAGCCGTCAGCACCGGGCCCGAGCAGCCAAAGATGACGGCCCGCGCACCGCTCATCGTGCGGTCACCGGAATGCACGGCGTAGCCCGCGCGATCAACGCCGCACATAAGGCTCTGCTATCTTCGAGACTATTAAATCCTGAAGCACGCAAACGATAGAACTTACGCCCGCCACTTTCGGCCTGGATCACCAGGCGGCGCTTGTCCTCTAACAGGTCCGCGTTCTGTTGCAAAAGTTTATCCCAGTCAGCACGGGCAAGATCCGCGGTGTCATAGGCGCCCAATTGGATCAAACGCGTGCCAATCGCCACGGTGTCGCCCGGCTCATCTGCGGGTGTCGGGGTCGTCTCCGATGGCGCAGTGGCGGCAACGGTAGCTTGGACTTGTGTCACTTCTGTGCGCAGAACGGATGGCCGCCCTTTCGGACGCAAAGACTTCGACGGGGATTGAGGTGTGCCCCGAATGTTGTCGTTGGGCACCATAGCCGGATCCTGATTGGCAATCTGCTCTTCGGCAAGGGCCTCCGCCACGCTGTCAGCGATTTCCAGGGCGTCCAGATCTTCTTCTGACTTGTTCTCCACGACTTCAGGATCAGACAGTGTAGGTGCCACGTCCTCTGACGTGTCAGCGGCTTTCTTAGTTGATGTTTGCGCCGGAGCTGCCTCTGCCAAGGACTTGTCATCCTCGGTCAGTTGGTCCGGATCAGGCGCCAGAACCACCTCGTCAGCGGGCGCGGCAACGCTGCCGTCAGCTTGCACCCGGTTTACCGCCAGCCCCTGATGATTTGCCTGTTGTCCACCTGGATCATCAGGCTGAGTTCGGCTGGGCCCCTCCATGGCACGTATGATCGGGACCTCATGCGGGTCGCGGGTGCCAAGATTAACGGTCCAATATAAAAAGCCTGCAATAACTGCCAAAGATACTGCAGCAATTGCCCAATTGGCGGCCAGACGCAGGGCGCTCAGCCCTGACGCGGCCACTCCACCCGCAACGGGTCCGTGATCCGGATTCGGTTCAGACATAGGGTCGCCTCTTTCCCAACACACAATACCTTGTGTGCGTGACTGCTCCAACCCCGAAATAGGCGGTTTATCCGCCGGTTTTTACATTTCTTTCATCGGGGCCACCCCCAAAATAGCAAGTCCAGCGGACAAAACAACCGCCACGGCCCGCACAAGTGCCAATTTGGCAAGGCTGGCCTCAGCATCATCTGCTTGGAAAAAACGCAATTTGTCTTGGGTTTTGCCCAGATTGTGCAACGAGTGATAGTCCGCTGCCAAATCGTATAGGTAGAACGCAATCCTATGCGGCTCATTGTGCCGCGCAGCGAGTTCCAGCAAACGCGGCCATTCCGCCATTTTGCGCATCAGCGTCAATTCAGCATCGTGAGTCAAACCGGACAGGTCCGCGCTGCGCAATTCGGCGTCTGCGGTGTCCAGCCCGGCAGCCGACGCCTTGCGTAAAACAGAACAGATCCGCGCGTGGGCGTATTGCACATAAAAAACCGGATTTTCCTTGGATTGCTCGAGCACCAACGCAAAGTCGAAATCTAGTGGCGCATCGTTCTTGCGCGTTAGCATGTGGAACCGGGTTACGTCCGCGCCCACTTGGTCCACCACATCGCGCAGTGTCACAAACGTACCGGCCCGTTTTGACATCTTGAACGGCTCTCCACCTTTGTAGAGTTTCACAAGCTGCGTAAGCTTGATGTCGAGTGTAACCTTGCCGTCTGACAGGGCCGCCACCGCCGCTTTCATCCGCTTGACGTATCCGCCATGATCCGCACCAAAGACGTCGATCAGCGCGTCAAAACCCCGTTCCACCTTGTCAAAATGATAGGCAATGTCGGGAGCAAAGTAGGTCCAAGCACCATCCGACTTTTTCACAGGCCGATCCACATCGTCGCCGTGTTCGGTCGACCGGAAAAGTGTTTGTTCGCGGGGCTCCCAATCCTCTGGCTTTTTGCCTTTAGGCGGCTCCAGCACGCCTTCATAGATCAGACCTTTGCTATCGAGCGCTTCAAGAGCCGCCTCGATCCGCCCACTGCCATACAGCGACTTTTCTGAATAGAAAACGTCCATCTCAACGCCGAGCGACTTCAAATCGTCGCGGATCAGACCCATCATGGCGTCGGTTGCGTATGCCCGCACATCGGCGAGCCAAACATCTTCCGCCGCACCAACATAAGCATCGCCAACCTTATCCTTTAGCGACTGGCCAACTGGCACCAGATAGTCCCCGGGATATGTACCGTCCTCGAATGCAACTTCTTGGCCGTGGGCTTCCAAATACCGCAGATAAACAGACCGGGCGAGCACATCGACCTGCGCGCCACCATCATTGATGTAGTACTCGCGCGTGACATCGAAGCCTGCAAAATCCAGAAGGCTAGCCAGTGCATCGCCAAAAACCGCACCCCGTGTATGGCCCACATGTAATGGGCCTGTCGGATTAGCAGAAACGTATTCGACGTTCACTTTTTGGCCTTGCCCCATGTCGGAACGGCCAAAATCAGAGCCCGCCTGTAGTGCCGATGGGATAACCTCGGCCCAAAGACCATCGGCCAAACGAAGGTTGAGAAACCCAGGGCCCGCCACATCGGCGGTGGCAATCCGGCCGTCCGACGTCAGCTTGGCTGCCAAAGCATCCGCAATATCACGCGGTTTGGCGCCCGCAGGCTTGGCCAGCACCATAGCTGCATTTGTGGCCATATCGCCATGCAACGCGTCACGCGGGGGCTCCACCGTAACGTTGGAAAAATTCAAACCGTCCGGCAAAACGCCATCCTTCTGGAGCGCCCAAAGGCTTTCGATAACGAGCGTGTGTATATCGGCAAATAGGTTCATAGCGGCCTCGAAAAAGCTGAGGGCGGGTTTAGCACACCCGCCTCCACCGTCAACGCGGCCTCGACTTCTTCATGATGAAACGGGATCGCAGGACGCCAATCACTTCCAGCGCGCTATGATTTACAAAACCAATTCTTGTTAAAGTTTCCCCTTACGCAGCTTCTTGTGAAGCTTCAGTGCATACCGATCCGTCATCCCGCTGATGTAGTCCGCCACCAACCGCGCGCGGATCTGCATGTCCGTTTCAGGCGTCTGCCAGCGTTCCCCCATTAATTCGGGCCTCTCCATAAAGGTCTGGAACAACTCGTGCAGCCGCGCGGTCATTTTCTCGCGCACCCCCATGACTGTCGGATGGCGATACATGTTGGCGTACAAAAATTCCCGGATCGCGTTCAGGCCAGACAAAAGCTCATCCGAAAACGCAATCACCGGATGATCTAACGCGCGAATGTCGTCCACGGTTTTGACTTTTGACTGGCGAATCCACTCGCTCGACTCCACCAAAACATCTTCCACCATTTCTCCAAAAACGTGCCGCAAGGCTTCATGGCGCCGACGGTTTCCAACGAGTTTCGGGTATTGCTGATCCACTGCTTCAAAGGCCGCGCCCACCAATGGCAGATGTAGAATATCCTCAATCTGGAACAGTCCGGCCCTCAAACCATCGTCCAGATCATGGTTGTTATAGGCAATATCGTCTGCAAGCGCGGCAACCTGCGCCTCTGCACTCGCAAAAGTGCTGAGTTCGAGATCGTGCAGGGCGTTGTATTCACCCAACGCCATTGGAACCGGGCGCGCAACCGGACCGTTGTGCTTGGCGATCCCCTCCAGAGTTTCCCATGTAAGGTTCAAACCATCAAAAGCTGCGTAGTGCCGCTCTAATGACGTGACCAAACGAATTGCCTGCGCATTGTGGTCAAATCCGCCATACGCCTCCATGCACTCATTCAGCACATCTTCGCCCGCGTGACCAAAAGGCGTGTGCCCCAGATCATGCGCCAATGCGACCGCCTCTGTCAGTTCCACGTTGAGCCCTAGAACACCGGCAATGGTTCGCGCCACTTGTCCAACTTCTATCGAATGGGTCAGACGCGTCCGATAATGGTCCGCTTCATGCTCCACAAAGACTTGGGTCTTATGCTTAAGTCTTCGGAAAGAGGTAGAATGGATAATCCGGTCCCGATCCCGCTGGAAACAGGACCGATGCTCCGAACCGCTCTCTTTGACCAACCGCCCCCGCGATTGATCGGGGAAGCATGCGTAACTCGCCAGCATCGCTTTGCCTTGTCGCCTGGGCTTTTGCATATTATCTAAGACACAGCCTAACGAACCGAAAGAGGTTCCACCAGATGGACCTGGCCATACCACCAAAAGTCACCGACCGAGCGTATGAGCGTTTGGCGGAGATTAACGAAGAACTCGACACCCCCCAGGCCCTCCGCGTGGCGGTAGAGGGTGGCGGTTGCTCCGGTTTCCAATATGAAATCGCGCTGGCAGAGGCCGCTGGCGACGACGATCTTGTCCTCGAAAAAGATGGGCAACGGGTGCTGGTGGACAGCGTCAGCCTTCCGTTTCTTGCAGATGCGGTCATCGATTTCACCGATGAAATCATCGGCGCACGCTTTGTCATCGAAAATCCCAATGCCACCTCCTCTTGTGGGTGCGGCACCAGCTTTTCGATGTAAGCCACGCAGATTTCGCGCTTTACCTCCCTACCCCGTTGCCGCAAATTCGGACGATGAAAATCGCGTCTTTTAACATCAACGGCGTCAAAGCCCGCCTTCCCGCTCTTTTGAAGTGGCTAGAGGAGGCAAAGCCAGATGTGGCTCTCTTGCAAGAGCTTAAATCGATGGACGAAACCTTTCCTCGTGAGCCGATCGAAGATCTGGGCTACCAGGTTGAAACCCACGGACAAAAATCATTCAACGGCGTGGCAATTCTGTCCCGCCTGCCACTTGAAGACATCACACGCGGTTTGCCAGGCGACGACAGTGACGAACAAGCCCGTTTCATCGAAGCCACAGTAATCGGGGACAAAGGCGCGGTGCGTGTTTGCGGGCTTTATCTCCCCAACGGCAACCCCGCGCCCGGCCCGAAATATGACTACAAACTTGCGTGGATGGATCGGTTACACACGCGTGCTACCGAGCTACTTGCCACCGAAGAACCCGTGCTGATGGCAGGCGACTACAATGTTATCCCCCAGGCCGAAGACTGCTGGGACCCTAAGGTTTGGGCCGAAGACGCACTCTTCTTGCCCGCGTCGCGAGAGGCTTTTCGCAGGCTTGAGGCATTGGGCTTTACTGAGGCTTTTCGCGCCCAACACCCAGGCGTTTTCGATTACACATTCTGGGATTATCAAGCCGGGGCCTGGAACAAAAACCACGGCATCCGGATCGATCACTTCTTGCTATCGCCCCAGGCCGCAGACCTTCTCGTTGACTGCCAAATAGACCGTCATGTGCGCGACCGCGAGAAGCCCTCTGACCACGTACCAATCTGGGTGGAACTGGACGCTTGAGCGGAATTTCCATTTTCGTGTTGATTTGAATATCGACGCTGATCCGAGGCCGAAAGCCGTCCAAAGCCTGCCCATCGTCAAATCCCATTCAGCCGCTGCGTATATCAGAAAATACCCCTTGCAGCCGTTGATCCCCGGAACTAAATACAGGGTCGCTTGGGACGTAGATCAATTGGTAGATCAACTGTTTTTGGTACAGTAGGTTGTAGGTTCGAGTCCTACCGTCCCAGCCAATTCGACAGACATCAATGAAATGATCCCGGTTCCAATGGGCTGAACCACCTGACTTCGCTATTGAGGGCCGCTTTTGAGGACCCCAATAAGGGTGAGTTGGTAGGGGAGGACAGCAGGGAGCGGGAATAGATACTAGTAATGGGAAGTAAAGAGGGACAGGGACACTTTCCAGTCAAATCCTTGCTCTAGTATTCCTCCTCATCCCAAGCCGAGCGATGCTGCCTCCGCTCCCACGCCTCAAGGCGACGACGATAGCCCGGGATTGTCAATCGGCATTCAATCTTGACCCCTTATCGGCGCGCAAAATTGACCCCCTTGGTTCCGAGCAGTCCCGTCCCATCGTAGTTCTCATATAACGAAGCTGGGCCGGGCCTGCGGCGGTTTCTGTTTGTGCTTAAGCT
>JBCCET010000117.1:0-7010 GCA_039030095.1 Pseudomonadota bacterium | reverse complement strand
GGGCATGTATCCACCCTACCAAATGGTTGGGTCTAAAGTGCCCCGTTTGGCATATTCTATGATCTCGCGATGTTTAAGCATACGTATGAATACCACAGCAACGGTGCTGACGATAAACATGATCATGAATGGAATGGTGATTGCGATAACAATATCTTCATTTAAAAACATGAGTTCACCTCGGTTTGAATCTTCTTGGCGATCGGAATAATTTAATTATTTACCCAACAGTTTTTAATCGCCTTACTGCATCAGGTTGTTTGACACGGCCGTTTTTGAGAACTTACTTGCGGGATAATTATCCCATCTCAACGACCTTACACCTACTTAGACAGAGTGGTTTCAAAAAAGTTTCACGGATTTTAGCTTTTGGCCCGTTTCATCTACTGATTACCTCCTTATTTGTGAATTGAACACCCTCTAACACGAGAAAAACTAACCAGTTGAGTTTGAAATTTATGCCAATGGCTAAGGGCCAAAAGCTAATAGCTTAAATTCGTGAAACTTTTTTTTATTTTTCTGCTCTAATAGAATGAAGGGTAAAGAACGAACGGATATGACTGCTGAAAAAATCCTGATCAAAAGAGCGAAGCAGGGGGATACGCGAGCGTTTGAAGCGCTGGTGAATCATCATGCACGGTATGTGTACACGCTTACCAACCGGTCAAAGACGCCGTCAGGGTTGTGTTCAATCGCCACGTGGGGGGCGCCCTGCGCCCGGATAGCGCGGGTCAGGCGACGAGTATCAATCCTGCCAACCCCAACACGACCCCGTTTGGCCAGCCAGTCCGACAGCCGCGACTGCGAACGCCAGTTGGACGGCTCTGTTGGATCCCACTTAACCACCATAGCCTCTGCCACCGGGTCGGCGGTTTCGTCATCTTCGTCGTTCACGCCGGTATTGCCGATGTGGGGGAAGGTGAAGGTAATCGCTTGCCCGGCGTATGACGGGTCAGTCATGATTTCCTGATACCCGGTCATGGCCGTGTTGAAGCAAAGCTCCGCGACCTTAATACCGGATGCGCCGAAACCCCGGCCATAAAAAGTAGTGCCGTCTGCAAGCACAATGCAGGCGGTTGGCGTGTCAGCGGCGGTCATGGGAGCGATTCCTCGGGCGCGAAATTTGCCGGAAACTAGGGGGGCAGCGGGGTGCGGTCAAGACCGCGCTACCACCAGGCTCAAACGCAAAATTGGCGGTCGGTTCTGGACGCCCGCCGGGGTGGTTGTTTTTGCACCGATCATCCCCTATCTGTGCAGTCTTCCAACCGAGATGAAAGAGGTGCGTTATGCGCGATCAGATCACAACTGCTATGAAAAACGCCATGCGGGCAAAGCGTGCAGATGAGCTGAGCACGCTGCGTATGGTCAATGCAGCCATCAAGGACCGCGATATTGCGGCTCGCGGTGATGGCAACCCCGATGGTATCACGGATGCGGATATCCTGGGGCTTTTGGGGAAGATGATCAAACAGCGTCAGGACAGTGCCAAAGCTTTTTCGGATGCCGGGCGCACAGAGATGGCTGACAAGGAGATCGCCGAGATCGCAGTGATCGAAGCCTTCTTGCCCAAACAACTGTCCGAGGCTGAGGTGACTGACGCAGTGAAAGCCGCCATTGCGGAAGTTGGCGCCGAGAGCCTGCGCGATATGGGCAAGGTTATGGGCGCACTCAAAGGCCAATACGCTGGGCAAATGGACTTTGGTAAGGCCGGTGCCGCCGTGAAAGCCCTTCTGGCGGGATGATGGGAGGGTTGCTCGCTGATGGGGTTTTTGTCACCACAATGAAATCTGCTAGAATGTGACTCAACGCACATAATTTGCTATCACGTCTTTTTATTTTAGCGCAGATTGGGAAGGGTGCAATTGGTAGCAAAAGACCCGAAAGCGGCACTTGAAGATCGTAAAATAGCAACGCAGTTAGATGACCTTTTGCAGGACTGCATTGATGCCTGCACAACCGCGGGAAAACTGATTCGCGGAAAAACCATGAAACTGCTGGACCAGCCAACACGGGCTCGTTTCAACAAGTTTCAAGATGCCGTCCTAAAAACATCCGAAGCGACAGAGGACGAGAGAGACCGCTGCTTATCCGGCAGCGCGACTGACCCTCAAGCGGTTGCGGGCATGTCTAACGCGCCAATTGGATTGTCTTGATGACCTAGAAGAAATGAATGGTCGTTTGCAGGTATTAGAAGATACCGCTGTGGCTGCGCAATTGGTGGCACTGTTCACAGTTGTGAGCCTTTTGCAGGGTGCAAATGCAGATATGATGCGGTTGAAAAAACGGTTGGAGGAATTGCGTAAAAAACTGGAAAAGGCCATCCGCGCAACGCGCGATGCCAAAGTAAAGGGTATTTTGGGTGCTGGCTTTGGTGCGCTTGCTATTGTTTTAATACCGTTTGGGGGGTGGGTCCCAATTGTTGGAGGGGTCTTGCTGGCAGGTACCGAAGCGGCGCTGCGTCAGTTGCTGAAAGGCAATGAAGAATCCACAACCAAGAAGACCTGGACTGTGCTGTCTACTGCTAGAGCGGTGGCAGACGGATTGGGCAAAGCACCAAAGGATTTCGCGCCACTGATGGTATTGGCCACTGGTGCTGTCGACATGGAGGAAGCGGTCTCCAACGTCAAAGACATGGCGGCAATCAAAAAAGAGATTAAGAAGCTGGACGCGGACTTGCGAAAGACGCTGCCAAAAGTGGCAAAGCAATTGAAAGATCTAGACAAAAAAACCAAAGGTGTCCGGTTAGCCTACAAAAAATCAATGTCTAGTGTCAGATCTTACCGCGCTGGCAAAAGTTCAGGACACAACCTACTTAAAATGCTCTGACAGCATTCTAGCGTCATAGTGCAAGGTCAGAAAGCTGTCTGTTCAGATCGGCGAAAAGCTCTTTACGGGCTTGTGGCGTCAGAAACCTGCCAAGCTCAATCTCGCGGCCTGCGCCTTTGACTGTAAGATAGTCACGCACCTCGCGGGTGTGTTTCAGGTGCGTGCTAACCCAAAACGGGTTGGCGTGCCAAAACTGGTCATCTGTGCGCGGGTTATGGCGGTGCACTGCAATCAGGTCTGGCCAAAGCATCAAATGTTCTGTCAGCGTGCCGTCCCTGTCGCTTGCCCGGATCGCAGTCCAGAGCATCCACAGTGCGCCAAGCGCAAAGGGTAGGAGACCCCACAAAACAGCGCTGCCCAAAAAAGCGAAAAGTGGGAAAGCCAGCGCAATCGACGTGACCAAGATCACGTTTGAAAAGCCTTTGTTCGACAGAGACCGGTGTGGGCGCAATGTCACTTCCCACACCGGGGTGCCCCTGTCCGCTGTGGCTTCCTTAAATCCAAGCTCGTAGGTTCGACCCGCCTTATTCATGCATCAAAAGCTACGCCGGTGGACTAGGGATGCCAACAGATTCCTGCGTTTTGATCTGCGCCATTTCCGCGCCCCTAAAACTGATCAGTTTTTTTGATTTTCCCTCGCGCAGTTGATGGGCATAGATGAGGCCGGGAGGGCACGCTGCGTGGCATTTGAAAAATCACTGGTTCTGGTGGGCGCGGGACATACCCATGCGCTGGTTTTACGAGACCTGCGCGGGGCCTTGCCTGACGGCGTGCGATTGACCGTGATCGACCCGCGCGCACAGGCGGTTTATTCTGGCATGTTGCCGGGATGCGTTGCGGGTCATTATACCCGCGATGCACTGGACATTGACGTGGCCGCCCTGGCGCACAGTGTTGGCGCGGAATTTGTGCGCGGCGCTGCGATCGCCATCGACCCAGACAAACGCCAGGTGATACTGCAAGGGGGCAGGGCGGTGAATTATGACGTGGCCTCTTTGGACGTGGGCATCACATCAAAAATGCCGCAACTTCCCGGTTTCACCGACTATGGCGTACCTGCCAAACCGTTGCCCGCATTTGTGGCCAAGTGGGAAGCTTACCGCGACAGCAGCGAGCCTGCGGCCATCGCTGTGATCGGCGGTGGCGTGGCCGGGGCAGAGCTGACCATGGCCATGGCTCATGCTCTTCGGACCAGCGGTCGGGCCTACCAGATAGCCTTGATTGATCGGGGCTCGATTTTAGGGGGCGTCAGCCGTGGGGCGCAGGCCAAAATCCGTGCTGGTTTGACTAGCTTTGACGTCGCAGTGCATGAGGATACTTCCGTTGTTGGCATAGCCGCGCAAGGTGTGCATCTGGCGGACAATATCGTTTTGCCTGCAAACTTTGTGGTCGGGGCTGCGGGGGCCACGCCCCATGGCTGGCTGGCGGACACGGGGCTGGATCTGGCGGGCGGGTACGTCCGTGTAAACGAAGCTCTGCAATCCAGTGATCCGCGTGTTTTTGCCGTGGGGGATTGCGCCCATTTCGCGCCAGCGCCTCTGCCAAAGGCTGGGGTCTATGCCGTCCGCATGGCGCCTGTTCTACGCCAAAATCTGTTAGCCAAATTGGACGGGCAGTCGCTGCAGACCTATCAGCCGCAACGTGACTTTCTGAAACTGATCACCCTGGGCGATCAGCGCGCGGTCGCAGAGAAGTTTGGCCTGTCTGTCAGCGGCGCGTGGGCGTGGCGTTTGAAAAACCGGATCGACCAGGGTTTTATGCACAGTTTCGAATAGAAAAGGCCGGGGTGGTTGCCCCGGCCTTTTTGAAATTCTCAGACGCCTTAGTGTTTTGGCGCGTGGTCCCACATGTCCTGTGTGGGCAACGTTTCAAACGTGTGCTCCGGCGGAGGTGTGGGCAAGGTCCATTCCAGCGTATCCGCGCCTTCGCCCCAATAGTTATCCTCTTCGATCTTCTTGCCGTAGCGGATGGTGTAGAACACGATCCCGATGAAGAAGAGGAAGCTGGCAAAGCTCAGGAACGCGCCCCAGCTAGAGACGTAGTTCCACAGGGCAAACTGCTCTGGGTAGTCGATGTAGCGGCGTGGCATACCCTGACGACCCAGGAAGTGCTGTGGGAAGAAGGTGATGTTTGCACCGATGAACATGGCCCAGAAGTGCAGCTTACCGGCCCACTCGGGATACTGACGGCCCGACATCTTGCCGATCCAGTAGTAAACACCCGCAAAGATGCAGAAGACGGCGCCCAGCGACATCACATAGTGGAAGTGTGCAACCACATAGTAGGTGTCGTGATAGGCCCGGTCGACGCCTGCTTGGCTCAGAACGATCCCTGTGACCCCGCCTACGGTGAAGAGGAAGAGGAAACCAAACGCCCAGAGCATCGGCGTTTTCATTTCAATCGAGCCGCCCCACATTGTCGCGATCCAAGAGAAGATCTTAACGCCGGTTGGAACCGCGATGACCATTGTTGCCAGCATGAAGTAGGATTGCTGGGTCAGCGACATCCCCACGGTGTACATGTGGTGCGCCCAGACAACGAAACCGAGCGCGCCAATCGCAACCATGGCGTAAACCATCGGCAGGTAGCCGAAGATCGGCTTTCGGCTGAATGTGGCGATCACGTGGCTGACGATGCCGAAGCCCGGCACGATAATCATGTAAACCTCTGGGTGCCCAAAGAACCAAAGCAAGTGCTGGTAGAGGATCGGATCGCCGCCACCGGCTGGGTCAAAGAACGTGGTGCCAAAGTTCCGGTCTGTCAGCAGCATGGTGATGGCGCCAGCCAGTACAGGCAGGGACAGCAGGATCAGGAAGGCGGTCACAAAAATCGACCACGCAAAGAGCGGCGTCTTGTGCAGCGTCATCCCTGGGGCACGCATGTTCAGGAATGTCGTGATCATGTTGATCGCGCCCAGAATGGACGACGCGCCGGAGACGTGGACCGCAAAGATCGCGAAATCCATCGACGTCCCGGCCTCTCTGGTACTGAGAGGCGCATAAAGCACCCACCCAACACCGGATCCGGGCTGGTCGTTGCCGCCGGGCATAATGACAGAGAAGATCGCCAGGGTGGATCCTGTGACATAGAGCCAGTAGCTCAGGTTGTTCATCCGAGGGAACGCCATGTCAGGCGCGCCGATCATCAGCGGCATGAAATAGTTGCCAAAGCCACCAAATAGCGCGGGAATCACGACAAAGAACATCATCAAGATGCCGTGGCCCGTGATCATCACATTCCAAAGGTGCCCGTTGGGCGCGGCACATTCTGCCCCGCCACTGACAAACCGTGCGGCCGCCTGGCCCGCTTCGTCCAAACACATGTATTGAACGCCGGGTTCCATCAGTTCCAGTCGCATATAGACGGTGAATGCGACCGAGATCAGGCCCAAGAAGCCAGAAGTGAACAGATAAAGGATGCCAATATCTTTGTGGTTCGTAGACATGAACCAACGAACGAAAAAGCCCGGACGGGCGTGATCGTGATGATCATGAGTGGCTGCGTCTGCCATAAGGTACTTCTCCCCGAGACTGGCTGGCGGGTGACCGGCACAGGTCAGCCGCAATTACTCTGGGTCTGGATACCGCACCCGGTCAAGCCTTACAACGGAAAACCCGCCCTGCGGCGGCCTGACGCGGATGCAAAATAGCGCATTGAACGTTGGGTAGTTAAGGGACGTTCAGCAAGATATCTGCGGGCAGTTGGAGGCAGCCCAGCAGACGCCCAATTGGTGATGATTAGTCGGCATTCGCTCCAATTTGATGGATTTTTAGCTCGAATTTCAGCGGCCCCCATAGGACCTCAGTTGAACTCGCACAAAAGAGATTCGCGAGTTTGCATTAATGCTTTGTTCTGCGGCGCGTGACCTACATTGACGTGGACAAAACTGATTGCGATAGAAAAGGAGGTGGGCGTGTCGTTTGACGCCAAACAAAGCCGCAGATTTTCCCCTTGCACCCGAGGTGTTTGGATTGCTACTAGCGGCCCGTTGACCAGCCTTAGGCAAGTGCGGCCGTGGCGGAATTGGTAGACGCGCAGCGTTGAGGTCGCTGTTCCTTAACCGGAGTGGAAGTTCGAGTCTTCTCGGCCGCACCAGTGATTGATGATATGTTGCTGATTTTATTGGATTTATGTGTGAATTCTTCGAGTTGGTCCACCTTTCAGCCCACCCTTTTGCCTCTGTT
>JBCCET010000116.1:0-7137 GCA_039030095.1 Pseudomonadota bacterium | reverse complement strand
TTCAACGCTTCAAGCGCGACTTTTGCCTTGAACTCAGGGCTGTGGCGCTTCCGTTTCGACATCTCTGATCTCCTTCTCGTCGAAGATCAGCAGACAACAAATCGTAGCCTACGTCAGCGTCCGAAATTCGGGGGTAGCTCAAACATCGGTCTTAGCGTCAGCCTGTTCCGCCGGCGTCTTAGGCAAACCTTGTTCAACACCAAACATTGCGTTCGATTTCGCTGCTACTGGCAAAACCGCACGCCTTGCCCTATGTAGCAGCCCAACTCCAAGATCAGAGGCCAAATCGTGGACGACACTAGTAAACCGCGTCTGAACAAAGACGGTATCACTATCCATTCGGCGGAAGAGTTCGAAGGAATGCGCAAGGCTGGTCGCCTCGCCGCGGAGGTTCTGGACATGATTGCCGAACACGTGGTTCCGGGGGTGACGACCGAACACCTCGATGATTTGTGCCACAAGTTCATGACTGACCATGGCTCTACGCCCGCAACTTTGGGCTACAAGGGCTATCCGAAGTCGTCGTGTATTAGCCTCAATCATGTGGTTTGCCACGGCATTCCGGGACCAAAGAAGTTGAAGGACGGCGATATCCTGAACATCGACGTGACCTGCATTCTGGATGGTTGGTACGGCGATAATTCGCGGATGTACGTGGCCGGTAAGCCAAAGGTAAAGGCTGAAAGGTTGATCCAAGTGACCCACGACGCACTGATGGTGGGCATAGAGCAAGTCAAACCCGGCAACACCTATGGCGATATCGGCGCTGCGATCCAACGTTACGCAGAAGCTCAACGGTGTTCAGTCGTGCGCGATTTTTGCGGTCACGGACTTGGCCGCGTGTTCCACGCTCCACCAAATGTTCTGCACTATGGTCGCTGGGGCACTGGTCCGGTGCTGGAAGAAGGTATGTTTTTTACCATTGAGCCAATGATCAATCTTGGCCGCCCGGAAACAAAAGTGCTGGCGGACGACTGGACAGCCGTGACGCGGGACAAATCGCTGAGCGCGCAGTTTGAGCATTCTATCGGTGTGACGGCAGACGGGTGTGAGATTTTCACGTTGTCCCCCGCGGGTAAGTTTCATCCCACCTACGGTTAGTGGCGTCGTGCCCCGGACCTGATCCGGGGCCACACGCCGGTTGCAAAAGTAGGTCCCGGATCAGAGTCCGGGACGCGATGTCTGTTTGACCGCCGTGCCCCGATAACACTCCGTTAACCCTTACCTGCCAAGTTGCGGACATGACCCGCGTCCCTCGACAATTTGGTGAAGCGCCGCTGCCTGGCTTTCTGCTCGATGCAAAGGCCACACCTGTTCACGTCCCGTCCGACGAAGACCTGCGCAAAGGTCACCGTAAGCGTTTGCGTGAAAGGTTCATGCGCGCCGGGACGGAAGGGCTGCAAGACTACGAACTGCTGGAACTTGTCCTGTTCCGCGCGATCCCGCGTCGTGATGTGAAACCTATCGCCAAACGTCTTTTGCTGAGGTTCGGGGACTTCAACCGGGTGATTTCTGCCCGCCCGTCTTTACTGGCAGAGGTGGACGGCATCAGCGATGCTGTGATCCAGGAGCTAAAGATCATCGAAGCCGCCGCCCATTCGCTGGCCCGTGCGCGGGTAATGCACAAAGAGGTGCTCAGCAGTTGGTCTGCGCTTATGACCTATTGCAAAACCGCGATGGCCCACAGGGAGACAGAGCAATTTCGGATTTTGTTTCTGGATCGCAAAAACGTGCTGATTGCCGACGAAGAACAACAGGAAGGCACCGTGGACCATGTGCCCGTTTATCCCAGAGAGGTCGCGCGACGAGCATTGGAGCTGAACGCCAGCGCGATTATTCTTGTGCACAACCACCCTTCGGGCAATCCCCAGCCAAGCCAGGCAGACATCGACATGACGCAAATGGTTGAAGCCGCCTTATCAACTCTTGGTGTGACGCTGCATGATCACGTGATTATTGGCAAAGAGGACGACGCGTCTTTCCGCGCGCTAGAGCTGCTTTAGCTATTGCGTCTGCTCACGGTCTTTTACCCAAACCTCGACGCGACGATTTATAGAGGCAGCATTTAAGGCGTCTGGGCAAACCAAGGGCGATGCTTCACCATATCCTGCGATCTCAAAAGAAACGCCATCTAACAAGCCGTCCGGCGCTGCTGCAATCAGGGCTGCACGGACCGCCTCTGCCCTCTTTGCGGACAGACCTTTGTTCACGGACTGTGTGCCAGCTGCGTCGGAGAAACCGGCCAAGTGAATTACTTTGTCCGCGTATGTACCCAAGATCAGCGCGGCTACGAGGTTTTCGACAACCAGCCGCGATGCCGCGTCTAATTCGGTCGACCCGGCAGCGAAGCGAAATGTGGTCGACAACCGCTTTGCGCCGCTCATCATCCGGGTCAGGGCCTGCACATCTTCCAGCGGGACCTCAGCACCTATCGCCAAAATGGAATTTGCCAACCGCTGACCTTGCTGGTTAAGCGATGCCGTTTGGATTGATGTTGGCACAAGACCGGCGTCTTGCAGGATAGCAGCGGCTGTCGGGTTGCTTAGGAAACCCAAGAACTCTTGCCCAAGCCATGGTAGTTGCGCGGCAGACGGGCGTGCCCAAACCGGGTAGCTCGGCAGATACGACCCAGCCGCTATGTCAAAATTTTCAGGCGCGGATGGAATGCCGCATTTGCCCGCCAGCGCAATGGCTTTGGCCGCGCGCAATTGACTGCGCGGCATCAAAGCCAATCCGTATGGGGCATTGGCAACGGCATCTGCAGTATCTCGCAAACGGGGATGATTGGTCCCCTCACCTGTTGTTTGCCAACCCAGCTCAGTTGCCATTGCCGTCGCGCCGGTGGGCAGGGGGCCGCGATGTAAACTGATCGGTACGTCAGGCCCACCAAACGCAAGCCACTGTAAAACGTCACCGCTCATCGCACTTGCGATTTGGTCTGCTGTCAGTCCAGAGACCAACGGATCTTGGGAGCCCGCTAAGACCAGAGCATCCCACGCAATGATCTGGGCGCCGTCTTCGATGTTGCCTGACAGCAAAGAAATCGAAGGTCCGTCTGCGACGGCACCCACTTTTATCTCCGCGATTAGTGTGTTGTTTTTGCTTAGTTTGAGCGTGTCACCAGTGTCTTCAGTATCGAAATCAAGTGTAATGGCGAAGCTTTCCAGAAGCGATTTCAAAAGCCCTGTGTAGCCGTCCGCCTCTGCCACGGAAAATTTCGCGGGCGGGCATCCATCACCTGCGCAGGACACGTCGTCTGCGGCGACAGATTGGACCTGCGTTCCATCGAATACCGAATATGTTGCGCCATCAAAGCCAATGATTTGGCCGCTGACGTTAATATTGTCGCCGGTCAAGGCAACTTGATCCTGTGCAATCGCTGCATGGCCGACGATGACGGCTGTTAGTGTTGCCAATACCCGTAACATACCCATTGATCAGCCTCAGTTTTCAACGTGATGCGACGGTGAGGTCTTTGACGACGTTTTTCAACACAAAGCTGGCGCCTTCTTTGCAGACGTCATCCATCAAAGATATTGATTTGTTCTGGGTCAAGACACCGTTGCGAACGGCCACGATTTGAACAGCGAACGCTTTGTCGCAGTTTTTGACCTTTGTTTGCAACTGGACAGAAACCCGCGCGCCCGCGTTTGTGCGGGTGTTAGGCAGTGTAAAAACCTGGGCCTGCTTTTGCCCGGTTCCCAGTGACACAACATATCCGCCACCGAAGGTGAGCGCCCGCGCCTTACTGCTGGGCGCACCGCGCCACATGTGGTCAGGACTATCGGGAGCCGCACCGCTGGCGATTGCATGCAGATCAGCCGGTTGATCGGGCCCATAGCTGACAGCCACGCGGCTGACGTCGGACATATCAGGTACGTAGGCGCCCACTGTGCCGCGCACCCCATCGTTGAGCGTGATGTCGAATGTGGCATATTCCTCGAACGCGGGAACAGTGATCTTTGCGTGGCCGTTTTCGTCGAGAATTTGGGAAAACGAAATTCCGGCGTGTTCTATTTGGGCTGTTGAGGCCGGGTGGCAGGGGGCGCCTATGGTCAAGGATATTAACGCGCCGTTAGTCGGCGTCGCGCGGATATCCAACTCACAGTTGGCGATTTGGACCCGTGGCAGGGTCGGTGTGGTTCGGCCGGAACCAAGGGCAGGCTCAACGGCCGCGACGCGCAGAGCAGAAGGCGCGTCGATCTCGAGAACTGACCTGGTCAGCTCAATGTCATGAATTTCTGAAAGGTCCACTATGGCAGAGGGCAATTTGACGGTCCTTACACCGGACAGAACTTCCTTCGCGGATGGTTCTGACGGGACTGTTAAGGCGGCAAAAATCAGCGGATCGGCAGCTGCCGGGGCAGGGTTGAGTTTTGTCAGAGCCTGGCCAGGGATTACGGGGGCAGCAGCATCACTGGCTAAAGGTGCGGCTAATGCACTTGGGTCTAGGAAAGCCACTTTTACCGGATCTGGTGCGTCATGGTTGTCACCCAAAAAGACGCTGGCAGCGCCACCGGCAATTGCCAATGCGATCCCGGTTGAAACGGTCAATGCCCGATCTGTAAGTTGCATCTGTCTTCCGATTTTTATCTGCTCGTTTTGAAGCAAATTGAACGGAAATCAGGGCGCGGATTTTACGTACAGCGGGCAATCCAGCGGAAAATTCGCGGTTTGATTGGGCCGAGATTTAGGCGCGACGCGCCCCACATATGGGGCCGCGCCCTCTGAATGCACTACATTTAGGAAATGGGGCAGGCTTGCCGCAGGCCAGTCACGCCGGCTTCACAACTCTCTGGCTAAAATCGGCCATGACAGTGTTTGAACTTTTTGCCTGAACCACATGGGCATGGGTCATTGCGGCCAGGATTTCCCCAGGTCGTAGGGTCATTTTCGTCAAACCCTGCCAGAGCATTGTCCGGATTGGGCTTTGGTTCTTCTTCCGCGGCCGCTTTCTGCTGTTCAGCAATCTGGGCCTGCATCTGGGCAACCATCTCTGCTTGTTCTTCTTCCGTCAACATCCGCACATGGCTTAGCTGACCGGTAACATCAGCGCGCAGACTGTCGAGCATGGTTTCAAACAGGCCAAACCCTTCAGTTTTGTATTCGTTCAACGGATCACGCTGGGCGTAGCCGCGGAAACCGACCACAGACCTTAGATGTTCCAGCGTCAGCAAATGTTCGCGCCACTTTTTGTCAATTGCTTGCAGAAGCATCTGTTTTTCGATGCCTCGGAACTGTTCGGCACCGAAATCAGAGACCTTTTTGGCCATCATCTTGTCAGCCTCGGCACCGATCCGTTCGCGCAGACCTTCGTCGTCAATGCCTTCCTCACCCGCCCAGTCGATGATTGGCAGATCAAGGTTCAACACCTCTATCACTTCACCGTAGAGACCTTCGGCATTCCACTGTTCGGGGTAGGAATTCGGCGGGATGTGTTTGGTCACCAGATCTTCGATCACCTGTTCGCGCATGTCCTTGATCGTGTCCGACAGATCGTCAGCTTCCATGATTTCAAAGCGCTGTTCGAAGATCGCCTTTCGCTGGTCGTTCATCACGTCGTCGAATTTCAACAACTGCTTACGAATGTCGAAGTTGCGGCCTTCCACCTTCGCCTGAGCTTTTTCCAGGCTTTTGTTGACCCAGGGGTGGATGATCGCCTCCCCTTCTTGCATGCCGAGAGTGGACAGAACTTTGTCCAAACGCTCGGACCCAAAAATGCGCATCAGATCGTCTTCGAGCGATAGGAAAAATGCGGACCGTCCAGGGTCACCTTGGCGGCCAGATCGGCCCCGTAGCTGGTTGTCGATGCGGCGCGATTCGTGGCGTTCAGTGGCCAGAACAAACAAGCCACCCACGTCTCTTACTTTTTCGCGTTCGCCTGCCACTTCGTTTTGCATTGCCTCACGGATGCTGACCGGATCCGCATCGTCGCCTGCTTCGGCCAGCGCCGCAGCGATCTTCATGTCCACGTTGCCGCCAAGCTGAATGTCGGTGCCACGGCCTGCCATGTTTGTCGCAATTGTAACGGCGCCCAGTTGGCCCGCATCCGCCACAATCTCTGCTTCCTGTTCGTGGAAACGGGCGTTCAGAACGTTGTGCGGAACGCCACCATTTTTTGCCAGTTCGTCAATCGCATCTGCGTCCTTGTTAAATGCGATTTTGTTTTCTTCCTTTTTCATCTCCGCCGCACGCGTGCGCAGATGTTCAGCAATCCTTTTGAGAAGGTCGGTGTCTTTCAGCAGACCGGACAGGTATTCCGATTTCTCAATCGAAGTCGTGCCCACAAGTGTCGGCTGGCCTTTGGTATGGGCCTTTGCAATCTCTTCAACGATAGCCTGATACTTCTCTGGCGTTGTTCGATAGATCGCGTCGTGCTCGTCTGCGCGGGCTACCGGCATATTGGTCGGGATTTCCACCACGCCGAGGCCGTAAATTTCCATGAACTCTTCCGCTTCGGTCTGCGCGGTGCCGGTCATGCCCGCCAGTTTTTCGTACAGGCGGAAGTAGTTTTGGAAGGTGACAGAGGCGAGCGTGACGTTCTCGGGTCGGATTTCGACGCCCTCTTTGGCCTCAATAGCCTGGTGCAGACCATCAGACAGGCGGCGGCCTGACATCATGCGGCCAGTAAACTCGTCAATCAGCATGATCGACCCGTCGCGCACGATGTAGTCTTTTTCGCGCTTGAACAGGACATGGGCGCGCAGTGCGTTATTGATGTGGTGGACCAGCGTGGTTTGTTCCGGGTCGTAAAGTGACGAGCCTTCTTCCATCACGCCCATGGCAAGAAAACGCTCTTCCATAAACGCGTTGCCGTCGTCCGTCAGCGTTGCGGAGCGGGTCTTTTCATCCACTTCATAGTGGGTTTCTTCCAGTTCCGGGATGACCCGGTCGACAATATTGTAAAGCTCCGAACGGTCCTCGGCTGGGCCTGAGATAATCAGTGGCGTCCGTGCTTCGTCGATCAGGATCGAGTCGACCTCATCCACAATCGCGAAGTAGTGGTCGCGCTGGGCAACCTGCGCCAGCTCTGACTTCATGTTGTCACGCAAATAGTCAAAACCGAATTCATTGTTGGTGCCATATGTAATGTCGGCGCCATAAGCAGCTAGCTTTTCTTCTTCATCAATGCCCGGG
>JBCCET010000115.1:0-7464 GCA_039030095.1 Pseudomonadota bacterium | reverse complement strand
CGCTTGCCGCCCGGCGCGGCGATGACTTGTGGATGCTTACGTGCGCCGGTCCACCAGCTGCTCCACTTCTTTTCCGCCACGATGCCGGCCAGGATGTTACCAAGACTTGCACACCTTCCCCGCGCGACGGGGAAAGCAGCGATCACGGTGCATATGCGCATGGATTAGGGCGAAAAAAGGCCGGTTCTGTGCAAAATAGAAAAAACTGCCAAAGCTGTGGCTCTGTCAACGGCGCGTGGTTTTTAATCCGGGGAGCGCGCGCCAATCGTGCAAGGCGCGTGGAACCCGGCCCACCGGATAGCAGACTTAGTTTACCAACTTCGGCCCTTCGGAGACGTTGTTGTTGGGCATCAAGCCCAGCCGTCTTGCGACTTCGGTATAAGCGTCAGCAAGGCTGCCCAGATCGCGCCGGAACACATCTTTATCGAGCTTTTCGCCGGTCTTTGCGTCCCACAAGCGGCAGCTGTCGGGGCTGATCTCGTCCGCTACGATCAAACGCTGGAAGTCGCCATCGAATTGGCGTCCGATCTCGATCTTGAAGTCCACCAGTTTGATGCCGACACCAAACATTAGACCGCTTAGGTAGTCGTTCACGCGCAAAGCGATGGCGATCATGTCGTCCAGGTCCTGTTGGCTTGCCCACTGAAATGCCAGGATGTGTTCTTCTGACACCAGCGGGTCGCCCAAGCTGTCGTCCTTATAGCAGAACTCCACGATTGGGCGGGGTAGGGGCGTGCCTTCTTCTATGCCAAGCATTTTGGACATGGATCCTGCCGCAACGTTGCGCACGATCACCTCAAGCGGGATAATTTCCACCTGGTGGATCAGCTGCTCTCGCATGTTGAGCCGCTTGATAAAGTGGTTTGGGATGCCGACGGCGGTCAGCCCGTTCATGAAGTGCTCGGAAAGCCGATTGTTCAGCACGCCTTTGCCCTCAATCGTATCCCGCTTTTGCGCGTTGTAGGCAGTGGCATCGTCTTTAAAATACTGAACGAGTGTGCCCGGCTCGGGGCCTTCATAAAGGATCTTTGCCTTGCCTTCGTAAATCTTTGTGCGACGTGCCATCTGCGTCTCCGGGGATGCGGGGGATGGCGCGTCTATAGGGGGTCGTCCCCCTTGCGGCAAGCGGAACCATCTTGAAGCCCGCCGTGGGGCAGCGCATATAAAAGGAAACCCACTATGAAACTCATGGAGTGACCCAGAATGTCCACATTTGAAGACCGCGGCGATGCGTTTGAAAAGAAGTTTGCCCACGATGCGGAGTTGCAGTTCAAGGTCGAAGCCCGGCGTAACAAACTGCTTGGCCTTTGGGCCGCCGATCTGCTGGGAAAAACTGGCGATGCTGCGGATGACTACGCAAAAGAAGTGGTCCGGTCTGATTTCGAAGAAGCAGGTGACGAAGACGTCTTCCGCAAAGTTTCAGGGGATTTGGGAGACGCGGCTGATGAAGCAACGATCCGTGCTCAGATGGACTCCCTGCGGGCAGAGGCCAAAGCCCAGATCATGTCAGAATTATCTGACTGATTTGACAGGCTGAGCCTCGATCAGGGGCGGGAAAAGCTCCGGGCGCAAGCAGACAGTTGGAGACCACTTGCGCCCGGCATCCGATGTCCCGGATGAGGCTTACATACTCTGTCGCGCGGCGTATTGGGTCCCGTTTTTAACCAGTTACAACCAAACCCTGGGGTGTCTAGGGTGGCTGCACTTTCTGCAAGCAGTTTTGGCCAAAGCGTTTTCCAATGTTTTTGCCGTCGCAGCTCCTCGCTACACGTTATGGAAGTATTAGGGTCGGCATGCGTGACAAATGCAAGGCAGGCGCTGCGACGGTTTAATCTTGGTTTGGATATGTTGCGAAAATGCAATTATAGATTGAATGTAATTCCATCAATCAACTTAAACGTTAATTTGTATAGTTATTCAGGGATTGATGGATGCGTTTATGCGCAAAAGACGCAGCGAAAAATGCTCGTCTTAATCAAAAAAAGTAATAGTCGGCATGGGCAACACAACACGCCAGCCACCGGGTTTTATTCCCCACGATCCAGGTTTCCCCGCTTCGCCATACCGACCTTCACTAAGACTGCCTAAAATAACTGACACCACATTGCCCTTAGGTGCCGTGAAAATATGTGACAATCATCACTCTTTTGGAGGAAACTGTGGATCGGAGAGACTTGCCGGGGGCCAGTTCGCGAGGGAAATCACTGGGCACCCCGACTTAAAATGCTCTTAAGCTGCGCGCAAAGTGAGCATTCTACTTAAAGTTTAGCATGGCGGTTTCTGAGTCCCATGAAAAGACTTTTCTTGAGAACCCAGCCCCTTTTAGGCGAGTTTGCGCCAAAATCCTCAAAATTCACTTAAAAAGAACCGGAATTCTTGGTGGAATTCTGCTTAATTGTCGCCGAATACGCGCGCAAAAATCGTGTCTACATGTTTCGTGTGGTAGCCGAGGTCAAATTTCTCGTTGATCTCATCTGCACTCATGGCGGCGCAGACGTCTTCATCAGCCAACAGTTCTTCGCGGAAATCTTTGCCTTCTTCCCAGACTTTCATGGCGTTGCGTTGGACCAGGCGGTAGGCGTCTTCCCGGCTGACACCTGCTTGCGTCAGGGCCAAAAGCACGCGTTGGCTCATCACCAGGCCACGGAACTTGTTCATGTTGGCGATCATGTTGTCGGGGTAGACCACAAGTTTGTCGATAACACCTGTCAGGCGCGCAAGCGCGAAGTCGAGCGTCACGGTGGTGTCCGGCCCGATGTTTCGTTCTACAGAGGAATGAGAGATGTCCCGTTCATGCCAAAGAGCAACGTTTTCCATGGCAGGCACCACGGCCATACGAACGAGGCGAGCCAGACCGGTCAGGTTCTCGGTCAGCACCGGATTGCGCTTGTGCGGCATCGCCGACGAGCCTTTTTGTCCTTTAGAGAAAAACTCTTCCGCCTCTAGCACTTCGGTGCGCTGCATGTGCCGTATTTCGGTGGCGATGTTTTCAACCGAGGAGCCAACGACGCCAAGAGCGGCAAAAAATGCTGCATGACGGTCGCGCGGAATGACCTGGGTCGAAATCGGCTCCGGTAGCAGGCCCAGCTTGGCGCAGACGTGTTCTTCCACTGCGGGATCAATATTGGCGAAAGTGCCCACGGCGCCAGAAATCGCGCCAGTGGCAATCTCAGCCCGCGCCGTGCGCAGGCGGGTAAGGTTGCGATCCATTTCAGCGTAAAAGCGCGCAAAGGTCAGGCCCATGGTTGTGGGCTCTGCGTGGATGCCGTGCGACCGGCCGATGCGGATGGTGTCTTTGTGCTCATATGCCCGACGTTTCAGGGCGGCGAGCAGGCCCTCCACTCCGGCAATCAGGATGTCTGCTGCGCGGGTCAGTTGGATGTTGAAACAGGTGTCTAGCACGTCGGATGATGTCATGCCCTGGTGCACGAAACGCGCTTCGTCGTTGCCCACGATCTCTGCCAAATGTGTCAAGAATGCGATAACGTCGTGTTTGGTGACAGCCTCGATTTCGTCGATGCGGGCCACGTCGAAATCTACGTCTTTTGCTTTCCAAACGGCGTCTGCGTTTTCGCGTGGGATCACGCCCAGGTCAGCCATGGCGTCGCAGGCATGAGCCTCAATCTCGTACCAGATGCGGAATTTCGTTTCCGGTGACCAGATGGCGACCATATCGGGGCGGGAGTAGCGAGGGATCATGCGCGCGCTTTCGTGATGTGCAAGGGTGTCGCGCGCGGTCTAAGCTGCGCGGGAGCCAAGGGCAAGGGGCCCAAAAGCAAGGGGGAACGCCATGATCCGAACACTCGCAGTCATTAGCCTGCTGGCGTCGCCCGTTGCAGCAGAAGATTGGGTTAAGATAACCGATGAAGCGGGCGTTCTCGCCGCGCTCGATGACAAAGCGTTACAGTACGAAACTGCCAAACAGTTCTTCTACCGCTCCGGCAAAACGCTTTATGACGCTGGACGGCCCAGTTGGGGTAACTGGCGTCCTCAGGGGGCGCAGTATTGTTCTGAATGGCCGCCAAATGGTGGATGGGCTTGTTACGACCTCTATTTGAGCCCCGACGGGACGCAGGTTCGGTTCATAGGGCAGGGCGGTGATGTGAGCGACGGGTCCTATTTCGAATGGACACCACCTGAAAAGGCGCTAGCCCCGGTACGGGTTCCCAGGCAGCCGAAACCGCAGTTGATCAAGTGCAATTTTTCAGAAGAAATTGCCGCAGCAGAAGACGACTGCATCGCAGACTGAATATTTCGTAAGGTGTGGTAGTTGCGGTAAGGTCAAGCCTATCGGCGTGTCTTTCCAAGTTACGCCAGGCCAGATAGAGCGAAACCTATGAGGTCGCTAAGCCGACATATCAGGCTGCCCCGCAGAATGCATCGTCCGTACGGCCACCATCGCCCAGTACAAGGATAAGCGTGTCTTTCGCTGTCAGGCTCTTTATGTCGGGTTGTAGTGGAGGAACAGCGACAGCCCAAGGGCGGTTGATCCGGTTGCGTTCTTCGATCACGGCAGACATCTGTCTCCCGATCGGGTCCACTTCTTCGCCCGACATGCAAGTAGCAAACTTAGACTGCGGTGCATCTTCACCGATGTTGCAGGCTCCTAGGGCAAATAGCATCGTTGCAAGGACGCCTCGATTTGTCACCCGCAATAGGCGCGCTGTACGATACCTGCGTTGTTTGTTCGCAAGTTCAGGCGCTTGATGTCGTAGTCCTGCACAACCACCTGACCGGGTTGAATGACGCGCACGGCCCCCTTGTGTCCCGCTGCGGCCTGGTTTGCCGGCAGTCCGATAAGCGGTGAGGGATCCCCGCCGCGGATGCAATCAAAGTATTGCTGATCCGGGGTTGCAGCTGGCAGGCCGGAAACCGGGTCCGCGCCGGTTCCATCGCCGCTGTTACATGCTGCCAGCAGCAAAGCTGACGCGAGAAGGGCTGACTGAATTTTCATGGTCAAAGCGTTATCCTCGTCGTTTCCCGTGGGCAAGGTATTCGAAATCTAGTCACACGTCAGGGATGCAATTCGGCCACCGGCGGAAACACGGGCTGTAAGGCGGTTAGGGTTCACGTCTTTGGTGTCCACCACATCGCCCGCTCGCAGGATGCGCAGCGGCGCGGCATATCGGCGGCCTTTCAGGCGGTTCTCTGATTTGCCAACCAGGAATTGGACGGACCGGGCACCGCAGGGGTCAATCGGGTCTGGGATCAGGAAAGCATCGCTGTTGCCGCCGAGATTTTCCACCGTACAGCCGCTTATTATTGCTGCCGTGACCAAAACACATCCGCTTGTCAGAAGTCGCAAGACTCACCCCCCTCAAAATTTTACGCCCTTGGGCGAACGAGCCGCACTTTGGCGCATCAATACAGTCGCTGCAATGGGGGGCGCGGCATGGCACCTTAAAAGTGTTGCATGCCGCGCCGGTTTTTCGGCGCCTAGTCGCGCAGGGATTGTTCGCGCAAGCCGTCCGCTGTCAGGTTCAGGCCGAGCACCAGGCTCAGAAGGCTTAACGCAGGCGTCAGAACCGGGTGCAGGTAGACCGACAAAAGCTTGCGCCCGTCGTTGATGGTCGACCCCCAGTCAGGGCTTTCAGGTGGCAGGCCAAGGCCAAAGAAACCCAAGGTCCCCAGAAGGATCGTGGCGTAGCCGATGCGCAGACAGAAATCCACGATCAGCGGGCCGCGCACGTTGGGCAGGATTTCCCACAGCATGATGTACCAAGGTGTCTCCCCGCGCGTGCGTGCCGCCGCCACATAGTCCCGTGATTTCACGTCGAGCGTCAGGCCCCGCATGATCCGGAAGATGGTTGGCGAGTTCACGAACACGACCGAGATGAACACAACCAACACGCCGCCGGGGATATCCCAGAAATCAAGCGCGCCTGGCCAGAAGTCGACGAGTGTCCCACGGCCCACCTCTGATATGGTGGAGAAATAGGCCAAGAATCCCAGCACCAGTACAATGGCTAGGAGCGTGTAGTTTACGCTCGGCTGGATATGGAACTTCGAATTGATCAGCACCGTCAGGAAGATGATCGGGAAGATAAAGAACACCGCAGCCATATAGTTTGGCAGGCCGGTTTCGATGATCTCTGGCGTCACCAGAAGGTAGAACAGCAGGATCACCGGGAAGGCCAGGATCAGGTTGGCAACAAACGATAAGGCAGTGTCGAGCGTGGTGCGCAACAAGATGCCGAATACCACCAGACATATGATGCCTAAGATCACGCCGTTAAAGAAACCGGCGCCGATGATTGTAGCTATGGTCAACAGCCCGAGGACACCTGCAACGATGTAGGACGGGGTGGTGCCAAGCCGCATGGCATTGCCGGTGTAGTACCCAGCAGGCAGTCCCAGCGTGATGCCGACAATGTAGCCAAAGAAGGTGGCCAGCGGCGCGATTTGCAGCACGACCGTTGACCCGTGAACCACGCGGCTAAATACGTCGCGGGCGAGGGTGTCACCCCCCAACAAGTACCAGCCAAAATCGCCGTCCTCAGCCCCGCGCATAGGGGTGCCCGGCACTTTGTTCTTCATGCCAGACACCTGGCTCAGCGGGTCATGGGTCGCGACCAATCCGAACACGCCGGAATAAAACGCGGTGAACACCCAGAACATGACGATGGCAAAGCCGATCATGCCGATCGGGCTGTCAAAGAGTTTGCCGTAGAGCCCGAGCTTCGATTTCAGCGCAATGGACACACCGAACAGCGCAATCAAGCTGATCCACACAGGTAACAGTTGCGTTGATACGGCTCCGATGATGCCTTTGGCCGGTGTGCCAGACACCAGTACCCCGCCTACGAGGTAGGCCAGGATCACCAGGACAAACGCCGCTAGGCAAGCAAGGCTGATCTGACGCGAATAGTCGATGATCGCCTTTTTGCGATCCACCAATGCACCAGAGACGGGTTGGGCTGCAGGCACAAACGACAAGATCATCTGTGCCACTACAGCCAGGACAAGCGCAATAAACGTCAGCGCCAGGAGAGGGTTTAGGATGGGACCGAGAGAGCCGGTCCAGGTAAGTGGTTCCATGGTTCCGGTCCTTTATGAGATGCGAATGCGCGGGTTCAGGTAGACGTAGCCGATGTCAGAGATCAGCTGCGTCAGCAGCACGATCACAACAGAGACCACGGACACCGCCAGCAACATGTCGATATCGTTATTACCCGCAGCCTGTACCAGCAGCCAACCGAACCCTTTGTAGTTAAACAGTGTCTCGGTAATGACCACGCCGGTCAGCAAGTAGGGGATCTGCAAAACGATCACCGTGAAAGGTGCAATCAGTGCGTTGCGCAAGGCATGTTTGAGGACCTGATCACGAAACCGGACGCCTTTCAGGCGTGCCGTGCGGATGTAGTGGGCCGTCATGACCTCAGTCATAGAGGCCCGCGTCATCCGTGCAATGTAGCCGATGTTATAAAGCGCGATGGTCAGCACCGGCAGCAGGAAGTTTTCGAT
>JBCCET010000114.1:0-7867 GCA_039030095.1 Pseudomonadota bacterium | reverse complement strand
TCGCAATCGTCTCCACAACCAACATCCCCAAACCACTCCCTCAAATCTTTTGAGAGAGACCGTGAAACAAAATATCAGGGGGGGCACTTTTGGACGCCGATTACCCCAATACTGAGGTCAATTTTGCATGCCTATCCACAAATCAGGGCGAGAAAACCGGATTTGTCATAAATGGCAGACTGAGACCGATTCGCTCGGGACTGCGTCCACCGCCAGCCCCCAAACATCGAATTTCGCGATCCTTTAGCGGTACGACTTGAGGCCATTGTGTTTTGGGCAAAGCTCACGGTTAGCTTTTGTGATTGGTTGTCTGCAGATCCATTGAACTGTGTCCTGCCAGCACCGCTTCAACCACTCTATTCCAGCAAGGACCCTTAAATCACTGCAAATCAACCATTTGCAGTACATCAATTGCCGCAGGTGCATTCCCCAGCGCATAAAAGTATCCGTTGCGGTTGCCCAGATAAATCACTCCGTTCCAAACCGCAGGTGTGCTTTCCCAGCACCCTGCTCCTGGCACGTCCCAGCGCCAGATCAGGCGTGGGCGGGCCGGGTCTGCCAACGAAAAGCGGCTGATGGCTCCGTCGCAGCCCGGTGCGAGCAAATCCCCGTCGATCACGACGGGCGACGACCAACCGTGATCGGCAAAGGGTAAGTTACTAGTGATGAGGCCGGTTTTTGTGTCGACCGTGATCAGACCGCCCTGATGAGTCGGCACGTGCAAGTGGCCACGATAGAGCGCGGGCGTCGCCCACAGACCGCCTTTGCCGCCGCTTGTTCCCGGCAGGGCGAGCGACCAGACTAATGGATCTTCCGGTTTACGCGGATCAAGTTTCGCCAATTGGCCAGATCTCGTTTTGGCAGCATTGCGGCGCCCTTCGTTTTCGGCAGAGACGTACAGATACCCTTTGTCATCTGCGATAATGGTGGCGTCAACGTCGTCGCCCATCTGGTATTCAAATACCAACGCCTCAGCCCGGTCGGCACCAGCCAGCAGTTTCGGGATCGCAAATCCCTGAACCAGACCACCGGAATTGGCAAAAAAGACAGTCTTTCCAATCACCATGGCAGAGCTTTCGATCGACACCATGCGGTCGCCGATAGTCGCGAAGAGTTCGCGTGTGAAACCAGGTGTCCGGTTCACGACCTCAGGATCGATCACTGCCCGGCCTTCATCATCGACACTGCGGTTCAAACGGATGGTGTAGAACCACGAATTCTCTGAGCCTTGAAGCAGGATGTCGCCAATCACCAACGGATTTGCGTCCCAATCGTTGTTCCAAATGCCATCGCCCGTGTTGGACGAAAGCCGCCACAGCAACGTCGCTTCACCGGCATCAAGCCTTACCGCGCGCAGATAGTTGTCGCGACTGCCGAAATAGAGAATCGGTGCACCCGAAGGATCCAGCGAAACACTGCCCTTGATGATATCACCGGTCTTGAAGGGTGGACGAACATCCACGCCGGTTTTTGAATCCAAAAAGTGCACGGCGTGGTCGTAGGCGCCGAAGATTATCTCTGGCGGTTCAACATCTGCGCGCACTACTGGCTGGCCGGTCCATCCCGTTCCACACCACGTGGTGGTCTCCGTGCCTACCGTCGACGGCCCGCAATATGTGCCTGTGCGCCAGAGCACCGTCGGATTATCAGGCAGTGGTCCGGTGCCGTACCAATTGCGAAGCGGGTTGCCGCGAAACGCAAGGATGCCACGTGCGCGTGCATGCTGGAATGGTTGGTACGCGCCCTTAAGGCCGATAAACGGAATACTGGTCCGCAGCGGGGCCAGAAACGCATCATGCAGATTCTGGGCACTCGTTTGGGTGGCAGCAACTGCCAAGGCAAAGCTGATAATTGCGGCACGGATCACCTGTCAGCCTCCTCTGCTGCTCGACGGTCTTTAGATGCCTAGAGTTTAAGCAGACACACACCTAGTCGATCCCAGGTGTTCGCGAAAGACAGCTGTCAAAGGTCTTGTGAAGTGTGATGTAATTGAGGCGCAAGGTTTTTGGGCGACCGCTGCAATTAGGAATTGCACGGGTTGCGATTCAAATCGGGCGCTTGACGAAAACTACATCAAATCAGGCAACGCACATTGCAGGTCGTCGTTGCCGCGACAGCATACGGATCTGGCGCGCGGACCAAAGGGTTCGGCGGCGAAACAGGCCAGTCCACGTGGTTGTACATCGTTCACAACGTCGAATTGAACCGGGCCATTGGTCGAACGACGCGAAAGTCCGTTCAAGTGACCGATGATAGCCTTGGCGCGGTTGGCGCTGGGGTGTCGCGGAATGTGGTGAACACCTTTCAACGGCACCGCTTCAAGCGCGGTTAGGCGCATCCCTTCCCCGGTTTGGGTGAAGTACGCCCGCCCAAACAAGCCATAGTCGCGCCCAAGTGCCGCCGTGTCTTTCCCGGCGCCACCAATGAAAAGCAGATTGCCCAACGAATAGAAAATGGCCGCGCCGTTTTCTGCGTCGTGTTCCACCGCGCGCACCACATGGGGATGGTGGCCAAGAACCAGATGAACCCCTGCTTCTTCCACCGCACGTTTGAACAATGCACGTTGTCCACCATCAAGCGTGATGACATTCTCCGCTCCGTAATGCATCGACAGGATCTTGAGGTCCGCATCCGCGCGACGAAGCCCATCCAGAACCGCCCGGTAATGGGCCGCGTTGGTGTAAGCCATGCCAATTGTGCCGTCGCTGGGACTGAACCCACCGGACCCAAAACTGGCGGAGGCCATAGCAACTTTCAGACCATTGACCTTAATGATTTTGGGCGCAAAAGCTGCCGCGCCGACGCCGACGCCGGCATAAAGCAGCGGGTTGCCCTTGCTGTCTTCACCTTCAAAAAAATCAAGCGTGTCGATCATGCCGACCCGGCCATGATCATAGGCGTGATTATTGGCCAAAGCGAAGGCATTCACGCCCAATTTTATCAGGTGCCGAAACTGTTCAGGATGGCTGCGAAACACAAACGTCTTTGCTGCAGACGTGGCGCCATTGCGTTCCGACACAACGGTTTCCACGTTCACGAAATTGACGTCGCCGTTCCATTCCGCCGATAGAGTCTCAGTAAACCGTTCAATGGGAAAGCGGCCAAATTTGACCACGGTATCTGCCAGTGGGTTCTGTCGGGAGCGCGCGAAATTCACGTCCCCCCCGAAACTCACCACAATCTCTTTACCCGGCGCGCTGGGAATTCTGCGCACTTTCAACTTGAGCGACTTCGTTGTGAATGCCGCCGCAAGCTCTTGCGCATACCCCGGCTGCACCGGTGCCATCAAGACAAGCGTGAAGGCTGCGGCAAGCAACAGGGCCTGGAAGGCCTTGGTCACACGTCGTCCCGGAAAAAGATCATCAACACCCTGTAACCCGCTTTGGTCAAACGGTTTTCACCGGTCTCATCAAACAGGAAGCTGCCATCGCGCACGTATCCGCGACGAGCCTGGCGACTCTCTTTTGGTGTGGATGTAAAGTACCGCGGCACTTCCCCCCACAGCGGTGACGAGGTGCCCGTCTTTCCGTCTGGATGCATCATGGCCCATACACGATCAGCGTTGGTTTGGGTCATCCGGATGCAACCATGGCTGTCAGGCCGACCCAGCAACCTATACCGGCTCTTGGTCGTGCCATGCATGGCTACGCCAGATATGCGTCCCGACGTATAGTGCAGGTCGATGTAGAGCGAATTGTACATCCCCGGCGACCCCCAGCCGCGTCTGCGGCGGGACTGGCGTTCGTCCATATTGAAGATGCCAAGCGGTGTTGGCCCAGACCGCCGGTCGCCTTTGTAGTGGCGCCCAGTGGAAACTGGCCAGGAATACGCAGGCATCTCACCTTCCGCCAAATCCTGCTTCGCCCAGAAGTCCGGGTCGTGTAACGCAAGCCGCCAAGGGCCCGGGGCCTTGGAACTGGCCAAAACGTCGTCGTCCAATTCTAACGCCGCTGTTTTTGTGTCGCCTGGCAAATCACGTTCCAGCACCCACATCTTTTGCCCGCCCCCGCCAGAGGTGGACGTGTTGACATAGATCACATGGCTGTAGCTCGCATCGATCTGGGACGGCGGAATGTACTGAACTTTTTTGTTGAGTGCGCCGGGCTCCACCAATCCTTCCAAATAGCTAATGTCGTATTTGGCTTTATCTAGTGAAAATGCAGGTGCAGCGATTGGCAGTAAAGCCGCGGTAGCAGCCGCTTGCCGAAGAAAGCTTCGGCGTGAAAAAAAGGTCTTCATTCATTTATCCCCAATATTCCATGGAGCCATTCGCGCGTCTGGCCGAAGTTGTCCTCCAGCTCTAAACTCTGCTTCCAGTCCTCAGCAGCGAGAACCCAAGCAATCACAAAATCATCCACCTGCCCAACGTCGGGCATAAGAAACACCCAGTCAAGTAATCGTTGCCCCGAAGTCAACCAAACAAGGACCAAAGCGAAACAAAGGGTTAGTATGAAAGTGAATTGTGTCCGCATCGGCCTAAAACTGAAAATAGATGAAGGGAGCGACGCCTTCTTGCGCCACAGCAAAGCAAAGCCAGGTGCCTAAGGCCAGCAATCCAGCTTGAAGTATGACAGGTGCCTTGCTGAGCGTCCGCACACTGCCGTCGCGCCAACTCAGTGGCAACCAGTTCATCGCCAAACCGATCCCGATCAGCACCAAGGCGAAAGGTGTCAATGTCAGGGGGGCGTAACTTTCGACCCGGGTGAACGCCTCAAACACCAACAGCGTTTCGGCAAAACTTGGTGCACGAAACGGAACCCAAAGAAGCATCACAAAGACCAAGACCACCACCATGTTCAGCGCACCAAGGCGCAAAGCCCATCTGCGTTCCAGCGCCAGCCCAGCCCCATGCAGCGCACCCCAGATCAGAAAGTTCCACCCTGCCCCGTGCCAAAGTCCGGCCAATGTCATGGTGGTCATTAAAACCAGCATCTGGCGCGCCTTCGACCCGTGGTTCCCACCCAGCGGGATATAGAGGTAGTCGCGGATCCATGTGGACAAGGAGATATGCCAGCGCTGCCAGAACGCACGTAGACTATCAGCGCGATACGGTTGGTTGAAGTTGCGTGTAAAGCGATAACCCAACAGCAATGCGACCCCAATTGCGATATCGGAATAGCCCGAGAAATCGCAATAAATCTGGATACCGTAGGCCAACACAGCTGCCGTAGCCGTGAACAAGTTCTGGCCGTCCGGCAGCGCGTAAAACGGATCAACGATCAACACCGACAAATAGTTCGCCACCACCATCTTTTTGAAAAGCCCCACCAGGATCAGCACCACCGCCTCTGCTCGGGCATTGGCGTCCGGGCGTTTTGGCGCGTCTATCTGCGGCAAAAAATGCGACGCGCGCACGATAGGTCCGGCCACCAGTTGGGGAAAAAACGAGATGTAGAGGAAGATATCAATCGGATTTCGGCGCTGTTCCACATGACCGCGATCCATGTCCACGACATAACTGATGGCCTGAAAGATATAAAAAGAGATCCCGACCGGCAGGATCACGGACATCCAGGTGAAATCCCGCCCGAGGCCTCCTGCCTCCAGCAATTGCTGTAAGCTGAGCGCAAAGAAATTGAAGTACTTGAAGAAACCCAGGATCAGCAAAAGCACTGTGATCGACCCAACCAGTGCCAATCTGCGCCATTGCGGTCGCACAACCATCAACCCACCCAAGTAGGCGGTAGCTGACACCCCTGCCATCAGTGCCAGAAAACGCACGTCCCAGGCTGCGTAAAAGGCATACGAGGCCGTCAGCAGCACGGCCTTGCGCCAAGCCCCCCGATCAAAAACCGCAGCGTTTAGGGCAAGGACGACGACAAAGAACAGAACAAAAGCAAGCGTCGGAAAGAGCATCGGAGCGCCCTATTGCAGTGCCGCAAAAAGGTTACTTCCGGTTCCAAACATCGACGGCGCGCGCTTTTGCATCTCAGCCAACAGTTTGTCAGCGATCAACGTGTACCCGATCCCAGTAAAATGCGATCCGTCGCCCGACCGGATGGTAACACTTTTTCCGTCAATGGTGATTGTCCGCAGATAACCGCCAGTAGGTTGCGCGGCAAACTTGGATATCGGCATGTAAACCGCGTTGCTGGCCTCCGCTTCCGCCTTGAAAAGTGGGTTCACATGGGCCAGGTGACGATTGAGGTTTGGGTTCCTGTCCGGCCCCGGCCCCAACCAATAAAGCATCGCTTTGTTATCTGCGGCAATCTTGAGGATTTTGCGGATCTCTTCTCGGTAGGCCACATCCCATTCCGGTGTACGAAATGGCACCCTTTGTCCCGGGCGCACGATCCCTTGCATATCGTTGGCGCCCACATGAATGACAACGATATCAGGGACATGACGTGCAGCAAGCGCCGTAAAATTGGCGGGCCAATTATAAAAGTCGGTGCGCGTCAAGCCAGTGGAATTACGGGCGGTGTTTATAACCGTGGCGTTGATCCCGCCTTTTTTGACACGTTCGCGCAGGAAGTATCCGACCCCATCCCCCAGGCTGTCGCCGATCACGAGGATCTTGGCCGGGTTGTCAGCGTCGAAGGTGCGCCGTGGTTTAACAGGCAGTTTGGGGCTGTTGGGGTTCTTTGCAGAATTGGAAAACAGGCCAGCAGAGACGTCTTGTGCATTGATCGGTGCGCAGGCTTGGCACAGCGCGAAGATGAACAAAAAGACGGCGTAACTGCCCGCGCGCAGACCTTTATTGGAGTACGACACTTTGCATCACCACGGTGCGGTCCTTAGCTGCAAAAAGGCGGCCAAGTTCCTTGGTTATCGACCCCAAAACTAGGTCATATCCGATTGTAGTGAAGTGCACCTTGTCGGTGGCCCGCATCTGCACCGTGCGACCATCAAACTTTGCATTCATCACAAAGTTCTCAGCGCCGAATTTCGTCAGCCCGTGGATGTCCACATATGACGCTTTGGTGCCTTTCAGCGCGCCTTGCAGCAGGCCCGAGATTTCTTGGTATGATGGCTCCAGCTTGGTGGAGCCCACAATCGGCAAACCAAACCACAGCACTGCGCTTGCTCGGCCCGACAGGCCATTTGCCAGTTTGGCTGCCCGCTTTTTGTAGGCGGCGGTCCATTCAGGTGTGCCAAAGGACGCGCGTTTGGACCCGTCACGCAAGAACGTGATGTCATTAGCCCCCAACTGCACGATAACAATGTCTGTGACCGGTGCGTCATCATCGGCAGGCGTGGCGCGGGTAAACCGGTCCATCCATGCATCCGCGTCTGTGCGCGCCAATCCGTCGGACACCTTTGTCAGGCGCACCACATCCATGTTGTCACAGCGCGCAAACACCCGGTAAAGCGAACCCCACAAGCCATCGGCCAGGCTATCGCCCATCACAACAAGCCGCGTGTCCATCGCAGGACACCCCATTTCATCGATATCCATTGCAACGGCGCTGCCAGCGAATGATCCACTGAACAGCGCAGCCAGGGTCGCGCCCTTAAGGGCGAACTTTTTCAAGGTCTTGGTGATCACTACTTAACTCGGCTCCGGCAGGGTTTCTGTGAACCTATTAATGGCAGCAACCGTTGACGGACCAGCCAGCCCATCAATCAGACCCCGATAGGCACCCACATCTTTGAGCTTCTGTTGCAAGATACGCACAACTTCGCGTTCGCGTTGGTCCAGTTGGCCCGTCACGCGTTCCCGTGCGGTGGGGTCCCCTTTCACAAGCGCGTCCCAGTAAAGGTCGGCTGCAATTTCAGCGGACAGTTCAGTTCCGCGCCCCTTTTCATGCAGTTCTGCCAGGAAAGAGAACGCGTGGAGGTAGCCCTGCCGGACGGAGCGATCCAACCAGGTGATCGCAGCCTCGTCGCTTGGCTCAACACCTGAACCGGTCATGTAGAAATAGCC
>JBCCET010000113.1:0-7896 GCA_039030095.1 Pseudomonadota bacterium | reverse complement strand
CCCAGGGCGTCGAGCGCTGCTTTGATTTCTTTGCGGATGTCTTGCACCACGGGATTATCCAGCGCGGACTTGGCCGCACTGATCAGCGCCTTGATCCCGCGCGAAAGCTTCTTGGCAGTAATAGAAA
This sequence comes from Pseudomonadota bacterium, assembly GCA_039030095.1. Lineage (GTDB taxonomy): Bacteria > Pseudomonadota > Alphaproteobacteria > Rhodobacterales > Rhodobacteraceae > Amylibacter. The sequence continues at coordinate 7,769 of JBCCET010000113.1, read as the reverse complement.
CGGCCTTTGCAGCCACTGACAAGGCTGTTCGGGCAGCCGTGAAAGTTGCAACAAACTTGGTTTCCACCCAAGCGGCCAACCTGTCTGCTAGGCTGACCATCTTGCCCATTTGATCGGCGGCCGTTTCCACCAGTTTTTTGAGCACGGTCATGGCGGGCATTTTACCCTTGCCGATGTCTTTGATCATTTTTTCCAAAGAGCTGGCAATTTTCTGCAACGACGCAATCAGCTTGTTCAGCATCGACAGCGGTTTAGCTGCCAACTTGATGGCAAGCTTGGCTATGTTCGTGGCAATCTTCTTGGCCCAATTGATGGCGTCTCGGGCCTCTTTCAAAACTGCCTTGGCGCCGCGCGTAAAAACGTCTCCGGCAAAATCTGCAATATTAAACATTTTAAAAACTCTGGCGTGTGTGTTTTCAGCTTGAGTGTTCGGGCCCATGCCTGTCAAGTTTGACGCAAAAATTGACGGATTTTTCCCGATGGATGACTATTTCGATTTAGGCGCTCACACCCGACCAAATGCGTCGCAAAACCCGGATGCACAGATGTGGTTTGACCGCGGGCTCAACTGGGTTTTCGGCTTCAACCATGAAGAGGCGATCTATTGCTTTGAACAGGCGCTGGTTGCTGACCCCAAATGCGTGCTGGCGCGTTGGGGGATCGGGTATGCTGTCGGGCCGGACTACAACCTGCACTGGGACCTTATGCCTTACCCGGTGAAAAAGAATGCTGTCGCGACCTTGGCGGCGCAGTTAGATGCGCTGGACCCGTTGATGGCAACCGCGACCCCGCTGGAAACTACGCTGGTTGCGGCCTTGCGGTGCCGTGTCGTGGCCTTGGATGAAGAGGAATTTGCCGCCCAAAATGATGCCTACGCGGCGGCGATGCGCCGGGTGTGTGCCGATCATCCGGGCGATCTGGACGTGATTGCGTTGACGGCGGAAGCCCTGATGATGCGCACGCCCTGGCAATTGTGGGACCTGCAAACCGGAAACCCGACCGAAGGATCTGATACGCTGGAGGCAGCAGCACTTTTGGAGCGCGCCTTTGAAGACGTGCCAGGGGCCTGGGAACACCCGGGCTGTTTGCACCTTTATATACACCTGATGGAAATGTCGCCGCACCCGGAACGCGCGCTGCGCCATGGGGATGCCTTGACGGGGCTTGTGCCCGATGCGGGACACATGCAGCACATGGGGACCCATGTGGATGTGTTGTGCGGCGAATACGCCAACGTTGTCCGACGTAATCTGCGGGCCTGGGAAGCAGATCAAAAATACCTGGCCCTGCGCGGACCCGGTACGTTTTATTCCACCTACATCTGTCATGACCTGCATTTCGCGGTCTACGGCGCGATGTTTCTGGGCCAGCTTGCCCCAGCACTTAAGGCTGCGGAAGCGCTTGAGGGTATCCTGACGCCAGAAGTGGTGGAACCAAGTGCCGACTGGATGGAAAGCTATTGGCCCATGCGTTTTCACGCCTATGTGCGTTTTGGTGAGTGGGCGGCAATTGATGCCGCAGACCTGCCAGAAGATCAGGAACTGTTCTGCTATTCCACGGCGGTTATTCTATATGCCAAAGGCATTTCTGCGGCAGTGCAGGGGGATGTGGCCGAGGCGCGAAACTGGCAGGCACGTTTTGCCAAAGCAACCGAAGCCGTGCCAGAAGAACGCGTGCTGTTTAACAATAAGTGCAGCGATATTCTGGCGATTGCGGATCGGATGCTGGACGGCGAAATCCTTTATCGCGAAGGCAAGTTTGAAGCCGCATTTGATGCATTGCGCGCAGCTGTCGCAGCCGATGACGCGCTGCCTTACGAAGAACCTTGGGGTTGGATGCAGCCTGCCCGCCATGCTTTGGGCGCGCTGTTGCTGGAACAGGGCCACGCTGACGAGGCGGAGGCCGTATACCGCGCAGACCTGGGGCTGGATCCGCAACTTTCGCGTGCGTGCCAGAACCCGGACAACATCTGGTCGCTACGAGGCCTGCACACTTGCTTGACACGCCGTGGGGCTGACGCCGAAGCGGCCTTGATCAAACCCGCATTGGACAAAGCCGTCGCCCGTGCCGACCGTGCTGTTGCCGTCAGCTGCTTCTGTGCAAAGGGGTAGCTAACCTGTTTAGTCCCTTTGGCTTCTTGAACTTTGTCGCGGCGGAAAGTGTGGCTGCAAAAGTCGTGGAATACCGAGGGTTCAAAGGGCGTGGTGGTGAGATTGCCTTTTTAGGCGTGGATTTCCTGTAACGTCGCGCCGGCAATTCGGAAGATCGCGTCTGCGGGAAGTTCACTGTAACCAAACTCAGCCGATAAGCTGGTATGGGCATCCGTGTGGATCGCCCCCAGGCCAAGATTTCTGTGAAATGCATCGACCGCATTTGCACCGGGTGCAAAAGTGCTGTTCGTTAAAACCAGCGCATGGGCCAGAACTCTGGGTCGCCCACCGCGTACAGGTCGCCACCGCTGCGCCGTGCCGATGATCTTTTTGCCCGCAAAAGACAGGTTCCAGGCACCATCACAAAAACTGCCGGGAGTATCACCCGCCTCTAAAACTGCGTCTTGTGTGTCGAGAGCGGATTTTAAAATGCCCGTCAACATACGGTAGGTGTCGTCAATCGTGAACGACTTTGGTGCGTTGAAGGCCAACGACACGTTATCGATGCCTGGCCCCTGTGGAACTGTTCCGCCCCCGGTTGGGCGCAGATGGACGGGCCAATTGGTTGCTTCGGAATGATCGCGTGCGCCCTCAAACCCGGATCTATGCACATATGCACGAGGGCAGACGAGGCCGTTTCGCTGCGCTGACCAAATGCCTACCTGGGCCCCTTGAGACGAGAAAAGATCAGCCTCAAACTGCAGTCCCACAGCAGCGTCGGGAAATGACTGTACCTCTGGATTCATACGTTTAGAGCTTGAATTTATTCGTTGAAATGGTCTGCATGCCTTCCGTCGTTGCGCTGTTGGGCGCAAGTTGATCAGGGAAAAGCGATAGCGCCTCACGCAACTGCTATTCAAGGGCATTGTCTGCGGAATGCTCTGCCCCGACCGTTGTGCATCCAAAGGCAACCGTCCGGGTTTGCCCCTTTCAAGGTGGAAGAACAAAAGACCTTTATCTGGGTTATCCCGCCCGGATGATCCCCGTGCCGCTGACGAGCCTTGGATGGACTTTGCAGAAATGACAAAAACCTTCGGGACCCTTTTTGACAATCATGTGCGCAGACAATTTGTTGGCGTGCCAACAATTAATCGGGTTCTCTGGCATCGCAGTTGCCCAATTCCACATTGGACAAAGCTGCCGTCAGGGCTGAACTGGCGGTCAGCATGAGTTGTTTTGCGCGAAAGGGTAGGGGGCAGAGTGCCCAACGCCCAAAGGCGATTAAGCTATCATCCCACTTTGCTGGCCGAAAAAATCTAAATGTCACGCCGATCCAAATTCCATGAACCGGCGCGACAGATTTTGCCTTGGGCCTAGAGTGCCGCAATCAAAGCATCTGACAATGCCTGCGGTGCGCCAAACATCGCCTCGTGCGAAGTGTCGATATCCACAAGCGTTGTGGGGCTATCAGGGTAAGCTGCGTTGAAGTCAGCCACGATTGCGTCCGGTGTGGATGCGACGACAGTCATATCTTGCGTGCAACGGATGTAGGTTCTGTTCAAGCCAGCAAACCCGGGCGCAAATTCCGCGACATCACCGTATATCGCAACGGGGGCGTCTGGTGTTAGCATATGCATCACCTGCATCAACAACGCATCGTCCACATCACCTGCCAGGGCTTCTTTTGCACCGGCGAGGTAAGCCGCATCTTCGGAACGAGGGTCCATGCGTAGCGCGCCCACGGTTGCCGGATCCGCTAAAACAACGTTCCCAATCTTGGAATTTGTGGCCTGATCTTCGCCAGCAAGGTATGCGCCCGCTGGTTTCCCCGGTGTCGGCGCAAGTGCTGCAAGATAGATGATGTCGTTGAACAGCTCAGGTGATTGGGCCGCCGCAAAAGTTACTGGAACCCCGCCCATTGAATGCCCAACTGCTACGACGCGTTGTGCGCCAGCTGCACGTGCGCGCGCAGCTGCATCAGCCACAGCGGCAGCGTATTCGCCGATTGGGATATTTGCCAAGCTTGATGGTTCAGACGCGAAGGCAGCCGGATCAAGCGGGCGTTTGGCGAATGCAGAAGGGTTGCGTGCGTTCAACCCGTGACCCGGAAGGTCGATTGCCACGGTCATATGCCCCGCTGCTTGAAGCAGCGGTTCAATCAAACCCCAGCACCAGGCGCCATGCCAGGACCCGTGAACTAGAACAAAAGCTGTTTTTCCCTCATGGGATTCCGCGTTGGCGGCGGACCCGGTGGCAACAGCTAACGGAAAAAGTGGCGCAGCTTTTAGGATGGTACGTCTTTTCATGATCAGTCTCCCCTGGTTATCATTCCGCGGACAAGTGTAGCTTGCACCAGAAAAGATCGTTAGGATGCTCGCGCAGGAGCAATGACCAAAGTGCCTGAAAATAACGCCTACAATTCAAGTGTTTGGATCGCAGACTATGCGCGCTGTGCAATTACGCCTTTTGTTGAAACTTCTCATTTTCTTGACTTTGATCAACAAGCTGAACAGCTAGTAGGCTTCGGTCAGGAGTACCATCAGCTTAGTCCGGGTGCGTTTGAGGGACGGTTCTTAAGCGTTGATTTCGGCGGTGGAGTGTCTGTTCACGTGGAATACGCCAGTCAAACGCTCGCGCAATCTATGGGAGCGCCGACCGAATATGCGTCTCTCGGCTTCGTGCTGGGTGATGGCAAGTATGTGGCAAACGGTCAGCTGTTGGACCGCAACTCGGTTCTTTTGGTGCCGCCTGGTTCAGAACTCCATTTCAGGTCCCCCCTGGGCGGCAGTATCATTGCGTTTTGCTTTTCAAAGGACCTGCTGACACACGACGCCGGCTCAGACATGTTTTCCTGCCTTGCCGCAGGGCAGCCAGCCGCGGTGATCGAAGCGCCAGACTTTTCCGCGCGGGCACGCAGGGACATCTTTGACACCTTGAACGCTGTTTCAGGGCAAAACGAAGCAACCGTCTTTGGCAGGATTTTGGCCACGAGTTTGTTGGCCAATCTAGGGGCAGAACTTGCGCTGAGGTCTGGTCTTTCAACAAGGGTTGCCCGCAACCGCAAGCTGGAGAATTTCCTGGAGGCGGCGGCGATATTCAGAACGCACAGCCAAATTTTGCTAGGCTACGACGACCTGAAACAGCTGACAGGTATTTCCCGCAGAAACCTGCAAAACAGTTTTAAAGAGGTCGTCGGATGCGGCCCGTTGGAGTATTTTCGGCTGCGCAGATTGTGTGACGCCAGAACGCGGATTGCGAGTTTGACTGCGGGTGAACAGACTATCGGGGATGTTGCGGCAGAATCGGGTTTTTGCGATTGGAGCCATTTCTCTCGCATTTACAAACACCAGTTCGGTGAAAGCCCTTCGCAAACACGACAACGTGCTCTCAATGATCGGGTGCCTTCATAGGGGGCTGGCAACTATTGACCGACAGGTGGCCCGTCGCATGTACCGTGTTGGTTTTTACTGCTTTCGGAAGCTGTCCAGCGACACAACCTCGGCGTCACCTTTTGGGGGCTCTTCGTCATCCTCATCGGTCAAGATGACCATCGGGCTTTCAGGTACTTCGTCTTGATCGTCTTCCTCGGCCTCAAAGCGAAGGCCGAATTCCACAGATGGGTCCACAAAAGTTGCAATTGCGTCAAAGGGGATCCGAAGCGGCTCCGGCTGGTCGCCGAAATTGAGTGTTACGGAAAAAGCGTCGTCTTCAACCGTTAGATTGTCGAACCAGTGTTGCATCACCACGGTCATATCTTCCGGATAGCGATCGTGCAGCCAAGGGGCGATATCAACGCCAGGATGGCGCGTATCGAATGTAATGAAGAAGTGGTGATCGCCGGGCAGGGCGCCTGCGTCTGCAATGCTCTGCAGCAGTTCACGGATCAAGCCGCGCATCGCACGGTGCATTAAGGCGCCGTAATTGATCGTATCGCTCATCGCCACCCTCTCGCGTTGTTACCAATACAATAACGCGTAACCGGGCTGAGGAAAGGGCGAAACGCTTGGTTTGTTGTGATCTGTCGGTGACCCCGCACCTGCGCGGATAGCTCAGATGCGGGGCAGGGATCAGAGACTGATCTGGTAGCTTTCCGGGACCCAGCGGAAGCCGTCGCCGTCAGCGGCAACATACCCCAACGCCGGGAAAGGCATGTGGTAGCCGATCATAGGGATCTTGTCGGCGGCCAACATGCCCAGCAAACGTTTGCGCGTTGCAGCGGCGGCCGCTTTGTCCATGTCGAATTTCACTTCCCAATCGGGTTTAGCCAGCGACCAGACATAGTGGTTGGCCATATCTGCGGCCAGCATCACCTGTTGTCCGTCACTTTCGACCATCCAGCCCATGTGGCCGGGCGTATGGCCAAAAGCGTCTACCGCTGTCAGGCCGCTAACCGGGCTGTCGCCGGGTGCCACGAAGGTGAATTTCTCCGCCAGTGGTTTGACCTTTGCCGCAACCATGTCCCCCACACGGTTCCCGGCGTCCAGTTTGGACCAAAAGTCATATTCTGTGGAACCGGCCACATAACGCGCATTTGGGAACGCACTGTCATCGCCTGACATGCCTCCGATATGGTCCGGGTGCATGTGAGTCAGCACCACCACGTCCACCTGATCCGGGGAATAACCGGCTGCAACCATAGCTTGGCCCAGAGCTTCATTCCCTAATCCAGTGTCAAACAGCACAAGCGCGTCGCCGGTGTTTACGAGAGTTGGCGTGAAATAGAATCCGGTCTTGTCCGCCGGGATCATGTTTTCTTCTGACCAGGATGCAAAAGTATCTGCGTCCACGTTCATGCCAAAAATCGATTGCGGGTTTTCGGCCATGCGTGACCCACCCAAAAGAGTTGTGACTTCAAACGCGCCAAGCTTGAAGCGGGCAAAATTAACGGCGCTGGGCCCCATCATCGGCGCCTTGGCGAGAGCAGGAGTTGCCAGCGTTGCGGCGCCCGCGCCCAAAAATGCGCGGCGGTTGAGGTGGAGAGTGAGGGACATGAAAGCCTCCTGTAGGTGTGTCATTCCGGCACGCCTAGAGGTATGGCCCTTCGGGCTGTCGTCAAATCACGAAAGGGTCTACAAAGCGGGTTTGCACGCATGCAACATTTTGGCCTTCAAACCAGAGTGGTTTGGGAAAACACAGCCGCTCCGTTTAGGATAGGGCTACGGTCTGCGCCCACATATCGAGACAACAGTCTGGTGAAAGAAAACTTGATCTACTATGTTTCAGAAGATTTGAAGGCGCCATTGCAATTGCCGGGAGAGTTCCCAGGATGGGGCGGGGAAAGGCCGGAACCGGGTACCCAAGCGTTTCAAGACCACATTCGACCCAGGGCAGAAACAGGAAAAATGCTAAAATGGGGGAAGCGGCTTGTTGAGCAAAAGGAGATTCCGTCAATTTGTAGATTGCTAAAGCGTCGAAAAAACCTGCCCGGGGCGTTTCGAACCAGCAATGGCATTCTCATCGCTCAAGATCTGGTGCGCAAAATAATCGAAGAACTTGACCCCGGCATACATCAGTTCTTACCTGTCGAAATTCAGCAACCCTGTGAGCGATACCTGAACTGCGACTCCTATTCCTTTCGAGGGTAGGGGGATCGGCCCACCTCTTCCATCATCTTTTCGCGGAAGACCTCGGCCGGTGTCTTCCATCCCAGGCATTTTCTGGGTGTCGCGTTGAGGCGGT
>JBCCET010000112.1:0-8502 GCA_039030095.1 Pseudomonadota bacterium | reverse complement strand
TGCGCGTCGTTTGAGGTGCACCGTATCCGCCGTCTGCGGTTTTTGTCTGACATACCTTGTGCCATGGAAGAGATCTGGCTCGATGGGAAATGGGCTCAGGACATCCGAAAAGACGACTTGTCGGAATCGCTCTACCACTACTATGAACGCAAGCTCGGCCTTTTGATTGCAAGGGTCGAAGACCGGGTGGGCGTGGCGCCGCTGCCCCCTTGGACCCTGCCACAAATCGGTCTACCCGCTGGTGCAGATGTAGGGTTCGTAGAACGGTGGAGCCAAACCGCAGACGGTGATGTGGTCGAGTATTCGCGCACATGGTTTAATCACCACTCCGCGCGCTACGTGTCGCGATTCAAATAGGAACGAACATGGCCAAGATGGTGAACTACGGGGTTATCGGGTGCGGAATGATGGGCCAGGAACACCTGCGCAACATCTCGCTTTTGGATGATGCCCGTGTGGCCGCGATATTTGAACCTGACGCGGACATGGCGGGCAGATCGGCGCAGTTGGCCCCGGACGCGGTGATTTGTTCTTCGCTGTCGGATCTTTTGGCACGCCCGGAACTGGATTGCCTGCTGGTTGCGTCACCTAACTATCTGCATGTAACCCAGTTTGAAGAGATCGCACGGACAAGGCCATTGCCCTTGCTGATGGAAAAGCCGCTTTTCACGGACCCCGATCATCGCCACCGAATTGCAGAGCTGCAATCAAAGTATCAGGCGCCCGTTTGGGTCGCCATGGAATACCGATACATGCCGCCGATTGCGGCCTTTCTGGAACAGGCGGATGCCGTGACGGGCGGCATCACCATGCTGACCATCCGCGAACACCGCTTTCCGTTTCTGCCCAAGGTCGGCGACTGGAACCGTTTTAACCGCAACACCGGCGGCACGCTGGTGGAAAAGTGTTGTCACTTCTTTGACCTGATGCGCCTTCTGATGGGGTCGGACCCGGTGTCGGTCATGGCTTCTGCCGGGCAGGACGTGAACCATTTGCAGGAAAAGTACGACGGTAAAACGCCTGATATCTGGGACGCTGGCTTTGTGATCTTTAACTTCAGCGGCGGCAGGCGTGCGATGCTGGAACTGTGCATGTACGCTGACGGTTCCACCTATCAGGAAGAACTAACCGCCCTGGGTCCAGACGGAAAGATCGAAGCCAAGGTGCCGGGTCCCGGGCGGTTCTGGCAGGGGGATGCTCAATCGCCGCCTGAGCCGAAGTTGATCATATCCCCCCGAAATCCTTTTGGCCCGCGGGAGCAAGTTATTCCGGTGGATCCCAAGATTTTGGCAGTGGGGGATCACAACGGATCTACCTTTTACCAGCATCAGCGATTTTTAGATGTAGTTAGAGGCACCAGCACCCCGGAGGTCAGCGTCAGTGATGGCGCCCAGGCTGTCATGATGGGTTTTGCAGCGCAAAAATCAGCGACCACCGGCGCGGCGGTCGATTTCCGCAGCTTCGTTGACTAACTCCGTCGGTCGTTAGGGTGTCACCACAACGGTCCCTAACTTTGCGGCACTCTCAACCAGTTCGTGGGCACTTGCGGCGCTCTCCAGCGGGAATTCTGCCGATACAGCGTGGGTGAGCGCGCCTGCTTCCAGCATTCCGCTTAATCGCTTCAGGGTGTCGGCGCGGGCCTCAGGCGTCAGGATGTAGACAAGGATCATCCGCAGGGTCAGGTCCTTGAACATCATCGGCATGAAGGGGATGTCGGGACGCGGCGCCTGGGCTGAGCCGTAAGCGGCGATGATACCGTTGGGGCGCATCACCTCAGCCAGCAGGTCAGCGTTTGCGCCGAATTCCAACTCGATTGACCTGTGAACACCGCCGGTGTGGTCCAGGATCTGTTCAGCCGCATTGGCGTCACGATAATTGACCACGTGGTCGGCCCCGGCGGCGCGAGCGTAAGCGGCTTTTTCATCTGAGCTGACGGTGGTGATAACCTCTGCACCATCCAGTTTTGCCATCTGGATCGCATAGCGCGCCACGGAACCTGCCCCGCCGGAGACGAGGATCTTTTGCCCTTCGACCGACCCATCCGCAAAAACTGCGCGACAGGCGGTCATGGCGGGAATGCCCAAGCAAGCGCCTTCTGCAAAACTGGTGTTTTCCGGCAAGGGTACGGCTTGGTCTGCCGGTAAGGCGATGTACTCCGCGCAAGTGCCCAACGGGCGCTGCCATTGTCCGTTCCAAACCCAGACGCGGCTGTCGAGCCGTGACTGCGCCACGCCTTCACCCACCGCCTCGATAACGCCCGTACCATCGGAATGTGGGATGATACGCGGAACACCCATGGGGCGCGATCCCGCGCGGAGTTTCACGTCTGACGGATTGCAGCCCGAGGCGCGCAGCCGGATGAGCACTTCACCCGGCCCGGGGGCTGGTGTGCCCACTTCACCGATTTGTAGGACATCAGCAGCTGGGCCTTGGCCCTCATAATAGGCAGCTTTCATATGGGGATTGCTTTCTGGTTGTTAGGTATCCAGCAGAGAATGTGCGTAGTTTTCTGTCAATGGATTGAAACTCGCTGAACTCGGTTTTTCCAGCTTTTTTGTGCTGAATTCGCAGACATTGAGACCGATTGAGCGCCCGCTCAGAGTCCAAGTTGACCGATGCTACAATGCGGACGAGCGTCCGCTTTTCGGCGATAGGCTGAGACCGACCAGGGTGAAAACTGTTTCACTTAAGTTGGCTCGTATTTGTCCCGGCGGAAGCGAAATCTGCTCTTTGTTGGATGCGGCGCCGCGCTGGAATCCGTGACTAAAACCCCACAGCTTCACTGTCGTCTACTGCCAACCACAGGTTTTGAGATCATTGGTCGCCCAGACTATTCGGCAAAACTCTCGACAACACCCCGATCAAAAAAGCCGTGCTGATCCCGAAAGTAAGCAAGCCCGTGATTGCACAAAACGTTGCAGCAATGCGCGACTCTGGACCCAGAACGATGTCTCCATAACCCAGCGTCGTGTAGGTGACGGTCGCAAAGTAGAAGCTTGTTGCCAAGTCAGGAAGATCGGAAATAAGCAGAAACGCAACCGCCCACATCCAGATCTGAATGGTGTGCGCCGCGACAATTATCGCCAGTGCCAGCAACAAAAAAACAACTACTCTGCGCAGGGGCTGCTTATCGCTCGTTACTTGGCCGGCCACGGATTTGAACAGCGGCAGGCTCAGCGCGACCGCGAGGACGTGGATTGTGGCACTTAACGCCAAAAGACCGGAGCCTAGTAGAATTTGTTGAAGGTTGCTCACGTCGCTGCTTCCAAGTTCTCGACATATTATGCAAAGCTACAGCAAGCAGAAGTGAATTGGGGAGCATAAAATATGAAGTTGCAATGCATGACATTCGGCGCTGCCTTTTTCAGCGTGATTTTTGGAACAGCGGGTATCGCTCAGGATCAGGTTATCCGCCCTGCAAAGGTTGCAGATATCGTTGCGAGCGATGTGATGGTTTCAAGACGCTATCCAGCGACTGTGCTTCCATCGCGCGAGATCGAACTGTCCTTCAAAGTCTCTGGCCAGGTGATTGATCTTCCAGTCCGGGCTGCGAGCAACGTTCAGGCGGGCGATGTTATTGCCCAAATTGACAAACGCGATTACGAAAATCAACTTGCCGCATTGCAAAGCCAGCGGGACCAGGCCGCCGCTCAACTAGAAGCTTTGAAAGCTGGCGCCCGTGCAGAAGAAGTGAGCGCACTGGAAGCCGCCGTTGAATCCGCACAGGCACAAGTAGATCAAACAAGAGAGGCTTTGGCGCGGGCTGAAGAACTGTTTAAGCGGGGCGTTGCGACACGCGCTCAAGTGGAAGGTGCCCAGGCAGAGGCTCGCGTGGCGGAAGCAAATCTTCGCGCTCAGCAAGAACAGCTTCGTATAGGTAAGGCAGGGGGCCGTCCGGAAGACATAGCAGCTTCCGAAGCGGTTATTCGGGGTATCGATGCACAGATCAAAGTAGCGCGAGATGCGTTGTCAGACACTACTTTGGTTGCGCCGTTTGACGGGATCGTAGCCCGCCGCGACATCGAGAACTTTTCCAATGTGCAGGCTGGTCAGGCTATCGTTCTTTTGCAGGGGCTTGCAGTTGTACACCTAGCATTCGATATTCCTGGGCCCGATGTGACGCAGCTCTCCCGCAACGGACCGGACCAGATAACGAACACTGCCTTTTTCGATGCGCTTCCCGGGCAAGAGTTTGAAGCGGAAATCGTTGAGTTTTCTGTCCAGGCAGACAGTGCAACCCAAACCTATCGCGGACGGGTTGCGGTCACGGTACCTGAAGATGCCGTAATCTTGCCCGGTATGGTTGCGAATGTGGTTGCGTCAACGGAAGGTGCTGGTTCCCAAGTCTTTGCCCCTCTTTCTGCGATTGCTGCCAAACCTAACGGTGATCCATTCGTGTGGATAGTAGATAGTGAAGGCGTCGTGTCGGAACGGACTGTCACGCTTGGCGCAGCAGGCGGTGCCGATGTGATAGTCACCAGCGGTCTAACAGCAGGCGATGTCGTTGTAGCGGCCGGTGTCAGTGAGATAGTTGACGGCATGACCATTCGACCGATCCGCCAGGTCGGGAACTAACGTAATGGACCTTGCTCGTTTCGCACTTGAAAAGCGGCTGATCTCTTATGTCGCAACGCTGCTGATCCTATTTTCCGGGTACTTCGCTTACTCCGTCCTGCCCCGTTTTGAGGACCCAGAGTTTGTAATCCGACAGGCGCAGATAATCACTCCTTACCCGGGGGCGTCGGCTGAAGAAGTTGTTGAGGAAGTAACCGAAGTCGTCGAAAACGCGCTGCAAGAGCTTCCGGGCGTGAAAGAGGTAAGCTCAGTTTCCACCCCCGGGCTAAGCACCGTAACGGTTGAGTTCACGATTGCCTCGACCCCGGATTACCCGGAGTTGAACCAGAAGTTCTCGCAGATGCGGTCCAAGATTCTGGATGCTCAATCCCGCTTGCCTCCGAACGCTTTGAAAAGCCAAGTCTACGATGACTTCGGGGATGTCTACGCACAGTATTACGGAATTGTCGGTGAAGGCTTCACGGTATCAGATCTTTACGAGTACGCAAAAGACCTGCAGCGGGAATTGGTAACGGTTGATGGTGTATCAAAAGTAGTCCTGAATGGGGTGCAGGAAGAAGTCATCTACGTTGAGTACTCGCCCGCTAGTCTGACCGAACTGGGCCTTGTACCATCGCAGATCCAACAGTTGCTCGAAGGGCAAAACCTCGTCACGCCTGCAGGGTCAGTACTAGCCGGGCCAGCGCGGCTATCGGTGCGCCCAGAGAGCGCGGTCGGATCCATTGAAGCCATCGAAGCGTTGTTGATCACTAACACTCAAACCGGAACTTCCTTTCGGCTGGGTGACATTGCAACGGTCTATCGCGGATTGAAGGAACCTGCCTCGTCCTTGCTTTATCTTAACGGACAGCAAGCTATTGGTTTGGGCATCTCCAACACGTTGGGCGGCAACGTGGTAAAGATGGCGGAAGCTGTAAATGCGCGCATCACCGAGCTTGAAAGTGAACGTCCGATCGGCATCAAAGTGCTGCCGATTTCGGATCAAGGATCAAGCGTAAAGGCTTCTGTAGACAACTTCGTGGTCAACGTGGGCCTTGCTCTTGCAATTGTCGTTGGAACCTTACTCGTCTTTATGGGGCTGCGCTCCGGCATCCTGATGGGCGGCATTCTTCTTGTGACCGTCGCAGGTACCCTGTTTGGAATGTACCTTTACGGCTTAGATATGCAGCGGATCTCGCTGGGTGCACTAATCATCGCGCTTGGCATGTTGGTGGACAACGCGATTGTCGTGGTCGAAGGAACGCTTGTCCGCGTTCAACGAGGTGAGGATGCGTCCGAGGCGTCGCGCGCCGTCGTCAAGCAAACGATGTGGCCGCTTCTTGGAGGAACAGTTGTTGGCATACTGGCTTTCTCGCCAATCGGTTTTTCGCCGGACAACACAGGTGAATATGCAGGCAGCTTGTTCTGGACGATAGCAATCGCACTTCTGTTTTCGTGGCTGATCGCAATCTGGATCACCCCCTACTATTGCAGTGTCATGCTCAAGGCCGGCGGCGCCGATGCAGAAAAGCCAGAGAACATTCTGCTGAGCGGATACCGTCGGCTGCTGGCTTTCGCAATTAGAGTTCGTTGGATCACAGTGAGTTTGGTCCTGGCACTATTCGCATCTGCAATTGTCTTGTTTAGTGCTGTACCCGCAGGCTTTTTCCCATCCTCTACCCGTGCGCAATTTGTCGTTGACTATTTCCTGCCGCAGGGCACGGACATCAGACAAACCGAACATGACATTCTGGAAATCGCGGAATTCGCACGTGGCCTTGAAGGCGTCGCCGGAACCAACACAGTGGTCGGTGGAGGGCACTTGCGCTTCATGCTGATTTACGAGTCCGAAAACAACAATCCGGCCTATGGACAAATTCTGGTGGATGTCGATGACTTCTCAGTCATTGATGGATTGCGGGCGACTTTGCAGACGCACATTGACGATACCTATCCTGAGTCCAACGCCAAGGTCTGGAAGTTCGTTTTGGGACCGGGCGGTGGATCAAAAGTCGAAGCGAGGTTCTTTGGCCCTGACCCAGCGGTGCTGCGCGATCTAGCACGGCAAGCGAAAACAATAATGGCCGACGCCGGGGCTGTCGCAGTCAAAGACAACTGGCGCGAGCAACTAAAAGTCATCCGTCCGGTGATCAACATCGAAAACGCGCGTCGATTAGGTTTGTCCCAGGGCGAAATATCAAACGCCATATACAGTCACCTCACTGGGACTAGATTGGGTGTCTATCGAGAAGGTGATGAGTTGCGGAACGTGGTCATGCGACCTGTAGAGACTGCGCGAAACGACGTCGCTGAGATGCGAAATATTCAGGTTTTTAGCACGGCAGCGGGTGGCTACATTCCAATTTCGCAAGTCGTTGACCGGTTTGACATCGTTTTCGAGGCTGGAAACTTGCGGCGCATTGATCGCTCTCTGACTATCACCGCGCAAGCGGACAATGCGCCCGGTGTTCTATCCGGAGACTTGTTTGAAGCTGTAAAAGAACCGATCGAGGCAATCGCTTTGCCCCCCGGATACAGCTTCGAATGGAAAGGGGAGTTCGGCAACAGCGCAGAGGCGAATGCGGGTCTCGCTTCAACTATGCCTATAGGCTTTGGGGCAATGTTCTTTGTCGTGCTCTTCCTTTTCAATGCTTGGCGACAAACAATCATCATCTGGCTTGTTGTACCGCTCGCCTTAATTGGCGTGATTTACGGCCTTGCAGGAACACAGACACCTTTGGAATTCATGGCTATTCTTGGTGTGCTGTCCTTGACCGGCATGCTGATCAAGAACGCAATTGTCCTGATTGATGAAACCGACAGTCAAATTGCAGTTGGTAAAGCTCGAATGTCTGCGGTGGTTGATGCCGCAGTCAGCCGCGTGCGCCCCGTATCGCTGGGCGTATTGACCACGGTTTTGGGCGTTGTTCCCTTGCTTTGGGATCCGTTTTTCAAATCCTTGGCAGTTGTAATTATTTGCGGGCTCAGCTTCGCAACGATCCTGACGCTGATTATCGTGCCAACGCTCTATGCGATCTTCTTTAGCGTCAAGGGAACAGAGGTCCGGTGATATCCACTCCTTTGTGGCTGGCGATTGCCAGGCTTGTGCTCCTAGCAAAAAGGCGGAGCTTTAATGAAGGAAAGCTGAAGGTAGCTTTGTCCCGGGGTAATCCCCCTATTTTTAGAAGGGCGCTTCTGTAGAATCTGCGCTGCTTTCAGTTTTTGGATCGGGGTCATTCCTCTGATGCCCATATTCGGCCTTTTGTGGTTGTAGTTCCAGAGCCATCGGGTGGCATGGTCTTGAACCCCCTCGATGCTTTTAAAGTGATACCGCCCCAGCCATTCGGTGCGGACAGTCCGGTTGTATCGTTCGACATAGGCGTTCTGCTGTGGCTTGCCGGGTTGGATATAGATCAAGCCGATCCCGGCCTTGTCTGCCCATGTCTGCAGCCTGCCACTGACGTATTCAAGGCCATTGTCGACCCTGATCGCCAGTTGCTTCCCGCGCCACGTTATGATCTGTTTCAAGGTACGGACCACGCGTTCTGATGGTAGCGAGAAGTCCACTTCGATGGCCAAGCCCTCACGATTAAAGTCATCCAGCACGTTTAGCGTCCGGAACGCTCTGCCATAGGCCAACTGATCCGCCATGAAGTTCATTGACCAGACTTCGTTAGCGGCTTTGGGCACCACCAAGGGTTCAGGCTTTTCGCGCTGCAGCCGTTTCCGAGGCTTAATCCGCATGTTCAGCTCCAGCTCACGATAGATGCGGTATGCGCGAACTCTGGACCTGTCGCGTTTTTGTGTCGCCTCAGGTGCTCGTTTAGGCCACTTTCCTCTCGAAAGCGACGGGGCTTTTCCAGCCCAATGCTGATTGGCGTCGGCGTGGATTATAGAAGCCGTTGATGTACTGGAAGATGGCCATCTCGGCGTGGCTTCGTTTTCGCC
>JBCCET010000111.1:0-8517 GCA_039030095.1 Pseudomonadota bacterium | reverse complement strand
TTTGCACCACTGCATTTGGGGCGTTGGCACGAGCCTATTCAGCGATGGAATTCGGTTTGCCGACGCCGATTTCCGGTGGGATCATTGCCTTTGAATTGGCGCTGCTTTTGTTCATTCCCTGGCACCGCGCTGCGGTCCGAGCCTAAAGTGCACGCCAGCCGATGTCCTTGCGGTGGAACCCTTCAGGCCAATCCACCTTTTCAACAATTTCATAAGCACGGTCGCGCGCCTGCTTCAGCGTCTGTCCCCGCGCGGTAACATTTAGAACGCGACCGCCATTAGCAAAAATGCGCCCGGCGTCTTCGGCCGTCCCTGCATGGAAAACAACGGCACCGCTGTCATCAGGACAGGTCTCCAGGCCCTTGATCTCGGTGCCTTTGTCATATGTTCCGGGGTAGCCCTTTGCGGCAAGAACTACGGTCATTGCGTGGTCATCGGCCCAAAGCGCCTTGGTTTCCGCAAGCCGCCCTTCGGCGCAGGCGTGCATCAGGTCCAACGCCTGCGCACCTAGCCGCATCATCAGGACTTGGCATTCCGGGTCACCGTAGCGGACGTTGTATTCCACCAGGCGGGGCGCACCGTCTTTGATCATCAGTCCGACATAAAGCACACCCTGATAGGGCGCTCCCCGTCGCGCCATTTCAGCCATGCAGGGCTCCACAATTTGGCTCAATGCAGCGGCGGCGACAGCATCCGTCATGACCGGTGCGGGGGAATAGGCGCCCATTCCGCCGGTGTTTGGCCCTGTGTCCCCGTTATATGCGCGCTTGTGGTCTTGCGCGGTGCCCACTGGTAACACGGTTTGACCATCGCAGAGCACAAAAAAGCTGGCCTCTTCGCCGTCCATGAACTCTTCGATGACAACTTCTGCGCCCGCATCGCCAAAGGCGCCGCCCATCATGTCATCCACGGCAGCGAGTGCATCCTCTGTGGTTTCCGCGATTACCACGCCTTTGCCTGCAGCCAGGCCATCAGCCTTGATTACAACCGGCACCTGATGATCCGCCACATAGGCTTTGGCAGCTACCTTGTCGGTGAAATGGGCATAACCCGCTGTAGGCGCGCCAGCTGCGTCACAGATCTCTTTGGTGAAGGCTTTGGACGCTTCCAAGCGGGCAGCCGCTTTGCTGGGGCCAAAGGTCAGGATCCCCGCCGCGCGCAGGTCGTCGGCAACCCCTGCAGCCAGCGGCGCCTCTGGCCCAACGATGACAAAATCCACTGCTTCTGCTGCGCAAAATTCCACCACCGCGCCGCCGTCCAGTATGTCGAGCGCCGCACATTCGGCCACCTGGGCGATGCCTGCGTTACCCGGTGCGCAGATCAGTCGGTCGCATTTGGGGTTTTGTGCGCACGCCCAGGCAAGGCTATGTTCACGTCCGCCGCTGCCTAAGATAAGAATGTTCATGCGCTGCCCCCTTCAATCCGCTTGGCCCGCGTTCTAGGGTGACACCTGCAGGCACGCAAGGACGACCGCTATGGATTTGATCGACGACGGCCCTCCGGGGCAAAATGCGCCGGAGTTTTCAGTCTCTGAACTGTCCGGCTTGATCAAACGCATGATCGAAGGCGAATTTTCGCATGTTCGTATTAAGGAGGAGGTCAGCCGTGTGTCGCGGCCTCGGTCCGGGCATATTTATTTTGACCTCAAGGATGACAAGGCGGTGCTGGCGGCGATCTGCTGGAAAGGGCAGGCGGCGCGGCTTTCCACTCAACCCGAAGAAGGGATGGAGGTCGTGGCCACCGGGCGTTTGACCACTTTCCCCGGCCAGTCGCGCTATCAGATTGTTGTGGAAGAGTTGCGCGTTGCAGGTGTTGGCGCACTCATGGCCATGCTGGAGAAACGCAAGAAACAGTTGGCGGCGGAGGGGCTTTTTGCGCCTGATCGCAAAATTGCGATCCCGTATTTGCCCGATGTGATCGGCGTTGTCACATCGCCATCTGGCGCGGTCATTCGCGATATTCTCACAACGCTGCAACGCCGGTTCCCGCGCAAGGTGCTGGTGTGGCCGGTGGCAGTGCAGGGCGAAGGGTCTGCAGCTCAAGTGGCCAACGCAGTAACCGGCTTTAATGCGCTGCAAGCGGATAGTGAGGTGCCGCGCCCGGATCTGATCATTGTGGCCCGTGGCGGCGGATCTATCGAAGATCTTTGGGGTTTCAACGAAGAGGTTGTGGCACGCGCGGCGTCGGCCTCCACCATTCCGCTGATTTCGGCGGTGGGGCATGAAACGGACACCACGCTGATTGACTACATATCGGACCGCAGGGCGCCCACGCCCACGGCGGCGGCAGAAATGGCGGTGCCACGCCGGGATGAGCTGTTGGCCAGCATCGCATCGTTTGACGCGCGTCGTATCCGGGCCATGGCGGACCGGGTCGGCGCGCGCCGACAGCGGTTGCGGGATCTAGCGCGGGCGCTGCCAAAGCCTCATGATATTCTGGCCCAACAGACCCAGCGTTTGGATCATCTGATCGGGCGTCTGCCGCAAGGGCTTACCGGCCTAATCACGCGCGCCCGCGCCAGGTTAGGCACCGCTGTCGGTGGCTTGCGTCCAGCGGGGCTTGCGCAACGGATCAGCCAACGACGCGACCGGCTGGAGACGTTAGGCGCAGGGTTGAAACGCGCACAGGAAACCGGCTTTCAAAGACGGTCAGACAAACTGAACGCCCTGGCAAGATTACATGAAACGCTTGGCTATCAGGCCACGCTAAGACGCGGCTATGCGGTTGTCCGCGATGGGGAAGGGGCCTTGCTGCCAAGCGCCAAGCAGGCCCGCACGGTGGTATCGTTGGAAGTCGAATTCCACGACGGAAAAGTCGTCGCAGGGGCAGGATCCCGCCAGAAAAAATCTCGATCGTCCAAGGCCGATGGGCCGGGACAAGGCGAATTATTTTAAGACGCCCCAGACTGACGTCAATTTTGGTTAGCCAGCCCACCTTAGGGTTTAAGCTTCAGTAAAATCGACAGATGTTTCCGGGTAAGTAGCCAACCTCACCTTAGTAAGATCGCAGCCTATGCTTCATCATGCTTCGACCCAAATATTGTAGAAAAACAACCCACAGCCGACATAAGATCTGCGTCAAATTTGGGAGGTGTATGCCGCGAAAGTCATTGATTTTATTTTGAAATACTAAGCAAAATAAAATCACCTATTGTGTTTTACAAGGCGGTAAACTCCACACTTATGGTGTGCCCGGGAGATCCGCCCACCGTTTCAGCAGCATCTGTGGGGATCAAGGTATTGCCGGATCTCGATTTGAAGTCTCACCCTAAGGTCGACATGCGGGCATCAAATCAGCCGCTCAATAAAAGCGCGAAGTTATGCGCCAATCGAAGGACCCTTGCATTCAAGCGGCTCCGTGTCCGTGCGATCCAGTATCAGGTCGAATTGATCATCTGCACCATCAACTCGGGCCGCAAGGGCTCCGTCTTCTCGGCGAACGAAATTCCAGCAAATCGGTTCAAGGCTGTCCTCATAAACAAAGCAAATCAGATCACCTTGCGGGAACCAGCGCCCGTGTTGGCACTCCCCATTGGAAAACTGCCAGATCGACTCGCGCCGAGTGTAGTACTGCTCCGCCCCGTAGTATTGTCCGTTTTGCGAGAAGTAGAGCGTCTTACCCTCACTCATCTTTTGAAACTCGGATGGTGAGATAAGGGTTTCACCAGCGGCGGGAGCCGCCAACATTGCCAGCGCTACAAAGGTTCTGATCATCAATACTTTTCCCACCACTTGATTGACCGAACCCTAGTGCCCGTGGCTTGGCTTGGAAAGCCTCCGATCATCGTGGCAGGCGCAAACTTGCCTTGAGCCCACCCATGGCGGCACTTTGCCCCAAGGTCAGTGCGCCTCCATGGCTGCGTGCGATATCCGCAGCGATTGCCAGCCCCAAGCCAACTCCAGACCCTTGGTCCTGATTGCGCGCGGCATCTAGTCGCGTGAAAGCGCGCATCGCCTCATCCCGGTCATCACGGGCAATGCCTGGCCCATCATCTTCCACAACAAAGTCGATAGCATTCGGGCTGATATTGACAGTCAGCCGGGCTTTACCGGCATACTTGCGGGCGTTTGATAACAGATTGGACAAGGCCCGCCGCACCGCCATTGGGCGCAACTCAACCTCGGGATCCCCTTGGCTTTGCCCCTCAAAGCTAAGATCCACGTCTTGGCCGCTGCGCCTGGCGTCCCGCACCAATGCTTTTGCCAAGACCTTGATGGCCACGGGTTCCGCCGTCTCGCCCGCATCTCCACGTGCAAAGGCCAAGAATTCGTCCAAGATACCTTCCATGTCGTTGAGATCCCGGTGCATCAGTTGCACCTCTTCGTCATCATCGCTTTGTAAGCTCAACGACAAACGCAGCCGGGTTAGCGGCGTGCGCAGATCATGGCTGACGCCTGACAACATGGTGGTCCTCTGCTCGATCTGGCGTTCAATCCTCCGCCGCATAGCCAAGAACGCAGTGGTTGCTGCGCGCACCTCCTGGGCACCGCGAGGGTGCAGGTTGAGCGTCTGACCTTTACCAAACGCCTCCGCTGCACGGGCAAGTCTACGAATTGGGCGCACTTGGTTACGCATAAAGAGCGCCGCGATCAGCGATAAAACGACGGCAGACAATACCATGATCACCAGCAACTGGTGGGGGTTTGTGGCCGCTACCCGGTTGCGCGACATCTGCAGTTCCCAGAGCTTTTGCCCGCGCTCCACGGTCAAAATCACGTCCGCTCGTTCGGAGCGGAGGTCGACCGTCCTCACTCCAGATACCGTTTGACGGAAAGTCTCCATCACATACGTGCCGGAAAAATCGAACCAATCGCGCCAGGCGTCAGGGTCCGGTTGGGCAGTTTTTTCGGTCAAAACAATCCGCAAAGCCGCTGCGCGCGCCTCCGCCTCCTGCAGATCAGGCAGGGCTGACAAGACATGGCCCACATCAATCGCCGCGCTGCGCGTCATCTGCCGCGTTACGTCCTGGAACAATCGTTCTACGAAAACAACTGCCACGACCACCTGTATCAGTACAATCGGGACAATCAGGATCGCCACAGCCCGGCCAAAAAGCGACCGGGGCAGGTAGGGTTTGATCAAGCGGTTGAACATCGCCCGCAGAGGCGTAGCTTGGCTAAGCGCGCAACACAAGGATCAGCCGATGGCCCCCACCGACCCGTTTGACAAATCTTTTCGTCCCGCCACTGGTCGGGCAGTGGAATTGGAACCGGGTGTCCGCGTGCTCGCCGCGCCAAATCCAGGGCCGATGACCTTCACCGGTACAAATACATATTTGGTGGGAACTCACCATCTGGCGATTATTGATCCCGGCCCGGACCTGATAGACCACGAAACTGCGATCCTTGCAGCCGTTGAAGGCGCAAAAGTAAGCCATATTCTGGTCACCCACAGCCATGTGGATCATTCTCCGCTTGCCCGGCGCCTATCTGAAAAACTGAACGCCCCGGTGTGTGGGTTTGGCCCCGCGGCGGAGGCGAGGTCTCTACAAATGGCAGCGCTCGCACAAGAAGGCGATCTTGGTGGAGGGGAGGGCGTGGATTTAGCATATTCCCCTGACGTCGCTCTTTCAGACGGGGACTGTGTGACTGGCGACGGATGGGCCTTAAACGCTTTGCACACGCCCGGGCATCTGTCCGATCACTTATGTTTCGCGCTCGGAGGCACTGGCGCAGTCTTTTCTGGAGATCACGTTATGGGCTGGGCCACTACGATGGTATCTCCACCTGATGGCGACCTGACCCGCTTTATGGCCTCGCTCGACAAAATGACTGAGAGACCGGACCGTATATACTACCCCGGTCACGGTGGCCCGGTCGAAGACCCCATTGGTATAATTGCTTGGCAAAAAACCCACCGCCAAGGCCGGGAAGCACAAATCCGGGAGGCTTTGCTTGCCGGCCCAGCCACAGCGATGGATCTGGCTCAAAGGATTTACACTGACATAGACCAACGCCTGATCCCCGCCGCCGCGCGAAACGTGCTTGCCCATTTGATCGACCTTTCGACCAGGAACCTAGCCAAACCGCAAGGCCAGCTGACGCAATCTGCTGAATTTGAGCTAATTTCAGGTATATAACTGATTGATTACGATGATAATTGCACGATGGGTGCATATCCACAAAAGGAGCATTCCTGCGGAAACCAAAGATCCCCATCTAGGCCAAATTTCCCGCTTGTCCCCTCAAATCCGCTTTGTTATACGCCGCTAGCACTCATGGTCCGGCGTAGCTCAGCGGTAGAGCAGTTGACTGTTAATCAATTGGTCGTTGGTTCGATCCCAACCGCCGGAGCCAAAGTCTCTTAAAGAGATCAATGACATAAAGGCCCATCCGATTATGGGCCTTTGTCGTTTATGCTAGGCTCTGCAACAACTCTGCAACATTAAGCCGCTTCGTCCTCGGATTCCCGTTTTGCGAGTTCAGCGTATCGACCATTTGCATAGCGATAGCAGATGCCATCGTCACACTCATTCCACACACCAAGCAGGAAGCCAGAGTCGTAGTGTTTGTCTAAGATGCGTTTGGCTTCTTCGATCTCAGACAATGCCTTCGCATCGGTCATACGCTCGCTTTCGGAGCCATGAAACATGGATTCCTCCCACCAACTGTGCGGTCGATCATCCTCGAAGCTGAGAAAGTAGTAGCGTCGATTTTTGGTCTGCACGCGCAGTTCACGGATGCCAAGGTTACATTCGGCAACGACAGATGCGAGATTTCCAATATCAAACGTCATGCTGCCACCTCTTTCGCCACAGCTTGAGCAAGGTCTTCATATTGGGCCTGCATTTCGCGCAACTCCGCTGCCATCTGTTCGATTGAAGTGACGGCAAAGCCAAACTCTTTGCTCGCCATCAGGATCGAAAGCACTTCTCGATCATCTTCGCTCTGGGTGCACAGCTTTTGTCCCGCAACTAGCATTGCCCTTGCTTGAAACCCTATGTCGGTTTCATCTGGGTGGGTTGAGAGTATCGCAAGTGCGCGGGTAAGGTTTTGATATTGTTTTGCCATTTCGGTATATCCTTTCAGTAGGCTCTGTGTCCGTCACTGGACACGGAATCACTTTGCCAAAGGAGAAAACCGATAGCTGTTGAGCAGAAATCAGAGTTCCTCAACGAACTGGCGAATGATTGGTTTGATGTCGAGGGTGATGCGGAACACGCGTGGCAGGTTATTGCCCGCTGTATAGACGAGGGGCGTGTATTTCCCTTTTGGGTTTTGCCTCACATCCGCCGGGTGGCTGACGATCCACCGATTCCTCCAGAGCCACAGGAGAAACCGACTAAGGCCTACTACGATCCAATCGAGATATTCTCAACAGTAACGGGGTGGAGACAAGCCGAGAAAAGAACCTCGCTACAGAAATGCTTCGAACGCTATATCAACGAGCGCTTAAACGGACACGGAGAAGAAGAAACGCTCAAAACCGCCTACTATCGCGGTCGTAGAATGGCAGAAAATGAGATAGCTTTAACGCAAGCTTTGTCCCAACAAGAGATAAAATGATAGAATGGCAAATTTTGACGATAAACCTATTTCTTTACCGTCTGAGGATCATTTTGGATTTGACCCATTTGCAAAAGCGATAGCAGAAACTGTTGCTGGGTTTGACAGCCCAGAAGGATCAGTTATTTCGATCAACGGCCCTTGGGGAACAGGAAAGAGCAGTATTGTAAACCTTGTGAAACATCATTTGTCAGCGTTGGCGGATGAAGATGAACTCAAGGTCATTGACTTCAATTGCTGGTGGTTTCGGGGAGAAGAGGCTTTGGCCTTGGAGTTTTTTCGCGATCTTTATTCAGCAATGGATGTCGCACAGAGCGAAAAAGCCAAAGAAGCGGTGTCGCAATTAGGTTCACGCTTGCTTAGCGGATCGAGTTCCTTCGTTGGCGCCGCAATCAACTTTTTCGCCGCTCCAGGTGCAGGAGGCATGGCCTCCGGCGGTATGAATTTTCTTTCTGATCTTATTCGTCAAGAAAAAACGGTGGAGTCATTCCACAAGGAGGTTTCTCAAGAGTTGCGCGATGGAAATAAGCGGTTTCTGATTGTGATAGGCGACATAGATCGGTTGGCTCCTGATGAAGCGCTTCTGATTTTTCGGCTTGTGAAATCGGTAGGACGCTTGCCGAACGTTATGTATCTGATGGCCTACGACAGGGCGATAGCTGAGCGCGTTGTCTCTGACCGCTATCCATCGGAAGGCGCGCAGTACCTTGAAAAAATCGTTCAGGCTGGCTTCGATATTCCCAATCCCCCGCATTCCAAGCTCGTCAACAGCTTGACCACATTCCTCGACAGCCTTTGGGAAGGTCAGCCTTCGCCGGATATTCGACATTTTTGGAACCTCATGCACGATGTAGTTTCCCCAGAGATACGCTCACCAAGAGATGTTCTTCGCATCACCAATACCTTGGGTGTTTCCTGGAAAGCTGTCGAAGGTGAAGTCGGTCTGCCAAAGCTGGTTGATGGCCGTCGTCTTGTGCTGGAACTCATTGGCAGCCTTCAGGACGATGAAGGC
>JBCCET010000110.1:0-8536 GCA_039030095.1 Pseudomonadota bacterium | reverse complement strand
GGCAAGCGATAGGTGGCAAAACGCGCTGCAACCGGGGCAAAAAACGCATCGACGATTGAATAATCACCGCATAGCCACGGCCCGCCGGATACGGCCAAGGCATCAGCCCAAAGCGTTTCAATACGCGCGCAATCAGCAAGCACGTCGTCGGAAGGCTCAAACCCAACCCAGCTGTGCGCGAGGTTCATGGGACAGGCCGCGCGCAGGGCGCCATAACCGGAATGCATCTCGGCCGTCATCGACCGTGCCTTGGCGCGCAAGGTTGGATCCGCAGGCCACATGGGTTTGTCAGGGTGTGCCTCTGCCAAGGCCTCTGCAATGGCGAGCGTGTCATGCACCACGATGCCGTCTTTTTTCATCGCAGGCACAAGGCGGGCGGGTGCGAACTGTTTCAGCAGCTCTTGCACCTGGTCGGTGTAAAGCAGGGCTGTGTGTGTCCTGACGGGGATGTCCCATTTCGCGAACGGCAGCCAGCCGCGCAGGGACCAACTGGAATAAGTGCGGTCGCCGATGGCAAGATCATAAGTCATGGGCTTACTATCTGTGGCTTGCGCCCATGGCGCAAATTCCGATTTGTGGGCGCACCTATCACAGGCAGTGATTAACACCCAGCACTCGCCACGCTTGCCCCATATGTTCCAGGGTAGTGACCGATAGGTTGTCGATCTTGAAGGCCAGCGCTGCCTTGGGTGGCATTCCTGCTGCGCGCTGAACCTGGGTCAGGATCGCCCCAAAGTGCGCGACCACTACGATGTCGCGCCCGGCATGGGTTTCAACCAACCGGTCGATAGCTGCGCTTACGCGCGCGGCGGAGGCGTTCCAGCTTTCCCCATTTGGCGGCGCGGTATCCCCCGGTTCAGACCAGTAAGCGCGGGACAGCTCCGGGTCGCGGGCGGACACCTCTTTAAAGGTCATCTCTTCCCATTCGCCAAAATTAAACTCCCGCAACTCCGGGTCATGGGGCAGGCGATTGCGGCCCGGTTCCAATGCGTCCGCAGTTGCCGTGCAGCGGACCAGGTCGGAAGAGATCAACACCGCATCCGCAGGCAAGTTTGCGTTCAGCTGATCCAACGCAGCTGTGTCAGACAAGTCCGCTGGCGCATCTGTCCAACCGATCAACCCGTCGCGGTGGGTCGGGCCATGGCGGACAAGAAACAGTCGCGTCATGGCAAAGCCCCTTTCAGCACTTGCGGCAGTCCAGCGGTGACGAACACAGCCAAATCCGCCTGCGCGGCGACCTGTTGGTTCACCGCGCCCTGGGCATTTCGAAACTCCCGACCGAGTCGGTTATCCGGCACGATCCCGTGACCCACTTCATTCGACACTGTAACAATCGGATTTTTGCATTCGTTTGCAGCTGTCAAAAACGCCTTTGTAGCGGCCTGCCAGTCGTTTTTTTCAAGAAAAATATTCGTCAGCCAAAGCGTCAGACAATCAATCAAAATAATCGCGTCAGGCGGCGCCGAACTTAGCGCGCCTACCAGATCCTTTGGCGCTTCTATCGTGATCCAGCTTTCGCCCCGATCCTTCTGATGTTTATGGATTTTCGCCTCCATCTCTGAGTCGAATGCCTGGGCAGTTGCCACATAGATGCGGGGGGTGTCCTGGGCTGTGATCAACCCTTCGGCAAACCGCGATTTGCCGCTGGCCGCTCCCCCCATCACAAGGGTCAGTTTGGGAAAATTGAAAATATTCGCACCCACAAGTGATCGGAATGTCATCCTCATGCGTACTATATTCAGAACTAGGCTGATTACAGCAAAATCCAACAGTGGTTTTTCGGAGGACCTCCCCATGCCTCTTGATGATATCAACGCAAAAGACTTTCGCCGGCAGGCAATGCGGGCTGAATTGCTCGACGCAGAGACTGAAACAAGACTAGCCCGCGCCTGGCGCGATGACCGGGATGAACAGGCGCTGCATCGTTTGATCACCGCTTACATGCGCTTGGCAATTTCCATGGCGTCGAAGTTTCGCCGCTATGGCGCATCGACCCAGGACCTGATCCAGGAGGCCGGCGTCGGCCTGATGAAGGCAGCGGACAAGTTTGACCCCGACCGTGGCGTGCGCTTTTCCACCTATGCTCAGTGGTGGATCAAAGCGGCGATCCAAGACTACGTTATGCGCAACTGGTCCATGGTACGCACCGGTTCCACCAGCAGCCAAAAGGCGCTCTTTTTTAACCTCAAGCGCGTGCAAGCGACCCTGGAACGTGAGGCAAGTGCCCGCGGTGAGGACCTGGACGCGCACCAGTTGTCTGAAAAGATTGCCAATGAAATTGGCGTGCCGATGCGGGATGTGGAAATGATGCAGGGCCGTCTCAGCGGGTCTGATTTCTCCCTGAACGCGCAGCAGTCCACGGACGAAGAAGGCCGTGAATGGCAGGATGCCTTGGCAGACGAAGGCCCACAAGCGGAAGAGATCGTCACCCGCGAATACGACCTTGGGCAGCTGCGGAACTGGCTGAATGAGGCAATGAGCGACCTGAATGACCGGGAACGCTACATCCTAAGCCAGCGTTTGCTGATTGATGAGCCGCGCACGCTTGGGTCTATCGGCGACGAGCTTGGCTTGTCCAAGGAACGCATTCGCCAAGTGGAAGCAGCTGCGCTGGGTAAGCTCAAAAAGCTCCTTGAACGGAACACCGGAAAATCAGCAGAAATGTTGGTTGAGATGGGGATGTAATCCTTCAGCTTCCCTCCTGAGGCTTACATCAGGAAAGGGCTGCCTTTGGGCAGCCCTTTTCTTTAGTTCATCGGTGGGATTTTTGGTGGGGTCCCGGCCTCCCTAACGCGGGACCCCGCTGCGTAGGCGCAAGTCGATGGCGGATGTGCCGGTTAAGGCAACATCCGCCGATCAGTTTCCCGGTAGCGCCGCAGCATTCTGGCCAGAAAAATCGTCAAAAGTCTGGAAGTTCGCGTCATGGTATCCATACGCAAGCCGAACGACTTTGGTTCAAAGTAAACTTCCATAGATGCAAATTTTTTAGGCAGTTGATTGATGCACTTGATTGGCGGGGCCTGTCCGCGCTACGGGTCAGCGATGCTAGATACCCCTGACGCCATCCACCCGCTTTTCGAAGGTGCTCCCACCACGACGGAGTTCAAGAAGCTGCGCAAACGCATTGTGCGCCAGACGCGGGAGGCGGTTGAAGACTTTTCCATGATCGAACGCGGCGCACGTTGGTTGGTGTGTTTGTCGGGCGGGAAAGACAGCTACACCCTTTTGGCTGTGCTGGCAGAGCTTCAGTGGCGCGGGTTGCTGCCGGTGGATATTCTGGCCTGCAACTTGGATCAGGGCCAACCGGGGTTTCCTGCCACGGTGCTGCCGGAATTTCTGGAACGCATGAAAGTGCCGCATCGGATCGAATATCAGGACACCTATTCCATTGTGATGGACAAGGTCCCCCAGGGCCGCACTTATTGCGCGATGTGTTCCCGGCTGCGACGCGGTAACCTGTATCGTATAGCACGCGAAGAGGGTTGCTCAGCCGTGGTGCTGGGTCATCACCGGGATGATATCCTTGAGACGTTTTTCATGAACCTCTTCCACGGCGGGCGGCTGGCGACGATGCCGCCCAAGCTGGTGAATGAGGAAGGCGATGTCTTTGTCTATCGCCCTTTGGCTTATGTGGCAGAGGCGGATTGCGAAAAATTCGCGAAGGCGATGAACTATCCAATTATCCCATGTGATCTCTGCGGTTCTCAGGACGGCCTGCAACGGCAACAGGTCAAGCAGATATTGGACGGGTGGGAAAAGAACTCTCCGGGTCGCAGGCAGGTGATGTTCCGGTCGCTTATGAACGCCCGGCCAAGCCACCTGCTGGACCCGAAGCTGTTTGATTTTGCTGGACTGGCGATCACCGACAAAGACTGATCGGTCAGGCGCCGTGATCAGCAGCAGCGTGATTTTGGTCCGCATTCTCCGCGCATCGCGGGGCCACATTCCGCCCTTTGATCCGTAAGGGGTAACCTGATCGCATCATCTTCCGCAGTCGGATTGCCGATGTCGAACAGACGCAACGCTATGTTGCCGTGGGAAAATTCTGCCCGCAGCGGCGTGTCCGCCAAATCGGGAAGGTGCCTAATGCTCTGCTCCACGATTTTCAGGAACGTACCCACCGGCATGTGTCCGCCCAATCCACCGTCGAGCAATTGCAGGTACGCCTCTTTCCGCTGGGCGGTGTTTCCACCGCAGTCGATGGCGGCCACGTCGGCTACCCGAAATTCGGTGACGTGGTAGCCGCCTTTGATGGATCCGTCTTCGGTTTCGAAAATCAGCGGCAAGGCGGGGTCTTGCGCGGCAAGCCCTTGGGCGAGGTCTGACAGGTTCATCACTGCCTCCATTTCAATAATCGTTGAAATAATGAGTAGATCAACCTATTCTATATTTCAAGAGGAGTTGAAATATGACCGATGACGACGCACTCACCGCCCTGTCTGCCATGGCCCACAAAGCCCGTTTGCAGGTTGTCCGTTTACTGGTGCAATCCGGTGCTGACGGTTTGAATGCCGGACAGATTGCTCAGGCGCTGGGCACCAGTCCTTCGGCAATGTCCTTTCACCTCAGCGCGTTGCGGGACGCCAAATTGATCAAATCAACCCGCCATGCCCGGCAGATTGTCTACAGCGTGGACTTTGATGCGATGGGTGGTTTGCTGGGGTATCTTTTGCACGATTGCTGCGGCGGCAATGCGCGGGTTGCATCTTGCTGCTAAGCGTCTCGCCATTCGCCCGGCGCCAGACCGTCCAACGCCCAATCCCCCACGGACCAACGGATCAGGCGCAGGGTCGGATGTCCCACATGGGCTGTCATGCGCCTTACCTGCCGGTTACGCCCCTCGGTCAGGGTGATCGTTAGCCAGCTGTCAGGGATAGACTTGCGCACGCGGATCGGCGGCGTTCTGGGCCAGAGCCATGGCGGTTCTTGTGCAAGAACAACCTTCGCAGGTTTGGACATTCCATCTTTCAGGGCGACACCGTTTTGTAACGCGGTCACAGCTTGCGCGTCTGGCTGTCCCTCAACCTGTGCAAAATACACTTTCGGCTTACGGAATTTCGGGCTGGCAATCTTGTTTTGAAGCTTTCCGTCGTTGGTCAGCACCAACAGACCCTCGCTGTCCCGGTCAAGCCTCCCGGCGGCATAAACGCCGGGCACATCCACATAGTCCGCCAGGGTGGCACGCCCGTCTGCGTTGGTAAACTGGCACAGCACGCCAAAAGGTTTGTTGAACAGGATCACGCGGGACATGGCCCCCATTGCCGTGAAAGCGCAGCGCGACGCAAGGCCGCCCATGCCCAAAGGCCCTTTCACCTTGACCTTTCCGCCTCCGTTCGGTTGAAGGCTGCTACTTAACTCAATAGGTGCCAGGGCGACCATGGACGAGCAGACACGCAACCTTTTGATGGCTTCTGGCCTCAGCTTTCTGGTGATCCTGGTTTGGTTCGCCCTGTTCCCGCCGCCCGTACCAGAGGAACCGCTTCCTGAAACCGTGGCGGAAACGACCACGACCGACGGCGAGGTGACGCTGCCGGTCACGCCCAACCAGTTGGCCACACCGCAGGTTCAGCGCGAAGCGGCCCTGGCTGAAAGCCCTCGGGTAGAGATCGAAAGTGACCGCGTCAGCGGCTCTTTCCGCCTGCAAGGGGCGTTGATCGACGATCTGCGGCTGACAGACTACAATGTTGAGCTGAACGACTCGTCAGAGAAATTCACGCTGCTGAGCCCGGTTCAACCCAACGCGGGCTACTGGATCTTCAATGCTTGGTGGTCGCCCGGAAAGTCCGTGGAACCGGCCATGCTGCCAAATGCCAGCACCGAATGGCAGGTGGCCGAAGGCGCGCGTTTGACGCCCAGTACACCGGTCACATTGACCTGGGACAATGGCGCAGGGCTGAACTTCACGCGCAAGATCTCGCTTGATGAAAACTATATGTTCACTGTTGAGCAAACGGTGACCAACGCCACCGGCGGCGCTATCGACATCGCGGCTTACGCTGCGCTGACCCGTAAGGGTGAACCGGACGTGCGCGGGTTTTTCATCCTGCACGAAGGCCACATCGCGTCGTTTAACGGAGAGCTGGAACAGGTCACCTACGACAACGTCACCGAACAGGACGACAGCAAATCCCCCGGCGTTCACCGGGAAACCTACACCGTCACCGAAGGCGGCTGGACCGGGTTTACCGACCACTACTGGATGGCCAACCTCATCCCGCAGGACACACCGGTCTTTACCAGCGTCACCGAATGGAACGCTGCAGCAAATCGCTATCAGACAGATGTTCAATACCCGGCGGTCATCGTCAAAGACGGCGGCAGCCACACGGTGGTGACCAAGGTTTTCGCGGGCGCCAAGGAATACGATGCGATCCGCGAATACGAAGACAAATACGGCGTCCCCCAGTTCATCGATTCCATCGACTGGGGCTGGTTCTTCTTCCTCACCAAACCGATTTTCCAGGTTCTGCACTGGCTGAACCAACTTATCGGCAACATGGGCTGGGCCATCATCGCGCTGACCCTGATCATCAAGGCAATCCTGTTCCCGCTGGCCTATCGGTCCTACGTCATGATGGCGAAGATGAAAGATCTTCAGCCTGAAATGGAAAAGATCAAGGAACGTGTCGGCGACGACAGGCAGGCCATGCAGCAAGAGATGATGAAGCTGTACCGCGAGAAAAAGGTGAACCCCGCTTCGGGCTGTCTGCCGATCCTGTTGCAGATCCCGATCTTCTTCTCGCTCTACAAGGTGATCTTTGTGACCATCGAACTGCGTCACGCGCCGTTCATCTGGTGGATCAAAGACCTGAGCGCGCCAGACCCCACGTCGTTCTGGAACCTGTTTGGGCTTTTGCCGTTTTCCACACCCGGACCAGAGAGCTTTTTCATCTTGTTCTCAATCGGTGTCTTCCCAATCCTTATGGGCATCACCATGTGGTTGCAGCAAAAGCTGAACCCGGCGCCCACCGACCCGACACAGGCGACGATCTTTGCCTGGATGCCATGGGTATTCATGTTCATGCTCGGCAGCTTTGCCTCCGGCCTGGTTCTCTACTGGGTGGCTAACAACACGATCACCTTTATCCAGCAGTATGTGATCATGCGCAGCCAGGGGATGAAACCCGATGTGTTCGGCAATATCCGCAAAAGCTTCAAGCGGCGGGACAAGGCCAAGGAATGATCAGCGTAACCGACCTCTACCGCTATCCCATCAAGGCATATGGGGTGGAACGGTTGGAAGCGTCGGATTTACTGGTGGGCGCCTGCCTGCCCGGCGACCGCCTTTGGGCCGTGCTCGACGCGCGGGGGAAGTTCGACAAATCTGAACCCGCTTGGGCCAGCTGCCGCAATTTTGCCCGTGGCGCAAAATCGCCCGAGCTGATGTCTGTGACCGCCAAGACGGCACCGGACGGGCGTATCACCCTGTCCCACCGGTCGCTGGACGACATTACCGTGGACCTGACCCAACAGCTTGATCGCGACATGTTTCTGGCTTGGGCAAAACCGCTGACCCGCGACGGTCAGGCGGAAGCGGTCGATGTGGTTTCAGCGCCTGGTGTTGGGTTCCCTGACAGCGCGTTCCAATCGGTATCGATCATGGCCCGCGCGTCTTTGACGGCGGTCAGTCAGGCCGCCGGTCGTCAGATGTCCAAGGCACGCTTTCGCGGCAACATCTGGGTCGATGGCACATCACCCTGGGAAGAGTTTGAATGGGTCGGCAAACGGATCACGGTCGGCACTGCTGAGCTGGAAGTGGTGGAACCGATCACCCGCTGTCAGGCAACGCTGGCAAATCCAGAAACCGGTCAGCGCGACACCAACACGCTGGCC
This sequence comes from Pseudomonadota bacterium, assembly GCA_039030095.1. Taxonomy (GTDB): domain Bacteria; phylum Pseudomonadota; class Alphaproteobacteria; order Rhodobacterales; family Rhodobacteraceae; genus Amylibacter. The sequence continues at coordinate 703 of JBCCET010000110.1, read as the reverse complement.
ATCCTGCATGATCAGTTTGGCCATCAGGAGTTCGGCGTGAATGCACGCGTTGTGACACCCGGCCGGGTTACCGGCGGCGATGATCTGAACGTGCTCTGATGGACCTGCAATTCACCCTTTCAGAACCGCCAACGGCAGCAGAGGCCGCCGCCGGGACAGCACTTTTTCGGCAACCGGCGGAGTTTCTGAAAGGTGTCGTGGCGATGTCCGGTATGCCGCCAGCCGATCGGTTGGAGGTCTGTTTTGCCGGTCGATCAAACGTGGGCAAATCGTCGTTGATCAACGCGTTGACTGGCCGAAAGGCATTGGCGCGCACATCCAACACCCCTGGCCGCACGCAAGAGATCAACTTTTTCACCCAGGGCGACAGCCATTATCTGGTGGATGTGCCGGGTTATGGCTTTGCCAAGGCTCCGGTGGCGGTTGTGGGAAAATGGCAGGCGCTTTTGAAGGCGTATCTGTCCGGGCGTGCCAGCCTGCGCCGGGTCTTCCTGCTGATCGACGCGCGTCACGGGCCAAAGGCCGTGGATGAAGAGATCATGGAGATGTTGACCCGTTCCGCTGTCACGTTTCAGGCTGTGATGACCAAATGCGACAAGCTGAAAACCGGGGAGCTTTCGCAGACCACGGAAAAGACCATCGCCGTGCTGCGCAAACATGCCGCGTCTTATCCCCAGCTCGTCCAGACCAGCAGCGCCAAAGG
>JBCCET010000109.1:0-8886 GCA_039030095.1 Pseudomonadota bacterium | reverse complement strand
TGTTTACGCGGCAGCCCGCTGGTCAACGCTACCCGCACTGCCTGGGCGCGAAATTCCGCGGTTGGTTTCGATGCCATGATGTTTCTCCTTTGTGGCAAAATACCAAGTCAAAGCAGCGGAACAATTCCGTGGCAGGTCTAGTATTCCAAGCCGTTGGCTTCGTCTGGGCGAATGCCGGTATAAGCCATGAACAGCACTTTATCGTGCAGTTGCGCGGCGAGCATTTGGTAAGGTGAGTTCTGTTGGCTTTTGATGTTGGCACGGGTCGCCGTGTAGAGCGGCTTGTATTCTTCGTGCGAGAACCACGCGCGATGTACCACTTTGCCCGAAGTCCGGTAGGGGGCCGAGAGGTCAGGCAGACCCTGAATCCAACCCTGACGCAAGGCGGTCTTCAAGACTTGGCGCAAGGTCACAATTTCATGGTGCATGGTAGATCGAGACGGGGGCTTCCAGTTCAGCTCGACTTTCGGTTCGATCCGGAAAATTCTGTAGTCCTGCACCACGCCAGACGTAACCTGAGAGATTCCCATTTTCCCGAAGTGTGGAATCAGGTGGTTCTTCAAACGCCCTCGATGACCGTTGACGTAAACCTCGTCCGTTCGCCAGCAGTCATCAACTCATACTCTTTCATGGAGCGATCAGCGGCGTGAGCGAACGTATGCTCTGACAAGAGTTCTCCGCGCGATTTTTTGCCCCTGAGTTCAAGATACCAGTCTTCGGCCAACTCCTTCGCTCTGGCGAGGCTTTCTTCTTTGTTGCTAACGCGTCGGTTTTTCCCTTCAAAGTAGCTGGAACACTGCCAAACTGAGCTGTGTTCACGCTTATAGACGTGAACTTTGCCCCCCAAAATCGAGTGTTTTTCAGCCATCTCGCCGGATTCCTTACACAATGTGCAATCTGTGTAAGGTATGTGAAAGAGCGATTCAGGCCAATGGCCTCAGCCTCATGTTTTCTTAAAATTCTGATTTTATTGAGAAAATTTTCTCCAGCGGTTGGGATCGAACCTACGACCAATTGAATAACAATCAATCGTCATTGGGCGGCCGTCGATCCGCCCGGAGCCCTTGTAGGATTGACCGCCATTGATATCCCAAGTCATTTTCGCGGAGTTACCGACCTGCACAATACGGACAGTGCCACGATATCTACTGCCATCCGGGTTGCGTCCATCCACCTTGTACGTGCCAGTCACCCCTAAATTCTGGGCGTTGGCCACCCCGGCAACAGCAGCTACTGCGCCTGCCAGAAAAATGCGTCTTTTCATAACATGCTCCAAAATCTGAAAATCTATGTCCAACGCTAACAAACAATCCGCGTTGGCGTATGTGCCAGCCGTCACGGCACTTCAAAGTGCCAGGGCAACAAGGGCAACAACCCACGCAACGCCACCCGAAAACGCCGTGACAGCCACCGCCGCGCAGCCAGCGTCTTTGGCGGCTTTCGCCAGCGGATGGTTGTCGGTCGAGATATAGTCGACGGCCCGCTCAATGCCTGTGTTCATCAATTCTGCCGCCAGGATCAAAAGGCCCAGCGCCAGGATCAGCGCGCGCATGGGCGCCCCAATTGGCAGGGCCAATGCTGCCAAAATCGAAACAGCGTTCACCATCGCCCAGTATCGAAACGACTGTTCTTTGCGCCAGGTCTCTGCCAGCCCTGCAAATGTCCAGATCAGTCGCAAACGCGTATGCGCCAGATATTTCAGCATGGGTCCCCTCCCGTGGTTGGTGCCATGCTAAGCCGCTGCGTGGGCGTTGCACAAGCTGGAGCTTTACCGCCCAAAGATGCCACGTTACCGTCGCGCTTATGTTTACCATCGAACACGAATTTGACGCGACCGTTGTGACCCTTGTGGATGACGGCGAAGCACCGCTGCTCGACGATGTGGTGATTTCAGCCTTTGACGATGTGGTCACGCTGGAACAACACGATCTGCGCACGGATCGAACCCATAAAATTCAACTCTCCTTTGCGCAGTTGCGCGACCTTCAGGCCGCGTTGAACCTGCCGGAAGGCAGCTACCGGTTTTCGCGGGAGGATACGGCATGACCACCGGCTTTTTTTGGGATGAGCGCTGCTTTTGGCATGGCGGCGGCAACTATGCTCTGACCCTTCCGCTTGGCGGACTGGTACAGCCTTTGGCCGCTGGTGGCCTGCCAGAGAACCCGGAGACAAAGCGGCGGCTGAAAAACCTGCTTGACGTAACCGGCCTGCTGTCCCACCTCGACGCTCACACCGCGCCCAGCGCCACCTATGAACAACTGTTGCGCGTGCACCCGGAAACATATCTGTCTGATTTCAAAGAGAAATCTGATGCGGGCGGGGGTGAGATCGGCCTACGCACGCCTTTTCTCGTGGGCGGATATGAAATCGCAACACTCTCCGCCGGGCTGGCCACGTCGGCCATAACCAACGTGGCGGAAGGTCGGATCACAAACGCCTATGCCCTTTCGCGACCGCCCGGACATCACTGCCTGCCAGACTTTCCCAACGGGTTCTGTCTGTTCAACAATATCGCCATCGGGGTGGAGGAGGTATTTGCCCGCCGCTCTGCGGACAGGGTCGCTGTCCTTGACTGGGACGTGCACCACGGCAATGGCACGGAGGCGATTTACTATGACCGCGCAGACGTGCTGACAATTTCCATTCATCAGGAGCGGAACTATCCGCTCGACACCGGGGAGTTTGCCGACAACGGATCCGGCGACGGCGATGGTGCGAACATCAACATCCCGCTGCCGCCCGGCTGCGGCCATGCGGCGTACCTGGAGGTCATGGAACGTATCGTGTTACCCGCTCTTCGCGACTTCCGCCCTGACCTGATTGTGGTGGCCTGTGGGCTTGACGCGTCCGCCTTTGACCCGTTGGCGCACATGATGTGCTCGGCGGAGACCTTCGGCCAAATGACCCGCATGACCATGGACGCGGCAAACGAGCTTTGTGACGGCAAACTGGTTCTGGTCCATGAAGGCGGGTATTCGGAAGCCTACGTCCCTTTCTGCGGCCATGCCTGTGTGGAGGCATTGGCCGGAGACGTGGTCGTGGCGGCTGACCCCATGGCGGAGATATTGCGCACCCGCCAGCCCGGCGCAGCGGCAGAGGCGTTTCAATCCGGGTTGATCGGCGAAATGGCCGACGCGCTGAACTTCAGCGCATAGCCCTGTTTTTTCTGGTCCAGCGGGGCGGTCCGGCAATACGCGATGGCTTCAGCTTGATTAAGCACCGGGTCCGTTCCCCAGCCCTTGAACCTTGCCGCGCCGCGGCGTAACCAAGCGTCAACACCAACCCATGGGGGGCAATCCATGCAGAAAATCTACAATTCCGCGGCAGAGGCGCTCGATGGCCTGTTGCACGACGGTATGTTCATCGCCGCAGGTGGCTTCGGGCTCTGTGGTATCCCGGAACTCCTGCTCCAGGCCATCAAAGACGCAGGCACCAAAGATCTGACATTTGCGTCCAACAATGCAGGCGTCGATGACTTTGGCATCGGTATCCTGTTGCAAACGCGGCAGGTCAAAAAGATGATCTCGTCTTATGTGGGCGAAAACGCTGAGTTTATGCGCCAGTACCTGTCAGGTGAATTAGAGCTGGAGTTCAACCCCCAGGGCACCCTGGCCGAGCGCATGCGCGCGGGCGGCGCAGGCATCCCCGGATTTTACACCGCCACCGGCGTCGGAACCGTGATTGCCGAAGGCAAGGAAGTCAAAAGCTGGGGCGGCAAAGACTACATTCTGGAAGAGGGCATCTTTGCAGACCTCGCTATCGTGAAGGCCTGGAAGGCAGACGACACCGGCAACCTCGTGTTCCGCAAGACAGCCCGCAACTTTAACCCACCTGCTGCCATGTGCGGCAAGGTCTGTGTGGCAGAAGTCGAAGAGATCGTGCCGCGCGGATCACTTGACCCCGACATGATCCACCTGCCGGGCATTTATGTGCACCGGATCATCCAGGGTGATCACGAAAAACGCATCGAACAGCGCACGTTGCGCAGCCGGGAGGACGCATAATGCCCAGCGAAACTAAAGGGTGGGATCGCAACCAAATGGCCGCACGTGCGGCGCAGGAACTTCAAGACGGCATGTATGTGAACCTGGGCATCGGGATCCCGACGCTGGTGGCCAACTATGTGGGCGACAAGGACATCACTTTGCAGTCGGAAAACGGCATGCTGGGCATGGGCCCGTTCCCGTATGAGGGCGATGAGGACCCGGACCTGATCAACGCAGGCAAGCAGACCATCACTGAACTCGCTCGCACGTCTTACTTCGACAGTGCCACGTCCTTTGGCATGATCCGAGGCGGCAAGATCGCTGCCGCAATCCTCGGCGCGATGGAGGTGGCTGAAAACGGCGATCTGGCGAACTGGATGATCCCCGGCAAGCTGGTCAAAGGCATGGGCGGCGCGATGGACCTGGTCGCAGGCGTCGGCCGGGTGATTGTTGTGATGGATCACACCAACAAACACGGCGACAGCAAGGTGCTGAAGGAATGTACCCTGCCCCTGACCGGCAAAGGCGTGGTGAACATGATCATCACCAATCTCGGCGTGCTGGAAGTCACCGACGGCGGTCTAAGGATTGTCGAGCTGGCAGAAGGCGTGTCTGAAGCAGACATGCGCGCGGCCACTGAGGCCGCTGTTGTTTAAGGAAAAGCTCAAAAGCGATTTGGCCCAACCACTCATCTAGTTTGGGCCTTAAGGCGCAAAATAACCATCCGATCACATTACTACAGGGACAGACTTCCGCTTTACGAACAAAGCTTACAATAGTGCTGCGCATCTTTAGCCAGCTTGTCCATGACGCTCGACTAACTGTGAAGATTGCGCGCCAGTTGGTTCTGCCGCTCGATCACCTTCGGCAGGTCGAGTGTGGTGATTTGACCGTCCCTAACAATCTGTCGTCCCTCAACAAACGAATGTTTGACCCGAGTCGGACCAGCAAGCAACAAAGCAGCTGGATCCCAACTTCCGGCACTTTCAATTCCAGATACATCCCAAATCGCAATGTCGGCCCGCTTTCCAACCGCCAATCGGCCGCAATCAGGACGGTTCAACACGTCGGCACCACCCCGTGTAGCTATCTCCAGTGCTTCGCGGGCAGACATGGCATCGGCGCCATTTGCCACCCTTTGCAGAAGCATGGATTGACGTGATTCCAATATTAAATTGCCAGTGTCGTTGCTGGCAGACCCGTCCACGCCGAGGCCAACTTTTACGCCAGCATCGCGCATCTTGCGGATGGGTGCGATGCCGCTGCCAAGGCGGCAATTGGAACAAGGACAATGCGCAACCCCGGTTTGGCTACGCGCAAACAAATCCGTTTCTGACGCGTCCAGCTTCACACAATGCGCGTGCCAGACATCAGAACCGATCCACCCAAGGTCTTCCGCATATTGCCCAGGGCGGCAGCCAAATTTTTCCAAAGAATATGCGATGTCTTCGTCGTTCTCAGCCAGGTGAGTGTGCAGCATCACCCCTTTATCTCGGGCGAGAAGCGCCGATTCACGCATCAGATCACGGCTGACAGAAAATGGCGAACAGGGAGCCAGTCCAACCCGAACCATGGAACCTTCAGAGGTATCGTGGAATGCATCGACGAGCCGGACGGAATCTTCCAGGATTGCCTGTTCCTGTTCAACCAGTCCGTCCGGCGGCAGGCCCCCGTCGCTTTCACCGATGCTCATGGAGCCGCGTGTGGGATGAAATCTAAGACCGATATCGTGTGCGGCAGCAATGGTATCATCCAGCCGAGACCCGTTGGGGAACAGATACAGATGGTCCGAACTCAGCGTGCAACCGGACAATGCCAATTCCGCCAACCCAGTTTGGGCTGAGACATAAATCTCTTCCGGTCCAAATCGCGACCAGATCGGATAAAGGGTTTGCAACCAACCGAACAAGAGTGCGTTTTGACCGCCAGGAACGGCTTTCGTCATGGATTGAAACAAATGGTGGTGGGTGTTCACCAGGCCTGGGGTGACCACGCAACCGCACGCATCATGGATCTCACCCGAACTGTCCAGGTCTGGTCCAATTTCGGTTATGACACCTGCTTCAAACCGGATGTCAGCATTGGCAAGCTCTTGACGATGGTCATCCATTGTCAGGACGACGCCGGCATTTTTGATGAGAGTTTCGGGCATATGAACGCTTCCTCTATGGCCCGCCTCAGAGGAATAAGTCTTGCCGGCGGAAAACGGGTTCAAGAACCGGCAGGCAAGCCGTACAAACTTCGTCAGAATGTGTCAATAAACTGCTATTCCTCAGCATTTATCCATTTTCCCGCTCTCCGCTGAGCCCGCGATAACGGTGCTTGCAGCGTACGTTGGCTCGTACTGCGACGAGAGGGGAACCACGGAAAAGGGCGCGAACCGGACAATTGTCCACCATGAGGCCTTGCGCCTGCAACCCATAGCCGGTCAGTAGATTTCTCAGCCCGCGCGGCTGTGTCTTGGTCAAGGTTTACAATTTCTCAAAACACTCAGACTTACCATCTTAGTACGCTGGCACGCACGGAACAACTGTTTCCAGATCGCCATAAAACTGCCAAAGTTCGGTGCCATTGGTGACGAAACGACCCTGGAAACCGGGCGCATTGAGGCAAAGCGGATGATCGCAACCATGGGACCTACCGGTAGCACCCGGTCTACACTCCTTGTGCTGGGGCTTTTTGTCCTGTGCGGGGCTTTGGCGCTGATGACGGCCAGTGGCGAAGATATCTGGCATCAGATTACCCGGCTTACACTGACGCAAATCCTGCTGTTGCTCGCCCTATCGCTTTTGAACTACGGCGCCCGCGCGCTGCGCTGGTTCCTTTATGCGCGCGCTATTGGCGTGCCGTTGGGGCTTGTACAAACCGTTCGCCATTACCTCGGCGGGTTTGCCCTGACCATGACCCCCGGACGTCTGGGTGAGCTGATCCGCGTGCGTTGGATCGGTCGGGAAACCGGCGCCGGTGTTGAACTGACCGCACCGCTTGTGCTGGTAGACCGTGCCGCAGACCTGGCTGCGACGGCGCTGTTGTTGACTGCGTCTGTTGTTTTGATGGCCGGCGGCATCGCAGGTGCGGTGCCAGTTGCTGCCCTCGGCCTCGCCGCAGCTGTGGTCGCTACGCGCCCGCGCCTTTTCCGCTGGACGGTCACTTCTCTGTGGAAGATGACAGGACGCTGGCCCCGGATCTTTGCGCGCGCACGCCGGGCTTCAAAAACGCTCCGCCCGTTTTCCAACCCAACAATCGCGGTTCCTGCGTTGCTGTTAGGATTTATTGGTTGGTTCGCAGAAGGTTACGCGTTTTACCTCCTACTCGACTGGATGGGCGCGCCAGTGCCACTTTGGACGTGCATCGGCATATTTGTCTTCGCGATGATGACAGGCGGCGCCACCGGGCTTCCTGGTGGCATCGGCGGGGCAGAGGCGGCAATGCTTGCCCTTTTGGCCCTGCAAGGTGTCCCGTTGGAGGTCGCTTTGCCCGCCACTGCAATTATCCGCATCACCACACTTTGGTTCGCCGTTGGGCTTGGGTTTTCAACCTTCCCCTGGGCAGAAGCTGCATCGAAACGGGGGGCCTATGCGCTGGAAAGACGCTGAACTGCGCGGTTGGGGTCGGGTCCAGACCTCCAAAACCCAGGTCGCGCGTCCTGAAAAAGACAGCGCGTTGACTGCGACACTGGCTGGCACCCCCTGCCCGGCTATCGGCAACCTGCGATCTTACGGAGATGCGGCGCTTGTCTCGGACGGGCATGCGGTGGACACGACACGCCTTGACCGGATCATCGCCTTTGACCGCGAAGCGGGAACTCTCACAGCTGAACCCGGCATCACGATATCAGACCTGCTGCGCATCCTTGCACCGCACGGCTGGATGCCTGCGGTCATGCCCGGCACCGGTTTTGCGACATTGGGCGGCTGCATTGCCAACGATGTGCACGGGAAAAACCACCACGGTGTCGGCACCTTTGGTCAGCACGTCACACACATCGAACTCATTCAGCCCAAAGGCGGGCGGGTGACAACAACACCCGACGGCACACCGGACCTTTTCAAGGCAACTGTAGGCGGGCTTGGCCAGACAGGGGTGATTGCACAGGCCACTATTCGGTTGGTGGAATGCACCTCTCAGCTGATCCAGGTTGATGAACGCCGCGCCCCTGACCTGAAAACATTTATGCAGATGCTAAAGGACAGCCAGGCGACCTATTGCGTGGGATGGATCGACGGCACTGCCCGCGGCGCAGCGTTGGGGCGCGGCGTTCTGGAAGAGGCGGAACTTACCTCCTCCAACATGGCGCCGAAGCTCAAGAAATCGCGTAAAGTGCCCTTTGATGCGCCGTCTTTTGCGCTCTCGCCGCCAACGGTTCGGGCGTTCAACCAGCTCTATTATCGACGCGTACCGGATGCCGGTCGCGGGGTTTTGCGCGCGTTGGAAGACTTCTTCTTTCCACTCGACAAGATCCACGACTGGAACCGGCTTTATGGCAAGCGCGGCTTTCATCAATTTCAGTGCGTTTTGCCGGACCGTACAGCAGAACCGACCCTGCGTGAGATGCTGACGAAAATCTCAAACGAAGGGCTCGCCTCCCCACTCGCGGTGCTCAAACGCACAGGTCCGGGCGCGGCAGGGCATTTGTCTTTCCCGATCGAAGGTTTCACGCTGGCGCTCGACTTTCCAAATTCGAACGCCTCGGTCGCGTTGGTTGAAAGCCTGAACCAGATGGCCGCAGACGCAGGCGGGCGGATTTATTTCGCCAAAGATTCAACGGCAACAGCGCCCATGATGGCCGCGATGTATCCGAACCTGCCCAAGTGGCAGGCAGAGGTGGCCGCCGCAGACCCCGATGGTGCGTTGACTACCGATCTGGTGCGCCGGTTGGCGCTGAGGGGGGCGTGATGGC
>JBCCET010000108.1:0-9354 GCA_039030095.1 Pseudomonadota bacterium | reverse complement strand
CCTTATGCCAAATGCAAGCCCTTTGCATGGTGCGCGGCGTTGCGATAAGGGGGCTGTAGCACCCGCGTCTCAAGGTGCGCGTCCGGCCAAAAGGGCTGCCGAGTCGCGCTTCAACCCTTCAGGACTGGAGACGGAAATGCCCAAGATGAAGACAAAATCGAGCGCCAAAAAGCGCTTCAACGTGACCGCGACCGGTCAGGACAAGGCAGCAGGAGCTGGCAAGCGTCACGGTATGATCAAACGGTCGAACAAGTTTATCCGCAATGCGCGGGGGATGTCGGAAATGTCCGAACCTGACCAAAAGATCGCTAAAAAATACATGCCGTACGACCGCTAAAAGGGGACTGGAAACATGCCACGCACTACTGGGGGTACAGTTACCCATCGTCGTCACAAGAAGGTTATCAAGGCAGCCAAGGGTTACTACGGCCGTCGCAAAAACGCCTTCCGCACCGCAACACAGGCCGTCGACAAGGCGAACCAATACGCCACGCGCGACCGCAAGAATCGCAAGCGCAACTTCCGCGCCTTGTGGATCCAGCGGATCAACGCAGGCGTTCGCGCACATGATGAAGACCTGACATATTCGAAATTCATCAACGGGCTGAACAAAGCCGGTATCGAAGTGGACCGTAAGGTTCTGGCAGAACTCGCCGTGCACGAACCGGATGCGTTTAATGCAATCGTTGATCAAGCAAAGGGCGCGCTCGTCTAAGCTGGCTTAACAGGCCGACAATTTGAGGGCGTCCCTTCTGGGGCGCCTTTTTCTTTTGGAGGTTTTATATTGGACCTGACGTTTGAAAGTGACCGACTGACCTATCGTCCTATTCAACTGGATGACCTGGATCTTGCTGTAGCCCTTTGGGCGGATCCCGACGTAGTAACTTACTTGGCGGACCGCACATATACGCGCGAAGAACTAGCCCTTGAAATGCCCCTTGTGACGCGCCGCGCTGGCGATGGGTGTATTGGCGTCTGGGTGATCGCCGACAAAGCCACTGACGAACGTCACGGAGAGGTTTTTCTTTTGCCGATGCCGATCGACCTGGATGACACTGATTGGAACCTACTGGACGGCGGCGATATCCCGAACGGGCCGATTGAAATTGGCTATGTCCTGCGCAAAACCTCCTGGGGGCGCGGCTACGCAACGGAGGCATGTCGCAGGCTTACCCAGTTTGCGTTTGAAGTATCGCCGTTGCAGGAAATCTGGGCTGTCACGGATCCGGCAAACGATGCGTCCAAGAACGTGCTGCGCAAGTCCGGATACAAAGATGAGCCGCTCGTGAAAGCTTACCAGGCCCAGTTGCCGGGCTTTCGCGCATTCAGGGCCCAGTGGCTCGCCGAAAACACTATGTGATGCGCGGCCTTGCACTCTGCCCTTCCTGTGATAGGTGACTTTGCCAAAGAAAGGCCCGCAAAATGGACGATCTGTCAGACCTAAAGACCCGCTGGATGGGTGAGATTGAGGCCGCCTCAGACGAGGCGACGCTTGAGGCTGCGCGGGTCTCAGCACTCGGTAAAAAGGGCGAAGTTAGCCTTAAAATGCGCGAGTTGGGCAAGATGACAGCGGAAGAACGCCAGGTGGCTGGACCCGCGCTCAACGCCCTGAAAAATGAACTCAACGACGCAATCAATGCGAAGCGCGACGGGTTGGCAGATGCGGCGCTCGATGCGAAGCTGGCGTCCGAATGGGTGGATGTGTCCATGCCGGGCCGTCCCCGTCGTGAAGGTACTATTCACCCGGTCAGCCGCGTGACAGAAGAAATCACTGCGATCTTTGCGGATATGGGTTTTGCCGTGGCCGAAGGCCCGCAAATCGAAACAGACTGGTACAACTTCGACGCGCTGAACATTGCGCCGGAACATCCCGCGCGCCAGGAACATGATACTTTCTATATGAATGCGGTCGGCGATGACGACCGAGCCCCCAATGTGTTGCGCACCCACACAAGCCCGGTACAGATCCGGCATATGGAAAGTCATGGCGTTCCCTGCCGCATCATAGCACCAGGTCGTGTTTATCGGGCCGACTACGACCAGACCCACACGCCGATGTTCCACCAGGTAGAAGGTCTGGCGATTGGCAAAGATATCTCCATGGCGAACCTGAAATGGACGCTAGAGGAGTTTTGTCGCGCCTTTTTTGAGGTCGACGGGATTGAACTGCGCTTTCGTGCCTCCCACTTTCCGTTCACCGAACCAAGTGCAGAGGTCGACATCCGCTGTTCCTGGGCCGGTGGCCAGCTGAAGATCGGCGAAGGTGACGACTGGATGGAAATCCTGGGATCCGGCATGGTGCACCCGAAGGTGCTGAAAGCCGCAGGCGTAGACCCAGACGAGTGGCAGGGGTTTGCCTTTGGAATGGGCATCGACCGGCTGGCGATGCTGAAATACGGCATACCTGACTTACGTGCGTTCTTTGATGCAGACCTTCGGTGGCTGAAACACTACGGGTTCAGCGCGCTGAATGGACCCAGCCAGCACGCGGGCATAACCGGGTGAACCCGACACGGCTTGTCGTATTGGGCGTCTTGCTGATCGTTTTTGCGATTGTTTTGTTGATTGGCATGAAAACGGATGCGGAACGGGACAACCCTGATCGCCAGATGACCCCTTTGCGCGACCAATGGCCAGTTTCGCTGGTGTTTGGGCGGGATTGGAACCTGCGTTCCCTGACGGCGCTGATGAGCATCGTCTTGGGTTTCTTATTGCAAGTTGTAGCGGTCAATATCGCAGAGTAAGGGCACCTTATGCCTCTGCGATTGCCGACAGTGGCCAGCCACTTGTGGGCTCCCCCCGCTACAACCCTTCGGGTTGTTTGAGTTTAACCGCTGACGAACGCTACAAACCCATCAACTTCTTCCGCCGTGGTGCACCAACTGGTTACCAGCCGACAGGACAAAAAGTCGTCCGGCCCGCCATCGTCGTGTTCATCTGGCCAGGGGTAGTACATCGCCCCTGCCCCTTGCGCCCGTTCATGGCCCGCGCGTGGGAACCCGCAGAAAAGCATGTTGGCGTGGCGTGGATGAACCATGCGAAAGCCGTCCACGGTGCCAAGACCCGCCTCCAGCCGCGCGCCCATGTCGTTTGCTTGCCGGGCAAGACGCAGCCACAGATCATCTTCCAGATAGGCATCCATTTGCGCGCTCAGGTAGCGGTGTTTGGAAAACAGATGGCCGCCACGTTTCCGGCGCAACTCAAATTCCCAGGCTTTTTCCGGGTCAAAGATCACTACAGCCTCAACCCCCAACAGCCCGTTTTTTGTGCCGCCAAAACTGACCACATCCACGCCGGACTTCCACGTCATCTCTGCGGGTGAACAGTTCAGCGACACCAAAGCATTGGCAAATCGCGCCCCGTCGAGGTGGGTGCCCATGCCGAGATCTTTGGCAGCCGCACACAGGGCTTCGATTTCCGCGACCGAATAGACTGACCCCAATTCATTCACATTTGTAATCGTCAAAGCACCGCGCTGTATGTTGTGAACACCCAGACGCCCGGTCTCCGCCCCTCGCCTACGGAACTCGGCAGGGTCGATTTTGGCATCGGCGCCGCCCAATGTGACCAGCTTTGCGCCGCCGGTGTAGAACTCAGGCGCGCCGCATTCGTCTTCTTCCACGTGGGAATGCTGGTGGCAAAACACGGCCTGCCAGGGCTGCGCCAGCACCGACAAGGCCAGCGCATTGGCCGTTGTGCCAGTGGACACAAGGTAAACGGCAGCCTCCGGCGCCTCAAAAATTCCGCGAATTTTTGTCCGCACCCGGTCCATGATGTCGTCTGTGCCATAAGATTTGGCATAACCGTCATTGGCAGCGGTCAGGGCCGCCATTACCTCTGGAGCCGCAGGGGCCGCATTGTCAGAGCTGAAAAACACTAGCGCAAATCCTCCAAAACGTAGTCTTCGTAGTCGTCTTCATCGACTTCCCATTCCGCAACGGTCCGCCCCGTCACCGACACGCCAGCCGCCAAAACCGTTCCTGCGCTCCCAGACACAAGCGGGTGCCAAAACGGCAGCGGACCGCCCTCGTGCAGCACCCTATACGCGCAAGTCTCGGGCATCCAATGGGCGTTTATTGCGATGTTTTTCGGGCTTAACTGCACACACCCACTTACCAACTGGCTTCGCAGGGCGTAGTTGCCGCACGAACAGGTGCTGTCATCAAACAAGCGGCAAGCGATATTGGTGTAGGCGATGTCGCCCGTGTCCTCATCTTCCAACTTGATCAGGCAACACTTTCCGCAGCCGTCGCACAAGGCTTCCCACTCCGCCGACGACATGTCAGCGGGGGCAGTGTCCTCCCAATAACGGGGACGCAGACCTTGGCGTTGAATATGGTTCATGCCCGCTATCTGACGCGGGATTGGTCATAAGGCAAGTTTTCGGCGTTACTTGGTGTCGGGAACCAGCGTGAAAAGCTCCTCGAACACGCCGTCGGCCCGCTTACCAACGCGCACGGCCTTTGCCGCTTCCAGGTTGCCGCTTGGATCCCCGGCCACGATCAGACCCACCATCGCTTTCGACAGATGCGGTGTGCAGATATAGCCGTAAACACCCGCGTGCGTGATGGTCAGATCAAAGGTCTCTTTCAGCTTGCTCTTCCACGGCGCGACGCCGTCCGGGATCATACCATCAACGGATTCAGTGTTATGCGTGCCCGACAGGTTTACAAACCGCACCGTGTCACCAACCGCAACCTCCAGGTACTGTGGTTCAAAAATCTTGCGTGCGCCTTTGGAGACCATCTCCACGATGTGGGTCTTAGCCTCTTCTGCATGTCCGGCACGTGCGGCCAGCGTCGCGACCACGGCAGTAACAAATGTTCTGCGGTTCATGGCATCCTCCTGCTTGTGGCAGGTAACGGCAATTTGGGTCTTTTGCCCAGTCAACAGATTCACAAAACCAGCGATCTGCGGTAATCTGTCCCCAGAGCAGGAGATAATAATGCGCGAAACCGACCTTTACGGCCCGGTGAAAGCGTATCTCGAAGGGCAGGGATACGAGGTCAAATCGGAAATCCAAAGCTGCGATGTGGTGGCCAGGCGTGGGTCTGAACCGCCGGTGGTGGTGGAATTGAAACTGTCGCTGTCATTGAACCTTCTGATGCAAGGCGTGGACCGACAGGCGATCACGGACGCGGTTTATCTGGCCGTGCCTGCTACAAAAGGCAGATCGTGGGGCAGCCAGTTGCGCACAGCGGTGAAGCTTTGCCGTCGTTTGGGACTTGGACTTTTGACGATCCGCGGGAACAGTGTGATCGCAGAGGTCGACCCCGGCCCTTATGCACCGCGAAAGATGCCAAAGCGCCGCGAAGCGTTGCTCAGGGAATTTGACCGCCGCGTTGGTGATCCGAACACAGGTGGGCAGACGCGGCGCAAGATTGTGACAGCTTATCGCCAGGATGCCCTGCGGCTTGCGATCATGGCGCGGGCGAGCGGAGATATCCGCCCGAAAGAGGCCCGCGCTGCAGGAGTAGAGAAAGCCGCTTCCATCCTGCAAAAAGACCACTACGGCTGGTTTGAGCGCGAAGATCGCGGTGTTTATTCCTTACGCCCAGCCGGGATTGCAGCGCTCGACACGTACGCAGATGTGGTTGCCAGCCTGACCATTGCAGAGGCCGCGGAATAGTCAGAAGTTGAGCGCATTGATCTCTTTTTCTGTGCAGCCGCCGCGCGTCATGCATCTCTGCAAAAGCTCAATCCGAGCTTTTGTGTAGGGCGTGATAGCTGAGTCGGGGCACGGGCTGCTGATCAGCGTATAGCTAGAACCCGACTTGCGAAGAAAAAATATCGTAGGTTTGTCAAAGTTGGCAAAACCGCCGCACCAACTTGCCGCGCAAGTGGACCGAACCGTGACCTTTCCGGTTTTCTGAGACCCCAGACCTTTTTTGCTCAGGAATCGCCCTTGGAACCGAGCTGTTGTCTTGCGCGGAGTCCCGTCCTTGAATGCTGGTAAGGAAGCCAAGTCTGTTTTCATTGTCCCGACAGCTATCTGGTAGACGCTGCTGCTACTCTGAAAGTAGTTGAACGATTCTGCCAGATTGGGCGGGGCACAGGACAAGGCATGTGCTTGTCCGACAAGTCCGAACATAAGGCAGCAAATTACAAGTGCGCGCATATTACTTCCATTGCCATTTTTTTTCTTCTGCGGCGGTGCAACTGCCGCGGGCCAAACACCCGGTTAACAATTCCAGTTTGCCCGGCGTCGTCTCATGAGGACGGCAAGCCAACCGAAATAAAAGAGCATCACTCCCGTTTTCTACAAAAAATATCGAACTTTTCGAAAAGACCGGAGCCTCCAAACATCCATTGACGCAATACTCCACCACAACAATGGTTCGATCAATTTGCCTGCCAAGACCATCTTTCCCCAAAAGATGTCCATCAAAAGTACCCACCAAAACCCGCTCCTGTCCAAAATCCTCCGGATAGAGTGGTTCTCTATCTCCGGCTTGCGAACGATCAAGCAGTTCGCGCAATTCCAGCGCTCTTTGATCAAGTAACTGCGTAAGTACCTCACTGAAATGGATGCGTCCGACTACAATTTCCTGTTCAGAGGCGTTCGGCTCGAACAAACTGCGGTTGAACTCCATCGCAAGGTTATGAGGGCATTCCAGGCTTACCGCTGGTAGTGGGAGCCAAAAGGCCAACAGTGTAACGAGCCATCGCCTCATCCGATCTTTTCGAACGCTTCAAATACCCTCTTATAAGTATGCCGCTTGAACGGCACGATCTTCTCTAGCAACTCCGCCTTGTCCATCCACTGCCAGTGGCTGAACTCCGGCTCCTCGGTTTCGATATTGATCAAGCTGTCATCGCCCAAAAACCGCATCAGGAACCACTTCTGCTCCTGCCCGCGAAAGCGGCCCTTCCAGAGTTTGGGCACGAGGTCGTGAGGCAGATCGTAAGGGATCCAGTCGTCGGTTTCGCCCAGCACCTCCACCGCGTTGCCGGGGATGCTTGTTTCTTCCGCCAACTCCCTTAGGGCCGCAGCGCGGGGGTCTTCGCCTTTGTCCACGCCACCCTGGGGCATCTGCCAAGCGTCCGCAGCGTTATCGATCCGGCGCGCGGCGAAAACCTGGCCATCGCGGTTCACCACCATAACGCCCACGCAGGGGCGATATGGCAGTTTGGCGATGTCTTCCGGCGTCATTGCCAGCGTCATTGACTGTCTGACAGCACCGACAATCCTGTCAGCACGTCGAGCGCGACGGCAAGCTGGTTGTCCTCAGCCCGGCGCTTGGCAGCTTCTTCCTGGGCCTTACGCTCCGCTTCCAACTGTTCTCGTTGGGACTCAGTCAGGCTGTCGTTGGTCAGCGCACCGCGTAGGTCTGCCTCATAACGTTGACGCTGGGCGTCTTCTTCTGCGGCCTCCTCAATTTCTGTGCGCGGCTCCACCAGAATGTCTGGTGCCACGCCAAGCGCCTGGATCGACCGGCCTGACGGCGTGTAATAGCGCGCAGTGGTCAGGCGCATGGCCCCGTCACCTTGCAACGGCATGATGGTCTGGACCGACCCTTTGCCAAAGGAGCGGGTGCCGACGATTACCGCACGGTGGTGATCCTGCAAGGCCCCGGCCACGATCTCTGATGCCGACGCAGAGCCGTTGTTGATCAGCACAACAATCGGTTTGCCTTCTGCCAGATCGCCAGGTTGCGCATTGATGCGGTCACTGTCGCCCGTGTTACGGCCACGAGTGGAGACGATCTCGCCCTTTTCCAGGAACGCGTCAGACACCAAAATCGCCTGGTTCAAAAGCCCGCCGGGGTTGTTGCGCAGGTCGATGATAAAGCCGGACACCTTGTCCATGCCGCCCATTTCCTCAACCTGTTCTTTCAAACCGGCTTGCAGGTTGGCGAAAGTCTGCTCGGAAAAAGTTGTGATCCGTAGAACAATCGCATCACCTTCCTGACGCACACGGGTGGCCTTCACCTTGATGGTGTCACGGACGATGGTGATGTCGAAAGGTTCTTCCTCGCCTTCCCGCACAACAGTGATCACGATCGGGCTGCCCACGGGTCCGCGCATGATCCCAACTGCGTCATCTAGCGTCATGCCGAGGGTGCTTTCACCGTCCACTTGCGTGATGAAATCGCCAGACTGAACGCCTGCCTCAGCCGCCGGGGTGTCGTCGATCGGCGCCACAACTTTGACGAAGCCATTTTCCTGGGTGACCTCGATGCCAAGGCCGCCAAATTCGCCGCGCGTCTGCACCTGCATTTGCCCGAAATCTTCGGGTGGCAGATAGGACGAATGCGGGTCCAACGAGGTCAGCATCCCATTGATGGCAGCGCGGATCAGCTTCTCTTCGTTCACTTCTTCCACATAAGCAGACCGGATGCGTTCGAAGATATCGCCAAACAGATCGAGCTGTTCGTAGGTCGATTTCGTACGCTCCGCCTCTTGGGCGATCAGCGGGCCGGTCAATTGCGCGGTCATAATGACCCCGGCCAGGGTGCCGCCAACAGCAGCGAGTGCGAGCTTTTTCATTTCGTTATCCTACCTGTCAGTCTGTTTGGGCGAACCACGGAAGTGGATCTATCGCTTCGCCCTCATGTCTTAGTTCTATATAAAGCGTTTCCTCGGCAATTGTGCCACCGCCTTGGCTCGCTTCGATCAAAAATTCTTGTGCTCCAGCCGCTTGACCTCCCAAAAGTCCGACCGGGGCGGCTGCGTCTTTAACTTCTCCGATTTCGCCGTACACCTGATTTAGCCCGGCAATGACCAGAAGGTAGCCCGCTTCCGGTTCCAGGATCACGACGTTTCCATAGTCCAGGAACGCACCGGCATAGCGCACTGTTGCGTTTGTGGGAGTTGTTACCAGTCCCAGCGGGCGCGCTGCAATCACCAACCCGGGGCGAGCCAAACCAGCGGCATCAGTTTCATTGAAGCGGCGCAGGATTGTGCCTTCAACCGGCAGACGCAACGTGCCACGGGTTTTGGAGAACGGGATGCTGGCCGCTGACCGGGCTTGGGGCGGCAGTATTCCGATGGAACCAGCGAAGGTTTCCAGCGATGTGGCGCTTTCGGCCAAAATCTGCACCTTAACCGGATCGTCGGAAATTCGCATCGGCAGCGCAGTCCGGTTTGACATGGCTTGGCGCAGGGCCACGCGGGCCTCCTGGATGCCTGCGAGACCCAGCCGAAGGCGTTCTTCCGCCTGCTCTTGCAACTCACGCAGGGCAGAAAGCTCTTCCAGTTGCGACCGAAGCTCTTCGGCCTGTCTTTGCAGGCTCGGCGTGACCTCTGACATCATCATGCCGGACCGCGCAGTGCCCACGGGACCCGTCGGGTGGATCAACAAAAGCGGCGTGGGTGCCCGTTCAATGGTTTGCAAAACGCCCAGCAGCTTGG
>JBCCET010000107.1:0-9366 GCA_039030095.1 Pseudomonadota bacterium | reverse complement strand
TCCAAGCCAAGATGCCAAGGTTGTTAACAACGTTGGGCGACTCGTGGAGAGCTCGCGGACGGAGCGGAAGAATTCGGAGAGTGTGGTCAAGGCGGCGGTGGGTGGCAGGTGCGTCACCCTCGCTTGAGCCGTTTAGTGAGAACCGAATGTGGTTCTCAGGAGCCTGACAGAGCGTCCCGGGGAACGGGTTGACTGAGTGCTCTAAGAGGGCTCATGAAACGGACGAAGGCGAGGGCGGTACGCCGCGGACAGACGTCTGCAGCGATGCATAAGAGGTAAGGGAGACCCAAGTTCCGAGCAAGAAAAGTTTCAAAACCCGAATATTCCAGATTTCCGCATTCAGAGCGCAATCCCTTATAGTTCGGGGATCCTAGGGTGACAGCGGCGATTAGGGTCGTAATGACTTTTTTTATTAGTGATTGTTAATGATATTGAAGCCCAAACTTAACCGCACAATTGAGAGTTTAGAATGGGTGACAGCTTTGCCTCGGTGGATGGCCTCGCTGAGGGTGCCCTCGTCCTGGTTCGGTCTTTCGCGGCAGAGTTTGTCCGTCTGAGTCGGGAGGAGGTCGGATTGCCGGTTTGACGGGGAAGGGGGGGGCAGGCATAGGATGCGCCATGCCGGATGCACCTCCGCACGTGCTCTTCGTCTGCACGGGGAACACCTGTCGCAGTCCCATGGCTGAGGGCCTCTTTTGGGGCGCGGCGGGGGAGGGTATCATGGTGAGTTCGGCGGGGATTGCGGCATATGGCGGTGGAGCGGCGAGCCCGGAGACGCTCGATATTCTTGGGGAGAGAGGGTTGCGCTTGGAGGGCTTTGGGAGCCGGATGGTGGATGAGCAGATTATCGCGGGCGCGACTCACGTCTTCTGTATGACGCGCGGTCATCTCGAAACGCTGGAGACCCTCTATCCGGGTGAGCGGGACAAATTCTATCTGGTCTGCGACTTTGCGGAGATCGATGGCGAAGTGGGGCGGGACGTTCCGGATCCGATTGGAGGCGGGCGTGGCGCTTACGAAGCGGTGGCGAGTTGTCTCGACAAAGCGATCGAGGGCATCCTGGGATTCCTGCGGGCCGAGGAAGAGCGCGGGGGTCAATGAACAACCCGCATTTTCGCGGTTGCCTTTCGCTCCATGAGCGGGCAGGCATGGGTCGTCTTAGCAACGGATGAAGAACGGTAACCTGCGAATTGCGATCGGTGCGGACCATGGAGGGGTGGAGATCAAGAAGGCGATCATGGACGCCCTTGGGGCGGACGGAAATGAAGTCTTCGACTTTGGAACCAACAGTGAGGAGTCGGTAGACTATCCCGACTACGCCAATCTGGTCTCGCGAAAGGTCGCGGCGGGGGCGGCTGACTTTGGAGTGTTGGTTTGTAAGTCGGGGATCGGGATGAGCATCGCGGCCAACCGCGTTCCGGGCGTGCGAGCAGCGCGCTTGTGCAATGCCGACGACGCCGCGATCACGCGCAGCCACAACGACGCCAACGTGGCCTGCCTGGGAGCGAGCGATCTTTCGGTGGACGACGCGGTAGCGATTACGAAGGTCTTCATTGCAGGAGAGTTTTCGGGAGGACGGCACGAGCAACGGGTGGCCAAGTCATCCGGAAGCACACTGGCGTTGAGCGATCCCGACGTTTTCGCCGTGATCAGTGCGGAGGAGCAGCGGCAGCGCAATCATGTCGAGCTCATCGCGTCGGAGAACTTTGCGAGCGAAGCGGTGATGGAAGCGCAGGGCTCGGTCCTGACCAACAAGTACGCGGAAGGGTATCCGGGACGGCGTTGGTATGGTGGATGCGAGCACGTTGATTCTATTGAGCGGCTCGCAATCGATCGTGGGAAGGAGCTCTTCGGAGCGGAGCATGTGAATGTGCAACCGCACTCCGGGTCGCAGGCCAACGCCGCGGTCTACACCTGACAGGCAAAGAATACCAAATGCTGGAACTTTTAAGCCTGCGCAAGGGCACCACACTAACCAAAGAGATGTTCCTCAACCACCTCTATGGCGGCATGGATGAACCCGAATTGAAGATTATCGACGTTTTCATCTGCAAGCTGCGCAAGAAGCTCAGCCAGGCGACCGGGGGCGAAAACTATATCGAAACCGTATGGGGCCGCGGCTACGTGCTGCGCGATCCTGTCGGGCAGGCAGACAACGAAAAGCTCGCCGCAACGGGCTGAGATAGGGCCGGCCCAAGGGTCGGGACATATTGAAGCCATCCCTCCAGAGGCTGAATGCCCCTTTCCTGCGGTTGTCGGGAGAGGGGTGTTTTTTTGTGCGCTTTGTCTCGTGAAATTGCATTGAAAGCCATTGGCAGTGGCACCTAGTGCTCGGCAAAGAACAGGCATGCCTAGGCCAATCAATTTGACCAAAAAAGTGTCCACCAGATTTCTTTTGTGGGTTCGTTGGTTCTTACTTCCCTGGCGTGCAACCATGAAAAACTGCGCGCCCCAAATTGGCATGTTGCAGCGGGTGGACGCCTCGTTGAACGCGTGCCAAAGTCATACCAAATCCACTGTTGAGCATGCCGCCGATGTCCGTTGAAGCCCGCCCCGTTTTTGATCTGTCACCCGATGAAGCCGCGCAAGAACTCGCGCGATTGGCGGCAGTCCTTACGCAGGCAAACACAGCCTATCATACGGCCGATGCGCCGGTGATATCTGATGCGGACTATGACGCGCTGAAGCAGCGCAATGCTGCGATTGAGGCTCGGTTCCCAGAACTGAAACGCCCCGATAGCCCGTCGGAACAAGTTGGTGCAGCACCCTCAGAGACCTTTTCGAAGGTCCGTCATGAGGTGCGCATGCTGTCGCTTGGCAATGCGTTCAATGACGAAGACGTAGTGGACTTTCTCGCCGGGGTACGCCGCTATCTGGGGCTGGAGGATGACGCTCCCTTAGCGCTGACAGCAGAGCCAAAGATAGACGGCCTGTCGCTGTCTCTGCGGTACGAAAAGGGGCACCTAGTCCGGGCGGCCACGCGCGGCGATGGGGAAACCGGCGAAAATGTCACCGCCAATGCGCGCACAATTGCGGACATTCCTGAAACCCTGACCGGCGCCCCGGATGTGCTGGAGGTGAGGGGTGAAGTCTATATGTCCCACCCGGATTTCGCGGCGCTGAATGCCGATCAGGAGGCGAATGATGCCAAAGCCTTCGCCAACCCCCGTAACGCTGCAGCCGGGTCTCTGCGTCAGTTGAATGCAGAGATCACGCGATCCCGCCCGCTTCGGTTTTTTGCCTATGCATGGGGCGATCTGTCCGACCCGTTAAGCGATACCCAATGGGGTGCGATTGAGCGTTTGGCTGCACTGGGATTTCAAACCAACGACCTAACTGCCCGTGTGGACAGCGCGGCCGATGCAATTGCGCATTATCGCGCGATCGAGGCCGCACGGGCGACGCTCGGCTACGATATCGACGGTGTGGTGTACAAGGTAGACGACCTGGCGTTGCAGGCGCGGTTGGGGTTCCGGTCTACAACCCCGCGATGGGCCATTGCCCATAAGTTCCCGGCAGAGCTTGCCTGGACCATGCTTAAGGGCATCGACATCCAAGTTGGTCGCACCGGCGCGCTAAGCCCGGTGGCACGTTTGACACCGGTTACGGTGGGCGGGGTCGTTGTATCGAACGCTACTCTGCACAACGAGGACTACATTGAGGGTCGCGACAGCAAAGGCGGCGACATTCGTGGCGGCAAAGACATTCGCGTAGGCGACACGGTCCAGATCTACCGTGCGGGCGATGTGATCCCCAAAGTGGCCGACGTGGATCTTTCCAAACGCCCGAAAGACACTGCCTCGTACGTTTTCCCGGATGTCTGCCCCGAATGCGGCAGCGCGGCAGTTCGTGAACCCGGTGACAGTGTGCGCCGGTGCACGGGTGGATTAATCTGCCCCGCGCAAGCCGTTGAGAAGTTGAAACATTTTGTCTCGCGCGCGGCATTTGATATCGAAGGGTTGGGCGCCAGACAGATTGAGATGTTTTTTGCTGATCAAACACTGCCGATCCGGCAACCCGCAGATATCTTTACTTTGGCTACCCGTGACGGTGACAACCTGGCCAAGCTCAAGAACCGGGATGGGTTCGGCGACAAATCAGTCACCAACCTGTTTGCCGCAATCGAAGAACGGCGCCACATCCCGCTTGGTCGGTTGATCTTTGCGCTTGGCATTCGGCACGTGGGCGAAACCTCTGCCGCGATGCTGGCCCGGCACTATGGCACATGGGAGGATTTTCGCGCCGCCATGACCAATGCGGCCCCGCAAGAGGGGGAGTCTTGGGACGATCTGCTGGCCATTGACGGGGTCGGACAGGTCATGGCGCAGGCTTTGGTTGGTGCCTTTGCAGCGCCCGACGAAAGTGCTGCGATTGACCGTCTTGCGGCCCATCTTGATGTGGAACCAGCAGAAATCCCCACCACCGATGGATCCCCGGTTGCAGGTAAAACCGTGGTGTTTACTGGCACGCTGGAACAGATGACCCGGGCAGAGGCGAAGGCGCGGGCAGAAGCGTTGGGTGCAAAGGTCTCCGGTTCCGTTTCTGCCAAGACGGACTTTCTGGTGGCGGGCCCAGGGGCCGGTTCAAAGGCCAACAAGGCAGTGGATTTAGGCATAGAAACCCTGACCGAGGCCGAATGGTTGGCCATGATTGATCCGTGAGCCAGCGGCCTGAAATCCTTTACCCGCTTTTTGCAAAACTCGACAGTTTGCCGGGTATCGGGCCCAAAGGTGTGCCGCATTATGAAAAGATCGGCATCACCAAACCGCGTGATCTTGTGTTTCAGCTGCCTCATTCGGTGATCGACCGCACGCCGCGTGACACGATCCAGGGGATACCTCTGCCAGCAACGATAACGGTGCCTGTGCATGTGCGCGAACACCGGCCCAACGCGGTCAAGGGCCGTCCGTATCGCGTGGTTGTCGAAGACGCCGAAACGACCTTTCCGCTGGTGTTTTTTCACGCCAAACGCGATTGGCTGTCCCGCAAATTACCGGCCGGTGCCGCCCGGATTGTGTCTGGCCGGGTTGAAATGTTTGATACGGTCAGCCAGATGGTTCACCCGGACTTTATTATGCCCGAAAGCGATTCGGCATCTATACCACGGTTTGAGCCGGTCTATCCGCTTAGTGCCGGGATCACTCAAAAAGGCATGACCAAGGCCGTTCAGGCGGCGGTTAAACTGGCGCCGTCCATGGCAGAATGGATTGCCCCGTCGATATTTGAAAAGCACGATTGGCCCGACTGGGCGGAGGCCATCGCCGCCGGCCATGCGCCGCAAACGGGGACCGACATGCATTCCGGTACACCCGTTCGTCAGCGACTGGCTTATGATGAGCTGTTTGCCCACCAATTGACCTTGGCTTTGGCGCGTGCCCACAGGCGACGCCGCAAGGGGTTGGTGACCGCTGGCGACGGTCGGTTGCGGAATCAAGTCCTGGCGGCGCTGCCATACCGGCCCACCGGCGCACAGTTGCGATCGATTGAAGAGATCACCTCGGACATGGCCAGCGACATCCGCATGAACCGTCTTTTGCAAGGCGATGTGGGGTCGGGCAAGACATTGGTGGCGTTTCTGGCGCTTTTGGCAGCAGCTGAAGCGGGCGGGCAGGGGGTGATGATGGCGCCCACTGAAATACTTGCGCGGCAACATCTGGAAGCATTGCAACCTTTGGCCGAAGAGGCCGGTGTCGTACTGGATATCCTGACCGGACGCGACAAGGGTGCTGAACGCCGAGGTAAGCTGGAGGCGCTGAACAAGGGTGACATTCAAATCCTCGTCGGCACCCACGCGGTGTTCCAAAAGGGTGTGGAGTTTGACGACCTGAGGCTCGCAATCATCGACGAACAACACCGCTTTGGGGTGGCTGAGCGCCTAAGCCTTGGGGAAAAAGGGGCGGCAGTGGATATTTTGGTGATGACAGCCACACCGATCCCCCGGTCGCTTGAGCTGGCGCAATACGGCGACATGGACCTATCCGTGCTCGATGAAAAGCCGCCGGGGCGCAAACCGGTGGAGACTGTGCTGGTAAGCCAATCCCGGTTGGACCAAGTGGTCGCGCGGCTGAAGGCGGCTGTGGCCGATGGGCGGCAAGCCTATTGGGTCTGTCCGCTGGTGGGCGAAAGTGAGACGCGCGATTGGGCGGCGGCAGAAGATCGGGCACGAGAACTGCGGTTAGCGCTCGGTGAAGATGTGGTGGGCTTGGTCCACGGGCAGATGCGTCCGGCGGAAAAAGACGCGGCCATGGCGCGCTTTGTGGCGGGTGAGACCGGCGTGTTGGTGGCAACCACGGTGATTGAGGTGGGGGTGAACGTGCCCAATGCCTCCATCATGGTGATTGAGCAGGCGGAAACTTTTGGGCTGGCCCAGCTGCACCAATTGCGCGGACGGGTCGGACGTGGGGATGCGGCGTCGACTTGTCTGATGCTTTATGGCGGTTTGACCGACAGCGCTGAGCGGCGACTAAAGGCCCTGCGTGACACCGAAGACGGCTTTGAGATTGCAGAGGTGGATTTGAAATTGCGCGGGGCAGGTGACGTGCTGGGTGTTGCGCAATCGGGCCTGCCGCGGTTTCGCATCGCTGATCTGGAAAGCCACGCCGGTTTGATGAAAACAGCGCAGGAAGATGCGCGCATGCTGCTTTATGAAGACCCGGATTTGACGTCCGACCGGGGGCAAGCGGCGCGCGTTCTGCTGTGGTTGATGGAGCAGGATAAAGCTTTTCGTTATCTTTCAGTCGGTTAGCGGATTTTCGGCTGAAAATGTTAAAATGTTCCTAAAAAGTTCTTGTTTGATGGAAACAATTATGGAACATTATGGAAACAGACGAGAACAAAGACACACAAGAGGTCGCACCATGATCCGCCAAATGATACGCACCATGTCCGAAAATCCAGCCGCTTTGCTGGAAGATATCCTGGGGATGAGTGCGATTGTGGTGATGCTGCTTGTGTCACTTCACGTTCCCGTCGCTTTTTGAGGTGGTTCCCGAAAGACCTGCGGCTGCAGCCTAGGTTTTTCGCGAAACGCTTTTGTTTCGCCTGCGGTTTTCCGCGCGGCCCGATTGTCCAGACGCCTCGTCCAGGACTGTCCCCTTGCTGGCTCTTTTGCCTCTGAGCCCAGCCCGGCCCGCGCCCTTGTCCCAACCGCACCTGACTTGTGCCGCAACCCGCGTGGGTTTGCGGCACTTTTTTTGCTTGTCGCGGTTCATTTGTGAAGAAAAGGCGGCGAGCCTGACATCAAAAGCTGAAGTCATTTTCCCGATTGAATAAATGTGTGAATCCCTTTTTTTCAAAGGGATACCAGACACCAACCTATCAAATACGACGCGTCTTGGATGACGCGTGGCACAAGACGCATCGGGGATTAACGTCTTTTTAGTACGAAGTGCGTGTAGCCGAAATGCTCAGACACTTCCGACAAGCAGATGCGCTCGTCGGTGCCAGCGGCAACGCCTATTAGAGGAACGCGTTGCCTTAGATCAGCGTGCTCTTTTTAAAACGTATCATGATGAGGTGGATATGAAGCAATGCGTTTGGATGAAACAGCCGGATACCGGAATACATGTGACAATAAGGACGTGTCACCCGGTGGCATCCAGGCGCTCCATCGCCTCAACGGTGGCGTCAAACGCTAAAAGGATAGAATCGTGCCTGTTTTTGAAATCACGCGCAGGAATAAGGACACCCAGGTCCTCAAACGGGGCGTCCGGCACCGGCCCATCTTCTTTCAACATCGCCCGTAACTGGTCACGACCTTGCCGGATCGCGCTCAGCGGCTGCCCTAAGACGGCGCTCCCCAGCACGGAGGCGGCGGCTTGGCCCAATGCACAGGCTTTAACGTCCTGGCCGAATTCAGCCACCACACCATCTCTGATCGCCAGATCCACAGTCACAGTGGACCCACACAGCGGCGACCGCTTCATTTGCGAGGCATCAGGCGCGGCCAGCCTGTCGATATGTGGGATCGACCCCGCAAGTTCCAGAATCCGGCCGGAATAGAGCTTTATCAAATCGCCGCCTTGCGCCATCGCGGTCGCCCTTTCCAATTTTGGCTCAGCCCTCTACGTAGTCCTCCGATGCAGCCAAGGAAAGGGGCAAGCGTTATGGCCCAAGTGTTTGATGCAACCTCTCTGAAATTCGATGACCGTGGCCTTTTACCGGTGATTGCCCAGCAACATGACACCGGCGAAGTGTTGATGCTGGCCTGGATGAACGCAGACGCCGTCCACAAGACGCTTGAGACACGCCGTGTGACCTATTGGAGCCGTTCTCGTCAGGCGTTCTGGGTCAAGGGCGAGACGTCCGGCCACACCCAGACGCTCAAAGAGCTTCGGCTTGATTGTGACCGGGACTGCTTGCTGGCGCTGGTTGATCAGGTTGGTCCGGCCTGCCACACCAATCGGCGGTCCTGCTTTTACACCGCCGTCGATAGTGGCGCAGAGGTGGAATTGATGAAGCCCATGACACCTTAGCACCGATCCATTCGGTGCACACGACCCATCAGCCGGGATATCCTTAGAGGCCAACCATTGCGCGAATGTCGCTGACGCCCAGACCCTGATCCCGCAAACTGCGGATTGCTAATGCATCGTGGCGTTTGGCAAGACGCTTGCCGTTTTCGTCGCGGATCAGCCGGTGGTGGCGATAGATTGGCGCGGGTAGCTCCAGCAATTGTTGCAGCAAAACGTGTATGGGCGTGGCCGTGGCCATATCTGCCCCGCGCGTGACGTGGCTGATCTGCTGGGCAGCGTCGTCCACCACAACCGCCAAATGATAGCTGGTGCCGATATCTTTACGGGCCAGCACAATGTCCCCGATCCCCGCCACCATGTCGCGACCCTCGATGCGGTGACGAGCAGTCGCATCACCGATTTCTACATACTGTAGCGACCCAACGTGTTGTGTTGCCTTCTCCATGTCTAACCGAACCGCGTCACCCGCTTGGAAACTTGCCATGGATCTGTGACGGCAAGTGCCAGGATAGATCACCCCGTCTGGCCCCATACCCGCACCCTCTTGCGGGGCAGAAAGGGCGGCCTCGATATCTTTTCGTGTACATGAGCAGGGATAGCAAAGGTCCATTTCCACCAATTGTGCCAGCGCATTCTGATAGTCTGCCATGCGATCTGACTGGCGCATGACCGGCGTTTCCCAGTGCAAGCCAAGCCAAGCAAGGTCTTCGAAAATTGCCTTTTCAAATTCCGGTTTGCTGCGCGGGCCATCAATATCTTCGATCCGCAAAAGGAACTGTCCACCTGCGGCAGCTTCAAATGCAGTCAGGGCAGAAAACGCGTGCCCTAAGTGCAGATACCCTGTGGGCGACGGGGCGAAGCGTTCTCTGATCACTGTCGCCGCAAAATGTAG